>CAZOTR010000039.1:0-18976 GCA_964582755.1 uncultured Methylococcaceae bacterium | reverse complement strand
TCTGGGCGGTCGAGCATTACGGCGCGGAACCCGACATGATCCTGATGGCGAAGGCACTGTCCGGCGGCTTCATCCCCGTAGGCGCGGTGGCGATGACCACGCAAATCATGGACGCCGTGTTCAACCGCATGGACCGCGCCGTCGTCCACGGCTCCACGTTCTCGAAAAACAACATGGCGATGGCCGCCGGCATCGCCAGCTTGCAAGTCATCGAAGACGAAAAGCTGGTCGAGAACGCCGCGAAAATCGGCAGCGAAATCATCGCCGGTTTGCAAGCGATGGTGCCGAAATACGATTTCTTGAAACAAGTGCGCGGCCAAGGCTTGATGATTGCCGTCGAATTTGGCTCCCCGGATGGCCTGCTGCGCAAAGCCGCCTTCGCCGGCCTGGAAGCCGCCAACAAAGGCTTGTTCAGCCAGACGATCACCATTCCCTTGTTCAAAAACCACCGGATTTTGAGCCAAGTCGCCGGCCACGGCATGAACGTCGTCAAATTCCTGCCGCCTTTGGTCATCGGCGAGAAAGACCGCGATTGGATTTTGTCCGCGATGGAGCAAGTCATCGCCGACACCCAGGAAGTCGGCGGGGCGATCAAGGATTTGGGCAAAAACTTGATTAGCCATGCTTTGAAGCAGAAGGCGGGTGGGTAATTTGTAGGCTGGGCAAGCGTCTTTTTGCTTGCCCACCAAATATCGCTGAGGGTTTGGCGTAGATCTGGATATGTGGTGGGCAAATAAAAAGATGTTTACCCACTCTACAAACTGGCAGGCACAATACATACATGAAGTTTCACGATCCTGCGGTCTACGCAAACCAACAACTCGCACTAGCAATTCGAATTCTTGCGCTTGGGGCAGGAGATATTCGGCACCGACTACTAGAAGCGTACTCACAATTTCACCCGCTCACCCCATCACACTTTCCTGAATACTTGCGTGAAGATTTTTCCTGGGTTTTGGCTCAATTGACAAAATATAGCCCTGAAATCGATTTTGAAGACAATGTGCGCAAAACATCCGTCGAAAGAACCATGCAAAATATACATTGTTCCACAGGGGTAAGAATTGCTGAGAGATTGTTATTTTTGCATGATGCCGTAGATGAATATATCAGAACACGAGGCGAGTCCACTAACTACAAATGGCATGGGAAATAGCCTTGTAGGGCACGCATCGTGCACCTCTCTTGTATATTCCGTATTCGCCTGCGGCTTGAATAGCAGGACCGCAGGATGCGCTGAGGAACGAAGCGCATCATTCGTGATTGATGCGCCTCCTTCGTCGGCACATCCTAGATGAGCTTTTTTATGAAGAACAAACGGAGATCTATATGAAACTTGAATTGACAGCCGTTTTTCGGAAAGTCCCAGAAGGCTACATCGCCTTTGTCGAGGAGTTGCCCGGTGCCAACACTCAAGGGGAAACGCTTGAAGAAGCGCGCGCTAATCTTGAGGAAGCCGTTCAATTGGTCTTGCAGGCCAACCGGGAGCTTGCCGAAGAAGAATTGAGAGGCATGGACGTCATTCGTGAATCCTTGGCCTTGGTGGCATGAAGCGGCTGGATCTTATTCGCTACCTTGAAATGCGGGGATGCCGTTTGATGCGCGAAGGTGGAAATCATACAGTGTACTTTAACCCGGTGGCACGAAAAGTAACCGCCATCCCTCGCCACCGGGAAATCAATGATTTTCTGGTTCGTAAAATCTGCAAAGACCTTGAATTGCCCGCGCCTTAGCCAATAGCCTTTCTCTCGTTCCCACGCCCCTGCGTGGGAATGTCTAAGGCGGCGCTCCTGCGCCGCGTGGCCGCTAGAGCGGCCAAGACGGGTTCCCACGCTGGAGCGTGGGAACCAGAAACTATTTTAATTTTGGATCAATAACCCCTACAGGAAACCTTTCATGAAAAACCCCATCGCCCTGTTATTCGCCGCTTGTTTGATCTTCGCCGCCAGCCAACCAGCCTCCGCCCACGCCGTGGTGACGGAATCCTCGCTGAAAACCCACCCCATCGAAATCAACCATCCCACCGAGGTGGCGCTGCATTTCAACTCCGGCGTGGAACTGGCCTTGTCCAAGGTATTTTTGGTCAGCAAGGGCGATGTCTACCATCCGTTGGAAATCGCCAAGGGCAAGAAGCCCGGTCAGATGTTGATTAAAGTCCCGGCTTTGGAGGAAGGCGATTATGCGATCAAATACAAAGTATTCGCCGCCGACGGGCACCTGACCGAAGACGTGATCCGTTTCAAAGTTTCTGCGACAAAGTAAGGCACCCTCTATGTACATGCAAGGCTTGGCCAATTTCATCGACGACTTCCTAGGGGGGCTGATGCTCATCAGCTACGCGCTGGTGGTCGGCTCCGTGCTGTGGAGCTTCGTCATCCTGCGCGTCACCACCGCCGAAGGCCGAGCCGGCGACGGCGCCATCCTCGCCAGCGTGAAAGTGCTGCACCTGGGCGCGGTGTCGCTCGCCGCCTCGGTCGGCACCAAGCTGGTCGTCAAAGGCATGGTGCTGGCGTCCACCTTGGGCGAGTTGCCGATGGAGGCGTATGCCGGCACGGTGCAGTTCCAGGCCGGTGTGCTGCGCTTCCTGCTGGCCTTGGGCTTCATCGTGTTCGCCCGCAAGCTGTTGAAAGAGCCCGGCGCGGTTTCGTCTTGGCATGCGGTCGGCGCGTTGACCTTGCCCTTGGTCATCAGCGGCGCGTGGCTGGTCCACGCGGTGGGCCGCTTCGAGGACCGGGGCATCTTGATGTTCACCACGGTGATCCACCAACTCGCCGCCGCCGTGTGGTTTGGCTGCGTGGCACAGTTGATGATGCTGTGGCAAGCCAGCCGCCAGGACGAAGGCGCGAAAGCCTTGTGGCCGGTGGCAATCACCCGCTTCGCCTGGCTGGGCGTGACTTCGGTGGTGTTGCTGATCTGCACCGGGACTTTCCTGGCCTGGAATTACATCGGCTCCTGGGACGGCCTGTTCGGCACCGGCTACGGCAGTTTGGTCATCACGAAGAATTGGCTGTTCCTAGTCGCCTTGGGCTTTGCTTATCTGAACAACAAGGCGGGCAAGCAATGGCGCGAGAACGGCGGGCTGTCGAACCTGAGCAACAAAGTGCCTTATTACATCGAGGCGGAAACCTTTATTTTGATCGGCATTCTGTTCATCGCCGCGACCTTGTCTTCGCAGCCGCCGTCGGTGGACATCCCCGACCGCACGGCGACGGTGTCGGAAGTCGTCCATATGTTCTTGCCGAAGGATGTCATCCCCACCTTCAAGTCCCCCAGCCACGAGGCGCTGCTGGCCGGCGAGCCGGGGCGCGTGGCGGTGGTGAACAAGATTCCGTCAGAGGCGGGGCGGGAATGGTCGGACTACAACCACAACATTGCCGGCCTGTTCCTCACCGTCATGGGTATTATGGCGATTGCCTCCTACCTTAAGAACCGGCATTTGGAATGGACGAAATACTGGCCGGTCGGCTTCATGGGCCTGAGCATTTTCCTGTTCTTCCGCTCGGACGCGGAGGCTTGGCCGCTGGGGCCGATTGGGTTTTGGGAAAGCACGTTCGGCAACGGCGAGATATTCCAGCACCGCATCGCGACGATGGTGGCGATGGTGATTGGCTACATGGAATTGCAGGCCCGCTTGCACCCCGAGCGGCGCAAGATCCAGTTTATCTTGCCGATACTGAGCGCCTTCGGCGGCATCTTGCTGCTGACCCACGCCCATGCCGAGTTTGAGTTGAAGAGCGAGTTCTTGATCCAGGCCACGCATACCACGATGGGCCTGCTGGCGGTCATCATGGCCAGCGGGCGCTGGCTGGAACTGCGCATGGTGACGCCCGACGGCTACCTGGAAGGACGCGTCGCCGGCATCATCAGCATGGTGGCGATGCTGCTCATCGGCGTGTTGATGATTTTCTACCGCGAACCGTTGATTTAAGCGTAGGGCGGGCAAACGGCTCTATCGTTTGCCCACCGAAACAAGCTTACCGTTCCTCTGCGGATTTCAAAATAATCTCTTTGCCGTTCACAACCAGAAGCACATGATCGTTTTTCTTGAATCCGGCAGCGGCGATGGCATGAGCTAACTTCTTCTTTTTTCCATCTTTTCCTATGACATCGGGGCATATCCATACATAATCATTGTTAATTGTTGATCTGAGTCCAGCGTCATAGAACTCGTCTTGAATATGGAGAACCACTTGAACACGATCATCAATACGGTATGGCAAACCGTCGGCTTGATTTTTAGGAATGTGAATCTCTATTCGTTCAACACCATCTATGTAAATAGTACCAAGACCACGAATTGCGGCGTTAATTACTAAAGCCATTGTTTCATCCATCATTACTAGAAATTGGAATTCGGTGGGCAGCAAAGCTGCCCACCCTATGTTTTACACCGCCCGCAAAGCCTCGGTAATCTCCGGCAGCCCTGGGACGATCCAAGTCGGCCCGTAACCCTCCCTTTCCACTTCCTCCCGGTCCGAAATCCCGGTCAGCACCATCACGCTGCGGATGTCGGCATTGATCGCGCCTAAAATGTCCGTCTCCAGCCGGTCGCCGATGGCGACGGTGTGCGCCGGGTCCACGCCCAGGCAAGCCATCGCCTGCTGGTACATGATAGGCGCGGGCTTGCCGATGGTGACCGGGGCCACGCCGGAACCGGCCTGGATCGCGGCCAAGATCGCACCGTTGCCGTGGGTGATGCCACGCTCGGTGGGCAGCGAGGTGTCGGGGTTGGTGCCGATGAACTTCGCGCCCGCACGGATGTTCAGCGTCGCCGTCGCCAGCTTGTCCCAGTTAATGCCCTTGTCCATGCCGCAGACCACATAGTCCGCGTCGATCTCGTACAAACCGCGCAGGATAAAGCCCTTCTCCCCCAGCGCCTGCTGGACCCCGTCCTCGCCGATGGCGAAGACCTTGGTCTCGGCCGGCACAGCGCGCTCGGCCAGATATGAGGCAGTCGCCAACGAGGAGGTCAGCACCTCGTCCCGCGTCACCCACACGCCCATGCGGGCCAGCTTGGCGACATACTGGTCCGGGGTGCTGGCCGCGTTGTTGGTGGCCAGGACGAATTTAAGCTGCCGTTGGCGCAAAACGGCAAAAAACTCCAACAATCCCGGCAAAGGCTTTTCGCCATGCCAAAGCACACCGTCCATGTCGATGATGAAAGCACGGGCATCGGTTAAATCAAGCATGAGGTTCTCGCGATAGAAGGGTGAAGGCTTAAGAACGCGGGATTATATAGGCATAACCTCTATTAGGGATAACATCGCTAGAAGCGATGCCATTCCCCAACACCTCATCGCCTATCAGATTCAAATTTTGGCGCGAAGCGCTCGTAGGAGCGCCCCATGGGCGCGACCGATTCCGCGCCCGCGCTGGATTTTCGCGGGCGCGGCCCGCTCCTACGCCCCCTCAACAGTTGACATCCACCGCCAGCCGCCCGCGCACCCAGCCCGACAGCAATTCGTCGGCTTTGGGCTTGGTTTCGGCCAAGCCGATCAGCCCGGCAAGCTGTCCGAGCTTGGCGATGTCCAGGGTCTCCGCCAGCCGCCGCCAAGCCTCTTGGCGTTCTTCGATGGGTGTATGCACGCTGTCGATGCCGGCCAGGGTGATGCCGCGCAGGATGAACGGCGCGACCGTCCCCGGAAAATCCATGCCTTGGGCGCGACCGCAAGAGGCCACCACGCCGCGATATTTCAGGCTGGCGCAGACATTCGCCAAAGTCTGGCTACCCAAGCTGTCGATGGCCCCGGCCCAACGCTCATGGCCCAAGGCCCGGCCCGGCTTGCCCAGTTCGTTGCGGTCGATCAGCCGCGCCGCGCCCAAGGACAGCAGGCGCTCCGGCGCATCCAGCCGCCCGGTGGAGGCCACCACCGTGTAGCCTAGCTTTGCCAGCAGCGCGACGGCCACGCCCCCCACGCCGCCGTTCGCCCCCGTGACCAGGATTTCGCCGTCCTCGGGCTTGATGCCGTGGCGCTCCAAGGCCATCACGCAGAGCATCGCCGTGTAGCCCGCCGTGCCGATGGACGCGGCTTGCAGCGCGGTGAGCGCGTCCGGGATGGCGACCAGCCAATCGCCCCGCAGCCTAGCCTTTTGCGCCAAGCCCCCCCAATGCGACTCGCCCAGCCCGCAGCCATTCACTAACACCCTATCGCCCGCTTGCCAGCGCGGATCGGAACTGGCCTCGACCCGGCCCGCCAGGTCTATGCCCGGAACCATCGGATACTGGCGCACCACCGGCGCTTTGCCGGTGATTGCCAAGGCGTCTTTGTAATTCAGGCTGGAATACTCGACGGCAACCGTGACATTCCCAGACGGCAGCGCGGATTCATCCAGCTCGACGACCCCAACCTCCATCCCGTGCCGGGTTTTCTCTAGCAACATCGCTTTGAACATGGGATACCTCACAGTGGGGTCAGGGGATGGTGTCAATGCCATTAAGCCAGGGACGCAAAGACCGGCTCGGTTTTAAAAACCGGGCCGGTCTATCATGATTCTAAGTGCGGCAAGCGCAGGTGGGTTTATTCCAGCCGACTTTCTGCGTCCAAGGCCATGGATTCCTCCGCCGTATACAGCCTGGAGCGGGTGAGAAACCTCATGCCCTCCGGGGCTTCTAGCGAAAACCCGCCGCCCCGGCCCGGCACGGCGTCGATAATCAAATGGGTATGCCGCCAAAGGCCAAACTGCTCGGCACCGATGTAAAACGGACAGCCCGCAATCTCGCCCAATAGCACATCCGCCTGTCCGGTTTTAAATTCGCCTTGCGGATAACACATGGGCGAGGAGCCGTCGCAACAGCCGCCGGACTGGTGGAACATCAACGCCCCGTGCGCCGCCTTGAGCTTGGCAATCAAAGCAACCGCCGCCGGGGTGGCGGAGACGCGGGCGACCGCCATGTTCAGAAAAAGCCCAGAGCCTTAGGGCTATAGCTCACCAACAGATTCTTCACCTGCTGGTAATGGTCGAGCATGATCTTATGGGTTTCCCGGCCTATGCCCGATTGCTTGTAACCGCCGAAAGCGGCATGGGCGGGATACAGGTTATAGCAATTCGTCCACACCCGCCCCGCCTGTATGCCCCGGCCCATGCGGTAAGCCGTGTTGGTGTCGCGTGACCACACGCCCGCGCCGAGTCCATATAAGGTATCGTTGGCGATTCTCAAAGCCTCGTCCATGTCCTTGAACGCAGCTACCGAAACCACCGGCCCGAAGATTTCCTCCTGGAAGATTCTCATGCGGTTATGGCCCGCGAAAACTGTAGGCTCGACATAATAACCACCCGCCATGTCGCCTTCCATGTCGCGGCGCTTGCCGCCGATTAACAGTTTCGCCCCTTCCTGCTGGCCAATATCCATATAAGCGAGGATTTTCTCCAACTGGTCGTTGGAGGCTTGCGCCCCAATCATGGTTTCTGTGTCCAACGGATGCCCGCCCTTGATGCGCTTGACGCGCTCCACGCCACGCGCAAGGAACTCGTCATAAATGGATTGCTGGATCAAGGCGCGGGAGGGACAGGTGCAGACTTGGCCTTGGTTTAAGGCGAACATGGCGAAGCCTTCCATGGCCTTGTCGGCGAAGTCGTCGTCTTGGGCAAGGACGTCCGCGAAAAACACATTTGGCGACTTGCCGCCCAGCTCCAAAGTCACCGGAATCAGGTTTTCCGAGGCGTATTGCATAATCAGCCGGCCCGTCGTCGTCTCGCCGGTGAAGGCAATTTTATTGATGCGGCGGTTGCCCGCCAACGGCTTGCCGGCCTCCACGCCAAAGCCGTTGACCACGTTCAACACGCCGGGCGGCAGCAAATCGCCAACCAATTCCAACAACACCAAGATGCTGGCCGGGGTCTGCTCGGCGGGCTTCAACACCACGCAATTGCCCGCCGCCAACGCCGGGGCGAGCTTCCAGGAGGCCATGGCGATAGGGAAATTCCACGGGATGATCTGCCCCACCACGCCCAAAGGCTCATGGAAATGGTAGGCCACGGTGTCATGGTCGATCTCGCTCAAATGCCCTTCCTGGGCGCGGATGCAGCCGGCGAAATAGCGGAAATGGTCGATGCTCAATGGAATGTCGGCGGCCAGGGTCTCGCGTACCGGCTTGCCGTTGTCCCAACTCTCCGCCACCGCCAGCGTCTCCAGGTTGGCCTCCATGCGGTCGGCGATTTGCAGCAAAATCCCGCCCCGGTCGGCCACCGACACGCGGCCCCAGGCATCCTTGGCGGCATGGGCCGCATCCAGCGCCTTCTCGATGTCCTCGGCGGTCGAGCGGGGAACCTCGCAAAACGGCTTGCCGTTGATCGGACTGATGTTCTCGAAATACTGCCCGCGCACCGGCGGCACCCACTCGCCACCGATGTAATTTTCATACCGCGATTTGAACTGGATCTTGCTGCCGGGCTGGTTGGGATCGAGATAACGCATGGGCTGGCTCCGAGTTGAGGGTGGGCGGGGAAAAGCTCAAGCCCCGGCGATTCCAAGGGGAATGCCGGCGGGCTGGCGGGAGGCGATAGTTATACGCCGGAACCCTGGGCAGGGCAACGCCTGCTGCGCACTGGCCGACAAGCCTGCGGCTTGCAAAGGCATTCGCACATTGGCGTATAACGGCGGGTGTGAGGGCCGGGAAACCCGCATCACTTGGGGGCATGAATGGTGCGCTTCGTTCCTCAGCGCAGCTTACGGCCCAGGAACCCCGGAAGGGTTCCAGCCATTAGCCGGGGGTTGAGCGCAGCGACACCCCCGGATAGCGTCGAAAACAACGTTTCGACCCCAGAGGGGTCGCAGCGATGCCAGTCACAAATAATCCGGGTTATAGCCAACACCCGCTTTTTCCAGCATTTCAATCAGTTCTTCGTAAAAAGATTTCACACGGTGGTGGTGTTCCTGGTTGGCGATATATTTCCGCACCGCGTCCAGCGAGGATGCGCTGACGGTGAAGGCCGCATACCCTTCTTGCCAAGCGAACAGCTTCTCGCCCAAGACATCATGAGTCCACACGGAGGAAGCCTTTTTCAACTCCCGCATTACATCCGCAAGGCTGTGCGTGGCTTTCAAGGACACCAGCAGATGGACATGATCCGCGATTCCACCGATGCCTTCAGGGAAACCGCCGAGTCCGCGAATGGTTCCGCCGAGGTAGTCGTGAAGCCGTGGACGCCATTCCGCATCAATGAGCGGTGCGCGGTTTTTTGTTCCAAATACGATATGGTAATGTAGGCTCAGGTAGGTGGATGCCATGGGGTATTTCGGCGGAATAGTGTTCGCTTGTGTGGTTTTCTACGACCCCTCCGGGGTCGAATATCTGTTTTCGCCGCCATCCGGGGGTGTCGCTACGCTCAACCCCCGGCTAATAGCTGGCAACCCTTCGGGTTGCGAAGGCATTGCCAATTGGGGATACGGACGATGCGCTTCGTTCCTCAACGCAACCCTTATAGCCATTAGTCAACCATTCTCTTCAAGCGCCTTAGAAATGCGTGTAGTGAGTTCTATAAAATCATCAGGATAATGCTGAAAAACACATTTTGCTAATAATTGAAGACAGTAAGATCGATCCAAGCCAAGATTCTTTGAAATCTCAAAGAACTCATTATGCTTTCCTGCCTGTAATCCATATTCCAATACGTCAGACAGGGAATCTACATCGCATTCAGTAAGACCAGATAGCGTATCGATGCATTCTGAGCATTTCTGAACTATCCATGCCTCCGGCCATGTGTCTCCTGGCAAATAAGCAATATGAGCTTTGAACCAAAAATTAAAATCGGACTTGACGTTTTCAGCCATGTTCTGAGCGTGGTTTAAATTATCTGTTTCTTTAGTCCGTTGGTCTCCGTCAAAAATAGCAAGGATAGGTTTGTTTTCTCCTCTCACGTATAGTGCCGCAAGCTGTCTTGCAAGTACTGTTGCCGACCCTATAACAGTTATAGTTATGCGTGTGCGAACAACTGACGGTAGGCACGATAGAAGTAGAGTTTTAGCGACTTCATCTTCAACAAAAACATCTAACTCGTTTCCTGTAATAGCTGACATTTTTGAAAAAGCGAAATCAGAAGAAATCGAATCGGTTATCTTTGTCTTTCCATTGATGCGCTCAACAAAATATCTTGCATCGTATGGGAGACAGTCAAAAATCTCCCGAGAATGAGTGGTGCAGATAACCTGGGTGCGTGTTTCAAGGCAAACATCTTTTAGCTTCTCGATAAATTTCTTCTGAGCTTCGGCGTGAAGGCCCAATTCGACTTCATCCATAACCAGAAGCGCACCATTGCCGCACGAATAGAGAGTTGAGAAAATCTCAAAAAGAGCATTTTCTCCAGCCCCCATATTGAACCCAGAGTAAGTAGCTTCAACTGTCTGAATAATCGGTAGATTGTATTTTGAGTGTTCTAGATAGCGAAATTTTTCATATGACCGACCAAGAACATAACCAACTGCATCTTTAACTTTATCCTCCCATCCCTTTACCTTGGAGTCCTTGAATGCCTTTGAATATGAACGTGATTGACTGCGTTCACTATGCGGTACAATCCTTTCGATCCCAAGAAAAACGACATTTTTCTTTATACGGTCTGCGTAGTCATTCCATTTTCCACCTTGGCTTTTCTTTCGTCTTTGCATCCCGATCCCTATTCCATCAGGAAGTGCCTCCGTTTTTTTCCATTTGTTATAAGCGATGCTGTACCTAATTTCGATTCCTTGAGGCGGTGCTTCCCCAGTGTGTTGGACAAAAAAATCGGAAAATGTGTAGTAAGTGGTTTTGCGTTTGGGTAATTTAAAGCCGGTTTTAACGTTATGCTAGGCACAACAAGCCAAAGCTAATATGGTTGACTTTCCAGCACCATTTCTCCCTGCTATAGCTGTGATTGGATAGTCGAAACGCATATCTAATGAGTTGATACCTCTAAGCACACCAGAATGCAATACAATTCTTCTCAGCAATGCCTGGGAGTTGTCATTTACAAACCATTGTCTGAGCTTCTTGTCCTTTTGGCTTTCACGATATTTCATAGTTGTAATGTCTACGGTGAAGTAAGCCTCTCAAATGACGCTTTAGCTTGCATCAAAGAAGAAACCTGTCCAGATCGTCTTCACAGGAAACAGAAGCCTCCCGCGCCAACCCCCATACTAAACCCGCATCGTCCAACCCGTTTACCCGAGAAGCCAAATCCTCACTTTTTCACATGCCTAATCAACCGCTTCCGCTTGGCGATCTGCCTTGGGGTGAGTTCGTTCTTGCGGCCCTCGAAGGGATTGTCGCCGGTCTTGAATTCCAGCTTGATCGGCGAGCCTTCGATTTTCAGGGCTTTGCGGTAGGCGGCGATGAGGTAGCGTTTGTACGCGCCGGGGACGTCTTCGGTCTGGTTGCCGTGGATGATGATGGTCGGCGGGTGGTGGCCGCCTTGGTGGGCGTATTTGAGGCGGATGCGGCGGCCGCGCACCATCGGCGGCTGGTGGGTATCCAGGGCGCGTTGCAGGATCTCGGTGAGCTTGGCGGCGGTGACGGTCTGCCCGGCCGAGCGGTAGATGCGGTCCACCTGTTCCAGCAACTTGCCCACGCCGGTGCCGTGCAGGGCGGAGAGGTAGTTCTTGGCGGCGAAATCGACAAAGGGCAGCTTGATGTCGATCTGGCGCTTGATCTGCTCGCGGTGGCTGGGGTCCAGGCCATCCCATTTGTTCAGGCCGATGATGAGGCCGCGCCCGGTGTCCGTCACCATCCCCAGCAGGTTGGCGTCCTGGTCGGTGACGCCTTCGCTGGCGTCGATCATGTAGATCACCACATGGGCCCTTTCCATGGCTTGCAGGGCTTTGATGATGCTGAACTTTTCGATGCCTTCCTCGACCCGCGAACGGCGGCGGATGCCGGCGGTGTCGATCAAGGTGTATTGCCTGCCGTCGCGCTCGAACGGGATGAAGATGCTGTCGCGGGTCGTGCCGGGCTGGTCGTAGACCACCACGCGCTCTTCGCCGAGCAGCCGGTTCACTAAAGTGGACTTGCCGACATTGGGCCGGCCGACGACGGCGATGCGGACGCCGGGGGCGGCCTCCTGTTCCGCCGCCTCGGTTTCTTCCGGTGGCAACAAGCGGCAGACTTCTTCCAGCAGCGCCGGGATGCCGGTGCCGTGCGAGGCGGCGACGGGCCAGGGTTTGTCGGCCAAGCCCATCTGGAAAAACTCGTCGAGCTTGGCTTCGGCGTGGGACAGGCCGTCAACCTTGTTGCCGAGCAGCAGCACCGGCTTGCCGGTCTTGCGCAGTTTCCGGGCGATGGCCTCGTCGGCGGTGTTGATACCGGCGCGGGCGTCCACCATGAACAGCACCAGGTCGGCCTCTTCCAAGGCAGTCCAGACTTGGCGCATGGCGTGGTCTTCGATGCCCTCGGCCTGTTCGATGATGCCGCCGGTGTCCACCACCAGGAAGGGTCGGCCGCCGCGTTTCACCAAGCCGTATTGGCGGTCGCGGGTGAGTCCCGGAAAGTCGGCGACCAGGGCGTCGCGGGTTTGCGTGAGGTAGTTGAACAGGGTCGATTTGCCCACGTTGGGGCGGCCGACCAGGGCGACGACTGGGAGCATGGTCATTCCACGGTGAGGGCGGCAAGCTTGCCGCCGCTGGTGTAGACATAGACGACATCGTCGTATATGACGGGGGCGGCTTCGATGGGGGTGTCGTCCACTTGCTCGCGGGCCAGCAGGCTGCCGTCCTCTTGCGACAGCACATGCACATAGCCCTCGAAATCGCCGACGACGAGCTTGTCCTTGACCGGCACCGGGGCGGTGAGCCGGCGCTGGTGCAGCTCGTCCTGTTTCCACAAATCGCCGCCGCCGCGCATGTCCAGCCGCCAGACATCGCTGGAGGCGTCGGACATGAACAGCGAGCGGCGGTTGCCGGTCAGGCCAGTGTGGGTGTAAAGCTTTTCCTGCCGCCATTGCACTTCGCCGTCCTTGAGCGAGACGGCGGCGACGCCGCCTTGGTAGCCGGAGACGTAGAGGGTGTCGCCTTTGACGACCGGCGTGGCGTTGATGTCCAGCAGCCGGTCCACCTCGGAGCGGCCATGGGCGAGGGCGACCAGCGCCTCCCATTCCGGCTGGCCGTTTTTCAGGCGCAGGGCGGTCAGTTTGCCGCCGCCGAAGCCGTCGATGACCAGATCGTCGACTATCGCCGGCCCGCCTTTGCTTCTGACCGCCAAGGTCGGCGCGGCGCGGTCGTGGCTCCATAGGATCGTGCCGTCCTTTTCGCTCAGGCCGGTGATACGCCCGTCGCTGCCGCGCACGACCACGACGCCGCTGCCGACGGACGGCAGGGCAAGCACCGCGCTGCTGACCGTGCTTTTCCACAGCAAGCTGCCGTCCGCCACGGAGAAGGCGGCAATTTCGGCGTCGCGGGTGCCGAGAATGAGCTTGTCCTTGGACAGGATGGGGCCGGAGGAGAACGCCAGTTCGGTTTCGGCTTCCCAGCGCTTTTCACCGTTCAGGCGGTTGCGCGACTGCAACAAGCCCTCGTCGGCGGCGGCGAAGACGCTGTCCTCGGCGACCGCCGGCACCAAGTTGATGTTCTGCTCGCCGTAGCCGTCGCCGACGCTTTCCTTCCATTGCACGGCCAGCTTGATTTTCGCCGCGAAGTCCTCGGACAGCTCACGCGGCGGTTCGGCGTTGTCCTTGCCGAAGACCGACTCGTTCAAGCTGGACCAGGCGTCCTTGGCGGCGTCCAGGCCCGCGCAGCCGTGCAGCAGGGCGGCGCAAAGGATAATCAGGGAATAGCGCTTCACTTGGGCGTTGCCGGGACAGCCGGGGCTGGCGGGGCGGCCGGTTCGACGGCCAGGTTGTTGATTTTCAGATCCAGCAGTGGCGCGGTTTCACCCGCTTGCTTGGCCCGCTCGTAAGCGGCCTGGGCTTCACTGGTGCGCTGTTGGGCGGCGTACAAATCGCCCTTCAACTCTTCGTAACGGGCCTCGTATTTGCCCATCTCGCGGGGCTTCAACGGCTCCAACAGTTTCAGCGCGGGGTCGATTTCACCCATGGCCCGCAAGACTTGGCCCAGACGCAGCCGTGCCAAGTGCTTGACGTTCTCGTCTTTGGCCGAGGCCAGCAGGTCGCCCAGCGCTTTCTTGGCCCCGGCCAGATCGCCAGCCTCGGCCTTCAAGCGGGCCTCGAACAAGGTGGCGTAAGTGGCGTAAGCCGTGCCTTGGTATTGTTCGATGATGCGCTCTGAGAGTTTGATCGCGGGATCAGTCTGCTTGGCATCCACCGCCCGCAGCAATTGCTGGTAAAGCCCGGAGGCATCTTCCGCCTTGTGCTTTTGGTTGGTTTGCCAGAGATTCCAGCCGCCCAGCACCGCCAACCCCAGGGCCAAGCCCATGATGACGGAGCTGGAATTGTCTTTCCACCATTTTTTCAGCGCTTCCACGCGCTGTTCTTCGGATTCATAAAATTCCATTCGCTGCCTCTTGGATTACGGTTTGCAGGTAGTGGGCCAGCTCGGACTGCTTCAAGCTGAGTTGTTCGCCGTCCTGGCGCAAGGATTTGACGCCGACCAGCCGCTCCCGCGCCTCGTCTTCACCGAGAATCAAAGCCAAGTCGGCGCCGCTCTTGTCGGCCCGCTTGAACTGGCTTTTGAAGCTGCCGCCGCCACAATTGCCGACCAGCCGCAGCCCCGGCAGCGCATCGCGCAATTGTTCCGCCAACAACGAGCCTTGGCGGGCGGCTTCCTCGCCGACTTGGATGAGATAGGCATGGGGACGGACGGCCTCGTCGAAGCGTTCCGGCGCGTCGAGCAGCTCGATCAGCCGCTCCACGCCCAGCGCGAAGCCAATCGCATGGGACGCCTTGCCGCCCAACTGGGCGATCAGGCCGTCGTAGCGCCCGCCCGCGCAGACCGTGCCTTGCGCGCCCAGTTCGGTCGTGACCCATTCAAACACCGTGCGCGAGTAATAATCCAGGCCGCGCACCAACCGGGGATTGAACGTGTAGGGCAGCCCTGCGGCATCCAGGGCGGAAGTCAGCCCCTGAAAATGGGCGAGCGACTGCTTGTCCAAGTATTCGCTGAGGGTCGGGGCGTTTTGGATCAGCTCGGCCATGGCGGGGTTCTTGCTATCGAGGATGCGCAACGGGTTGGTTTCCAAACGGCGGCGGCTGTCCTCGTCCAGCGCGTCGATCCGGGCGCGGAAATACTCCACCAGCTTTTCCCGGTAAACCAGACGCTCGTCCAATGTCCCTAAGGAGTTAAGCTGCAACTCCAGCTTGTGCGACAAGCCCAGCGCCTTCCACAGGCGATGGCTGAGGAGGATGACTTCGGCGTCGATGTCCGGGCCTTCCAGCCCATAGGCTTCCACGCCCATCTGCTGGAATTGCCGATAACGGCCTTTCTGCGGGCGCTCGTGGCGGAACATCGGCCCCATGTACCACAGCCTTTGCTGCGGCTGGTGCAACAGCCCGTGTTCCAGGCAAGCCCTGAGGCAGCCGGCGGTGCCTTCCGGGCGCAGGGTGAGGGAGTCGCCGTTGCGGTCGTCGAAGGTGTACATCTCCTTTTCGACGATGTCGGTCACCTCGCCGATGGAGCGCTTGAACAATTCGGTCTTTTCGACAATAGGCAGGCGGATTTCCTGGTAGCCGTAGGCGGCCAATACCCGCCGGAACGCCCGTTCGACGCCTTGCCAACGCGGGGTTTGATCGGGGAGTATGTCGTGCATACCCCGGATCGCTTGGATTTTATCCGTCATGGAACGTAGGTTCGTGTGGTTGCTGTGTAGGGATTATTTGGCGGAGTGGCTTTTGCGGTAACGCAGCGCTTCCTTGCTGTCGGGAAACAGGCGTTGCAATTTCTTGAGGTAGGCGTTCGCCTCCTTGGTGTTGCCCAGGGCCTGCTCGACCTGCATGCCGAGCAACAGGGATTCGGGGGTGGGGGCGGCCGCGGCGTCGTAGCGTTGCAGGAAGGCGCGGGCGGACAGATCGCCGCCGCCTTTGTCCAGACTGAGCTTGGCCATTTCCAGCAGGGCCGGCGGGAAATCGGGGTTGGCATCCAACGCCTTGCGCAAATAACCTTCGGCATCCGGCAGCGAACCTTGCTTTCTGGCGCAAATCCCGGCGTTGGTCAAGGCCATCCAAGGCGTATCGTAGCGCTTGGAGTCTAGCACCTTGCGGAATTGCTGCATGGCCAGATCGTATTTGCCCTGGGCGCAGAGCGCGCGTCCGTAATTATTGGCCGCGCTGCTGTTGTCCGCGTCCAATGACAGCGTCCGCCTAAACTGCTCCTCCGCATCATCGAACTGGCCTAGGCGTTCATACAACACACCCAAGGCATTGTGCGCGTCGCCATTGTTGTCGTCGAGTTCGACGGCGCGTTGCAGATCCTGCTTGGCAATGTCGAGCCGGCCATTTTCCATGTAGCGGACGCCCTTCAACGTATACAGTTCGGAGGCGCTGCGCTCGTTGGGATCTTTGGGGGCTTCGCTGGAACAGGCCGCCACTCCCAGGCCGGCCAGCGCAAGCCACAACCCGGATCTTTTCTTCATGCCTGGGCCTGTAGCCTGAAATGCCGCTTGCTGCGGTCGTTCACCTTGCCCACCAACTGGCCGCAGGCGGCGTCGATGTCCTCGCCCCGGGTCTTGCGCGTGGTGGTGATGAGCCCGGCTTGCTGGACAATCTCGCTGAAGCGGGCAATGGCCTCGGGGCTGGAACAACGGTAGCGCGAACTCGGGAAGGGGTTGAACGGAATCAGGTTGACCTTGGACGGCACGTTCGAGAGCAGCTTGGCCAAGGCGCGGGCATGGGCCGGGCTGTCGTTGACGCCCTCCAGCAGCACATATTCAATCGTGACCTTGCGGCGGTTGTCCTTGCCGATGTAACGCTTGCAGGCGGCCAGCAATTCCTTGATGGGATATTTGCGGTTGATCGGCACCAATTCGTCGCGCAAGGCGTCGTCCGGGGCATGGAGCGAAACCGCCAGGCTGATGTCGCTGACCTCGGCCAGCCGGTCCAGGGCCGGCACCACGCCGGAGGTGCTTAAGGTGACGCGGCGCTTGGACAGGCTGTAGGCGTAGTCATCCAGCATCAAATTCGTGGCGGCGACGACATTGTTGAAATTCAGCAAAGGCTCACCCATGCCCATCAACACCACGTTGGTGACGCGCCGTTCCGGGCCGAGTTCGCGCTGGGCGACAAACAACTGGCCGATGATCTCGGCGGTGGACAGATTGCGGTTGAAGCCCTGTTGGGCGGTGGAGCAGAACGAGCAGTCCAAGGCGCAGCCGACCTGCGAGGAGACACACAAGGTGCCGCGCCCTTCTTCGGGGATGAACACGGTTTCGATGCGGTTGGTGGCGTCCACCTGCAACACCCATTTGCGCACGCCGTCCGAGGCCTGCTGGGCCAGGACGATTTCGGGCGGGCGGATCTCGCAATGTTCGGCCAGATGGGCGCGCAAGGACTTGCCCAGATTGGTCATCTGCTCGAAATCGGTGACGCCGCGCTGGTGTATCCACTGCAAAACCTGGGCGGCGCGGAACGGCTTGTCGCCGATGGAGCGGAAATAACCCTCCATCAACTGGCGGTCCAGGCCGAGAAGGTTGGTTCTGACGCTTGCGGCCAGCCCTTCACTCCGCAGCGTGGCGGGGTTTGCAGGCCCGTCACCCAGGATTTGTGCGTCGGCCCCGGCGGCAAACGTTTCGGACGGGGTTGCAAACCCCGTCCGGCTTGGAGAGTGCGCAGCCTGCGGCGCGGCGACCAAATTAACGGGTGCGGGGGCAGAGTTCATCGGCCTTGAAGAAATAGGCGATTTCCACGGCGGCGTTTTCCAGGCTGTCCGAGCCGTGGACGGCGTTTTCGTCGATGCTCTGGGCGAAGTCGGCGCGGATCGTGCCGGGGGCGGCCTGGGCAGGGTTGGTCGCGCCCATCAGGTCGCGGTTCTTGGCGACGGCGTCCTCGCCTTCGAGGACTTGGATCATCACCGGCCCCGAGATCATGAAGCTGATAAGGTCGTTGAAGAAGCCGCGCTCCCTGTGGACGGCGTAGAAGCCCTCGGCCTGCTCGCGGCTCAGATGCGCCATTTTGGCGGCGATGATCTTCAGCCCGGCTTGCTCGAAGCGGCTATAGATCGCGCCGATCACGTTTTTGGCTACCGCGTCGGGCTTGATGATGGAAATGGTGCGTTCGACCGCCATTGGATCTCCTGGATAGTAAGGGGTGGGTGTATGGGGATGGCCCGCCTAGCGTTGCGGCGGGCCGCGATAAACATGCTTATCTTACTGGAAAAGGCTTGATTTGGTAAGGCTCTTGCTTGCCGCCGCCTTGGCTCCAAGCAAGGCCCGCCACTTGCGGCCTTGGGCGGTCAGGCGGTATTTCTGCGCCGGACTGTTGGGCGATTGCGGCTGGGCCATCTCGATCCAACCGCCCGCCAAGGCCGGACGCAGGTCGTTTTTTCTAAACGTGGGGCGGTGCCGCAAGCCTAGCCTCTCCAGCCGTTCGGCGGTTTCCAACGGTTCGTCGCCATGGAAAACCGCCAAAAGCTGTTTGACTGGGTCGCTTGCTAGATCGCTTACTGGGTCGGTGAGGCCGTTTCGTCGGAGATTGATATTTTCCGTAGGAGCGGCCCATGGCCGCGAAAAGCTTCGGGCGATGGGTGAGGTCCAAGATCGCGGGCATAGCCCGCTCCTACATTTCAATCAATTGAACCCGCCTTGATGTCGATGTCGAAAAGAATCGATTGTGGCAGACTTGCGGACGGCCCGAAGACCACATACTGATTTCCCAAATCAGCAAGTATCTGTCGCTAGGAAGCCTCTAGGGTGGATACTGTCATCATATTGCCTTGGATGCCTGATAGCCTGGAAAGGCGCTCGATGCGCACAATCTTAAATTGAGGGGTATAGGGGTACAAAAAGCCGCGCCCAAGCTTGCATGATGCAAGGTTGCCACCAAGATTACCGGGCTTTCTGCAACTCTCCCCACCGCCGCAGCCGGTCGGCGAGCAGGCTCATCACTTGGAGGGCAAAAAACG
>CAZOTR010000038.1:0-30148 GCA_964582755.1 uncultured Methylococcaceae bacterium | reverse complement strand
CGGCAAGCAGAGCTTGCAAGACGGCATTCCCAAGCGGAGCTTGGGAACGAGGAAACGAGGAAATCCGAAGTAGGCCGGGATATGAGAAATAGACGCGACGGGGGTTTGCTCCCACGTCGCTCACGTTTTGTGCGTGGCCGCAATGCCCGAAACGTTTCGGTCGGGGTTGCAAACCCCGGCCGGCGCAGGCCCAGCTTGGTTGCAAAGTCGCGCCGGATCTTGGCAAGTTTTCACAGATGGACATTCCGTTTCTCGGCACCGTGAAAATGTATGTGTTGCGTAGCGAAGCGGGATGCAAGGTCGACTTGACCAGCCAAATTTCGGCGGTCAATGAAGGTGGCGAGGGAGTATGGGCGGGCGTTCGCGCGGGCGCGTCCGTGGTGGCAAGGAAAAACGGTTTCGAGCTGAGTTCGGAACCAGGCAATCTTGGGGAATATAGCGAAATCCACCGCTTTACCCGCAATGGCGTGAACAAGGGCTTTACCTATTCCATCCACAATAAAGGGTTTCTGCATTCAATCACCATCCTGTCGGATGAGATTGTCCCGGATGCGGAACTGGAGTCGGTGATTGCGGCAAAATTTTAAGTTAATATTGAAACAAACCGCCAGCAATGGCACGACCATTAACCTCCAACCCGAAGCCGCTTGCGCAAGCCTGCGGCTGGATGCATTGACATGGCTAAAGAAGATTTTTACGAATTGCTGGGTGTGCCGCGCAACGCCAGCGACGACGACATCAAGAAGAGTTTCCGCCGACTGGCGATGAAGTATCACCCGGACCGCAATCCGGGTGACAAACAAGCCGAGGAGAAATTCAAGAAAGTCAAGGAAGCCTACGAGATACTCTCCGACCCGAAGAAACGTTCGGCCTATGACCAGTTCGGCCATGCCGGGGTCGATCCCTCGATGGGCGGCGGGCAGCGCGCCGACTATGCCGACATTTTCGGCGACATTTTCGGCGATATTTTCAGTGGCGGGGCGCGGCGTGGAGCTGGCGGCGGCGGGCGCAGCCGGGCGCAGCGCGGTTCGGATCTGCGCTACAACCTTGATCTTACCCTGGAAGATGCGGTGTCCGGCACCGAGGTCAAAATCCGCGTGCCGACCTATGTGCGTTGCGAAACCTGCGGCGGCTCCGGCGCCAAGGCCGGCTCCAGCCCGGTCACTTGCTCCACCTGCCAGGGCCACGGCGTGGTTCGGATGCAGCAGGGCTTCTTCGCCGTGCAGCAAACTTGCCCCGCCTGCCACGGCAGCGGCCAGCAAATCAAAGACCCTTGCCGGACATGCTACGGCCAAGGCCGGGTGCAGGAGACCAAGACGCTTTCGGTCAAGATACCGGCCGGCGTGGACACCGGCGACCGTATCCGCTTGGCTGGCGAGGGCGAGTCCGGGGAGTTCGGCGGGCCGCCGGGCGATTTGTATGTGCAGGTCAACGTCAAGGAACATCCGATTTTCGTCCGCGACGGCGCGAATTTGTATTGCGAGGTGCCGATCAGCTTCCCCACGGCTTGTCTGGGCGGCGATTTGGAAGTGCCTACCCTGGACGGCAAGGTGGCGTTGAAAATCCCGCCGGAAACCCAGACCGGCAAGAGTTTTCGGGTGCGCGGCAAGGGCGTCAAGCCGGTGCGCGGTGGCCCGGTCGGCGACCTGCTGTGCAAAGTCCGCGTCGAAACCCCGGTGAACCTCACCAAAGACCAGATCGAGTTGGTCAAGAAGCTGGAAGAGTCCTTGGTCGGCGCCGCCGACACCCACAGCCCGCAGGCGCAGGGGTGGCTGGACGGGGTCAAGACGTTTTTTGACAAGTTGGGTTTGTGATCCCGCCAAAAAAAGGAGGTGGGCTTATTTGATTGGTGACGGCATCCTGGGAGCGCGGGCCTCCTGGCCCGCCTGCGGGCGAGACGCCCGCGCTTCTGACATGGTAAACCAATTAAACCCACCACCAAAAAAGGCGGACACAAAATGTCCGCCTTTTTTGATTCTTTCGGCTGTTTTCCTGGGAATGGTTTTGGCCGCGATTTTCGGCCCCCTGCGCCTTACTCCCCCAAATACAATATCGCCGGATGGTGGGGCTTGAGCTTGGCCTGCACTTTTTCGCCTGGGTGGTAGGCGCTGTCGGCGGGGGCGGCGGCGAGGATTTCCGCGCCGCTGGGCAGGCGCAGGGCGTAGAACGCATCCCGGCCCCGGTAGGTTTTCCCGACCACTTCGGCATTGCCTAGCTCGATGTTGCCTGCGCCTAAAGAATGGATCACCACTTGGTTTGGGCGCAGCAGGATTTCCAGGGAATGCCTGCCCTTCAAGGACGCGCCGCCGTCCGGCAGCGGCAGAAAACCGATTTCGGTCATGATTCCCTGGCCCGGCACCGCCTGGACCGCCAAAATCGCGCCATGGCCGATGAAATTGGCGACAAAGCGGCTGGCCGGGCGTTGGTAAATCGTCTCCGCGTCGCCCCATTGCAGCAAGCGTCCCGCCGCGAGGACGCCGATCTGGTCGGCCATGGCGAAGGCTTCGTGGCGATCGTGGGTGGCCAACAGCACGGTCATCCCCGCCTCTTTGAAAATGTCGCGCAGCTCCAGCGGCAGCCGCTCTTGCAGGTCGCGGTGCAGGTTGGAAAACGGTTCGTCGATCAGCAACAGCCGGGGCTTGGGGGCGAGGGCGCGGGCGAGGGCGACCCGCAGCCGTTGTTCGGGGGACAACTGGTGGGGATAGCGTCCGTCCAGGTCGCGCAGGTCGCGCAGGCCGACCCGGTGCAGGGTTTCGGCGGTGCGCTTGACCGTCTCGTCCAGGCCCAGCTTGCGCAGGCCGAAGGCGACATTTTGCCCGACAGTCAGGTGGGGGAAGAGGGCGCAATCGTCGAACACCACGCCCACTCCGCGTAGTTCGGGGGGAATTTGGAACTTCCGCGAACTGACCCGCGCACCCTCGATATGGATCGAGCCATGGGCAATCGGCTCGAAGCCTGCGATGGCCCGCAGCAAACTGGTCTTGCCGCAACCGCCGGGACCGAGCAGGCAGCCGATGCTCCCGGCCTCCAGTTTTAGGGAAACGTCCAGGACTACCGTTTGCGCGCCATAGGCGACACTGACTTTACCCAATTCCAAGCAGTTAGGCATGGCGGTTTTCCGTGTTCAGGGCCAGCAGGATGACCGGCGGCAAGCCGGCCAGCACCAGCGCCAAGGCGGGCAGGGCCGCTTGCTGCCATTGCCCTTGCGTGGCCGTTTCAAAAATACGCGCGGTCAGCGTGTCCCAACCGGCGGGCCGCAACAGCAGCGTCATGGGCATTTCCCTCATGATGTCGGCAAACGTGAACAGGAAAGCGCCCAGCAAGCCGCCGCGCAGCAGCGGGAGGCGCAGTTGCCGCCACAGGGCGAAGCCATGGACGCCCAGGCTGCGGGCCGCGTCTTCCATGTTCGGCGTGATTCGCCGCAAGGCGCTGTCGGTTGCGCGGAAGCCTACGGCCAGGAAGCGGATGAGGTAGGCCGACAGCAGCACCCCGAGGCTGTTTTCAAGGACCGGGGAGAGGCTGCTGCCGGGGCGGGATTGGGCGAGGTCGGCGAGGCCCTGCTCCAGCGCCGCCACCGGGATGGCGATGCCCACCGCCAACACCGCGCCGGGCAGGGCGTGGCCCATGGTGGCGAGCCGCGCCAGCATGGCGACGCCCGCGCCGGGGTGGCGGCGCCGGGCCAGGCCCAAGGCCAATGCCGCCGCCACGACCAGGCTGGCTCCGCCGCAGGCCATCAGCACGCTATGCCAGCAAGCGTCGGCAAAATGTCCGTCCAGGTCGTTGGCCAGGGTGGCGGCGCTCCAGCCCAGCAATTGCCCCAAGGGAATGACGAACGCCGCGGCCAGCGCCAAGCTGGCGCACAAGGCGGCGGCGTAGCCTAGCGGGCCGCGCAGGAAGGCGGTGCGCACCCGCCCGCCGCCGTTGGGGAGGGAGCGGTATTGGCCTTGGCGCTGGCGTTGGTGCCAGTCCAGGAGCGGCAGGGCGAAGGCCAGCAGCAACAGGACGCCCGCCAGCCGCGCCGCCACAGGCCAGGCGGGCGGAGGGCCGGACCAGGCTTGGTAGAGGGCGGTGGTGAAGGTTTCGTAGTGGAACACCGACGCCGTGCCGAGGTCGGCCAGCGTTTCCAGCGCCACCAAGGCCAGCCCCGTGCCTATCCAAGGCAGGGCCATCGGCAGGGCAATGCGGAAAAACGCTCCGTATGGCCCCGCCCCCAGGCTGCGGGCGGCCTCCATGGCGCGGCCGGAATGGGTCTGGAAGGCATGGCGCGCGGCCAGGTAAACATAAGGGTACAGCGAGAGGCTGAGGCTCAGGGTGAGTCCGCCGGCGGAGCGGACGGCGGGAAATCCGGCGTCGCCGCCTTGCCAAGCTTGCCAGAGGGCATGGACCGGCCCGTCGAAATTGAACAATCCCACGCCCACGAAACCCAGCACATACGCCGGGATGGCCAAGGGCAGCAGCAGCGCCCAACTGAAAAAGCGCCGTCCGGGGAATTCGCACAGGGCGGTCAGCCATGCCAAGCCGGTTCCCAGCAGGCCGCTGGCCAAGACCGTTGCCGCCACCAAGCCCAGGGAATTGGAAAAAAGTTCCGGCAGTCTCGGCCTAATCTGCGCCCACACTTCGGGTGCCGGGTAGGGCAGGGTCAGGCCCAAGTGCGCGAACGGCAGCAGGGCGAGCAGGGCGAGCAAAACCGCCGCCAACAAGGGGAATCCCGGAAAACGCCAGGTTCCCAGCCGCCCGCCGCCAGTTTCTGCCGCCGTTTCCAGTTCCTCGTTTGGCAAGGTGTGGCCCTAGGGACGACAGTCCGCCGCGTTGGCCGCAGGCGGGGTGGTGGGCAGGGTGGGCGGCAAGGCGTGGGCGGCAGCGGGCATGGGTCGGTTCTTAATGGCAGACAAGGAGGGCGCGCGCCAAAGCCTCGGCGCTGCGTGTGCGGGGGAATTCTACATGGGAAGGGCGGCTAATCCAATTGCCTGGGCATGTGTCCGGCAATTCCCGATGCTATCCTATGCGCTTCCTCGAATACCCTTAGAAAACTGCCATGATTGATTCCGTCCTCAGCGCCCGCTTTCGCCGCATTGGCTTGATGACCCTCGCCGCCGTTTATCTGGTCATTCTCATGGGCGGCATCGTCCGTGCCTCGGGCGCGGGCATGGGCTGCCCCGATTGGCCGAAATGCTTCGGCAGGTTCATCCCGCCCACCGCCGAATCGCAGTTGCCGGCCGACTACCAGCAAATCTATGCCGACCGTGGCTACGCCGACACCCGCTTCAATGCGGTCAAGACTTGGACCGAGTACGTCAACCGCCTGGTTGGCGCGAGCGCCGGCATCTTGGTGTTCCTCACCCTGCTGGCTTCACGGCATTTCCGCCGTTCCGACCCTGCCGTTTTCAACCTGTCGCTGGCGGCATTTTTAATGATGGGCTTCCAAGGCTGGCTGGGCGCGCGGGTCGTGGCGCACCACCTGACGCCGTGGATCATCACCGCCCACATGCTGATGGCCTTCGCCATCGTCATCCTGCTGCTGTATGCCATCGCCCGTTCGCAGAAGGACAGCCTCGCTGCCATGGACGCCAGCCGCCTGCCGCCGCGCTTCAAAACTGTGTTGCTGGCGGCGCTGGGCATGACTTTGTTGCAGATCGCCATGGGCACGCAAATCCGCCAAGCCATGGACCCGTTGATCTTCCAGCAACTCGTCCATGGCGACGGCGGCGACCGCAGCCTGTGGCGGGAAAGCTTCCCCATCATCTTCTATGTCCACCGCTCGTTTTCGTCCATCATCCTGCTCACCAACGGCTGGCTGGTGTGGAAGATCGCGCAGAATGTCAGCCGCGACAACCTGTTCTTCCGCTTTGGGCTGGCGCTGGCCGGGCTGGTCCTCACCGCGATTTTGACGGGCGTCAGCCTGGACCGCCTAGGCTTTCCCGCCGTCGCCGAGCCGGTGCATTTGCTGATGGCCAATTTGATTTTCGGCACCCAGTTTTTTTTGTTTTGGGCTTGGCGGTACGCGGCGGAGCGGGGCGCGTAGCCCGCTTCACGGCTTTCCCGCCGCCGCAAGCTCCATCTGGGTCAGATAAAGCCGCAAATCGAATTCCAGTTGATGGTAGTCCGGCTCCATGTGGACGCATAACTGGTAGAAGGCTTTGCCATGGTCCTTTTCCTTGAGATGGGCCAGCTCATGCACCACGATCATCCGCAAAAATTCCGGGGGCGCGGTCTTGAACACGCTGGCGACCCGTATTTCACGCTTGGATTTCAACTTGCCGCCCTGCACCCTGGAAACCGTGGTGTGGGTGCCTAGGGCGTTTTTGAGGGTCTGCAAGGAATTGTCATACACGACCTTGCTCAGGGGTTCCGCGCTGCGCATGAACCGGTTTTTCAGATCCAAGACATAATCATACAGCGCCTTGTCGGTGCGGATGTCATGGCTGGCGGGGTATTTCTTGCCCAGCATCAGTCCCAGGCGGTCTTGGCCAATCAGTTGCCGCGCTTGGGCTTGCAGGGCTTCGGGGTAGTGGGCTAGGTATTTTAGGGTCGTCATGTCCGGCGGGCGGGGGGCAGGCAAAAGGCATAGGCAAGGGCGCGGCGGGATTTTAACCCGCCCCCTGCGCCTGGGGTTGCCGATTTGCCATTTCCTCCGCAATTTTTTGCAAAGTGGGTGTGCCGATCCCCGCCGCTTGCGCGAGTTTCAAGCTGCGCCACAGACGCTGCGGGGCCGTGCGTCCCCGGCAAACATGCCGGGGGTCGCCGTCGAAGCCCTTGAGCATGCCCGCCATCAGCCTTGCGCGAGGCAGTTCGGTGCCGGCGAGCCATTCCTGTATGTCGAGAATCTCCCCCGCGACAGCCTCGGCCAATTCGCGGTGATGATGCCACAGTTCGCTGACGGTTCCGCCGGGCGGCATTTGTATTCCGGCGATATTGATGGTGAGGATGTAAAGGTTTTTCCTCGCCAATTCGTAAAGCAATTCGCCGGGCGGAATTTCATGGCAGGGAACCTTGATTGTCTCCAGGCTCTGGACGATCAGCGAGGCTTGGGGACCGCAGACTGGCGTCGGCTGCACAGGCACGAAAGGCCGCCCTGGCTTTTTGTCGAACCATACCACGATGACGGTGGGGTCGTCGATGCCATGCTGCCGCCAATCGCGGGGCAGCAATTCGTTTTGCAGCAGGCCCAAGCGTCCACGCCAAGGCGCGGGCAAGGACTCCAGCACGGGATGCAGTGCGTTTTCCCCGACCGCCACTAGCACCAGTTCCGGCTCGGGCATCCCGGCGGCTGTGGACGCCAGTTCCATACCCCGCAGGATCGGGTAAACGGGATGGCCTGACTGCAAAAAACCACGCGCAAACAGCTCGCCCATTTCGCCCATGCCGATAATCGCTATCGGTTTCTTCATGGTTTAATGTCCACTTTGGCTCTCTTGATATGTTTCCGGAAAATGCGGTGCCGGACAGGCGTGTTCCGGCCTGCTTGGCTACGAATTATGGCTTACCAGCAGGCGGAATTGAAACCAAGCTCTAAGAAAATTGAAGGAACGGCCAGACTGAACGGCGGACACAAAACAAGCCGATGGGCGCTTCCGGCGCCCATCGGCGAGCCAGGCGGGCAGGTGTTCCTGCCCTACCCGGTCAAGGACGGTTTACGCTTTGTTGTTGCGCCGCGAACCGAACAACATGCCGCCCAGGCCCGCGCCCATCAGCAGGATCGTGCCGGGTTCGGGCACACTGGCGAGGGAGGGTGTGTACGCCAGGATATGGCCATTCCCGACAGTGTAGTTTTGGCCCAGCAGATAGGCGTTCCCGGCCAGCGTCGAATCGTAGTAAAGATTGAAATTGCCGGACAGCAGGCTCATTTGGCTCATTCCGTCCATGAAACTCAGCAGGCCGACCGTCATGTTGCCCGTCAAGTTGAACCCCGCGCCTGAATCGAGGATGAGGCTGCCCCAGGCGAAGTCGCCAAACAGCCCGGTCGTCCCGACTTGGTGTCCCGTCCCGGTGAACTCCAAGGTGGATTGCGAGGTGTCCCATAGGGCGTATTGCGTGCTCTGGTTGGAGTAGTCCCCCTGTATCTTAAACACATCGCCGAGTCCGCCTTGCAGATAGCCGTTCACGCCCACCGTCAGATTGGTGAAGAGGTTGGTCGATGGATCGCTGTCATAGGCACCGTTGTTGGTGAAGCTTCCGGTGTAGGAAACCGTGGTGCCGGTGACTTTGAAGCTGCCATCGTTGACGACGTTGGCATCCACGATGCGCGTTCCGCCGCCGCTGACATCGACGTGGCCCGCATTGGCCAAGGTGCCGCCGCCCGCGCCTAGCGACAAACTGCCGCCCGAGTAGTGCAGCGTGCCGCCGGCGTTGACGTTCAGGTTGGCCGCCGCAAGCGCGCCGCCGGAGAGGGTGTAGGCGCTGCCGGCGCTGCCCGCCTGTGTGGCGATGTTCACATTGCCCGTGACCGTGTTGGCGCCGCCGGATTGGGTGAAGCTGCCATTGCCGCCTTGGCCGACGATGAGGTTGCCGGACACGGCGAGGGAAGAAGCCCCGGCCGTGCTGTCGAGCGCGAAGGAACTGCCGCCCGCCGAGGTTTGCTTGGCAATCGTCAGGTCGCCGCCCACGTTATGCGTGCCGGCATGCTGGGTGAAGGTGCCGGCCCCCGCGTCGCCCACCACTTCGTGGCCGGTGACGGTGAGCAGGGTGGGGCTGGCGGGGGCGGTCAGCGTGTAAGCGCCGGTGGAACCCGCCTGGGAACCCAGCGCCAGACTGGCAGTGGTGAAGCTGGAGTCCTTTTGGGTGAAGATGCCAGTGCCTTGGTTGCCGACATAGGTGGTTCCGCCGGCATTCAAGGTGCCGCCGGTAAGATTGTATGTACCCTGTCCGGTCGTACCCGGCCCGCTTGCGCCTCCCTGGCCACCGACGTTCAGGTCATTCGCCACGGTGTTGGCGCCGCCGGATTGGTCAAACAAGCCCGTGCTGCCGTTATAACGCCCGATGGTTTCATAGCCGGCGTTTAACTGCCCCCCTTGCAAGTGGTAAGTGCCGTTCCCGCCCGCATCTTGCCCAACGACCACGGTGGTGCCCACCGTATGGCTGCCGCCGGATTGGGTGAAAATACCTGTGCTGGCCAGGCCAATGCGATCCCAGTCGGATGCCAAGCTTCCATTGACTAAATTGTAGGTGCCGGAACCGCCCGCGAGATAACCCAATACGACGGTTCCCGTGTTGTGTGTTGACGAAGCGCCGTTCTGCGTGAAGCTGCCGGTGCCTGCCACGCCCACCGTCGTGGTGTTGGTTGCCAGGGTGCTGCCCGCAAGCGTGTAAGCGCCGTCCGCCCCCGTATTGCGGCCTACCCATAAGGTATTGGTGACGGTGTTGTTGCCAGCCGTTTGGACATAATCGCTGCCCGTGCTGTTATACCCGACGTCGATCCAGTTCGCGTTGACGGTGCCGCCGGTTTGGTTGAAATGGCCGACACCAACGTCGCCGACGATGAGGCTCGCATAATCATAGCCGGTGACATTCAGGCTGCCGCTTCCGCCCAGGTTGTAAGTGCCCGTGCCGCCCGCTTGGCTGCCCAGGATGGCGTCGCTCGCGGGATTGGCCGCCAATGCGCCGCCGACAGTCTGCGTTCCGCCGCTATTGGTGAAGATCCCGGTGCCTCTGTCGCCCACGATGAAATTGCCGGATTGGACTGTGCCGCCGCCGGCCAGGATATACCCGCCATGGCCTGTGGCGGATTGCCCCAGCACCAGCACATTGTCAACCGTGACGCCGCCGCCGGTCTGGCCGAAGGTGCCCGTGCCTTGGTCGCCCACCACCAGATAACCGGTTGTGGTGTGCAAACTGCCGCCGGAAAGCTGGTAATCGCCATTGCCGCCGCTTTGCATGCCCAAGGTGACCGCCGCCGCGTCCACCGTCGTCCCTGCTCCCTGGGTGATATGGCCCGTGCCTTGGTTGCCGTCATTGATGAGTCCGGTGACGGCGAGCGCGCCCGCGCCGGACAGGTTGTAGCTGCCCTTGCTGCCGGCCGCCGTCGCGACATTCAAGTTGTGATCGAAAACCGCTGTTCCGCCCGAATGATAGACATCGCCTTGGCCGGCATCCGTGTTGCCGACATTGGCCTGCCCGTGGACCGCCAGATTGCCGCCGGACAGGTTAAGCGTGCCTAGGCTGCCGACCACGGTGGCATCCACATTCAGGTCGTGGTCCACCGTATGGCTGCCGCCATATTGGTTGAACGTCCCGGTTCCGCCGCCACCGATGTTTTCGTTGCCCTTGACCAGCAGGGTGCTGGTGTTGTCGCCGACGGTCTGGCTGAGGTTGTAGGTGCCGGTGCTACCGCTGTCGCGTCCAAGGGTGAGGTCGCCGTTGACGGTGTGGTCGGCATTGCCAGCGGTATTGTCCTGGCCGAAAGTGCCGGTGCCGGCGCCGCCGACGATGCTGTTGCCGGTGGCCAGATCGCCGCCGTTGAGCGTGTAAGTGCCCACGCCAGACGTGTCTGTTCCTGTGTCCTTGTTCAAGCCTAGGCTGAGATCCTGGTTGACGACATGGCTGCCGCCGGTTTGTGTGAAACCGCCGATGCCCAGGCTGGCAACCGTCGTATGCTCGGTGGCCAACGACGCCCCCGCGCCCAGTTCGTAAATACCCTGGCCCGCCCCCCCATTGGCCGGATCGTTCTGCCGGCCTAAAGTCAGGTCGTTGACGGACACCGCCCCGCCGGTTTGCAAGAACTTGCCTGTCCCGCCCCATTCGCCTAAGACAATGCCTGCGGTTCCGGGCGCGGCCTGCTGGAGGGTGCCGGATTTCAGTTGGTATTCGCCATAGCTCCCCGCCTGGTCGCCCAGATACATGGCCCCCTGGAAGGTGTGGGTGCTGGCGCCGTCCTGGATGAAATAGCCGTTGCCGCCGCCGCCGATTTTTTCCTCGCCGGCTTGTTTGACAAGGTGTGCGTCGCCGCTGAGGGTATAGGTTCCGCCGCCGTCGATGCCGAGAAAATCGGCGTTTCCTGGAACACTGACGATGGTATGTGTACCCGAGGACTGGTTGATAAAGCCCGCCGTGTTGGTGGCATTGTCGCCCAAGAGGGTGGCATGGGTGGTCAACAAGTTGCCCGCTTGATTGAGGGTCATGCCACCCGAAATATGCAAATTATTGAGGATCGGATCGAGTCCGTAGTCGTAATTGACACTGGTGCTTATGGGTTCGACGAGAAACACATCGTCCCCCGCCGCAGGCACACCCGCGCTCCAATTGAGGGGGTCGCTCCAGGATTGGTTTCCGGCCGATCCGGTCCAGTCGTTGGCCGGGGCGAGGGCGGGCAGGGCGGCGGCGATGGCCGCGCACAGAAGGGTTTTGCGAAAAATATGGGAATTCATGGCAACTCCTTGTTTTTAGTCAGTCAGAGTCTTTACAGAAAACAATACGCGCAGATTTTTGGACGAGCCGTAAGGCCATCAAATTTCAGGCTGATATAGGCAATCTTGCGGGTAAGCTTGGATGCCTTGCATAGCGATTGTCTTCCGGCAAAAGAACGCAGGCTGGCACTTTAAGGTTTTCCACGCCCCACACACTGCTTGACACTCTTACAACTGTCGCCAATCCGAGACGCCTTGTACACCCCTATTCACACAATTTCAACATGGAAATTGTCGCACCCTACGCCTCTCAATCTTGCCCGCTGTTGCCAAGCTTTAGGATAGGCGTGTCGCGCCAAGCCTCTTTGCCGGGTTCGCCGACAAGCCTTCCGCCCGCCGCGCCAGCCGCTTCGTCAAACTTTATCTTCCGCCCAGCCCACTGCCGCAAAACTTGGATGTGGGTTTCATAGGCTTATCATGCCGGCAGCGGGGGCGTCTCCCCCGCAGGCGGGCCAGAGGCCCGCGCTCCCAGGATGCCGTCACCCATCAAATATGCCCGCCTTCCAATAATTCAACACCTTGCCGCAGCGGGTGGATTATGGGGAATGGAGGATGGGGTGCGCTCGTACCTTGCCGCGTTCAATTCTACTGGCAACCCGACTGGGACAAATACTGTGACAGTGGGCCCACATCTGAGGTTTTCCCGGAGGAATCTGTGTAATAGATATGGTTATCGACCGAAGAAATACCCAGGACGGTGTAGGAAGGATGGCTGCTGGTGTAGTAATAGTTGCGGTTGAAGTAGACGCCGAAGCCCGCCGTGGCGGCACCCGATGGCGCGAACAGGGCAGGATAGTTGCTTTCCGCCCAGTTGAGCAGGCATTCGCCCGGAAACGGCGATTGTTGGGGACAATGCGATGGACTCAGCCATTGCGAGCCTGGGCCTACGTCCTGCAATATCCCGTCGGCGCCTAGGTAATAGACATGGGTGTTGATTGGGGAAATGCCGACGTAAGCTTTGGTTGTTGGATAATAACGGTAGGCATACACCCAAGTGGCCAGCGTTTCAGCGGCGGACGGCGGAAACAAGCTGGGATATTGGCTTTCCGCCCAATTGAACAGGCAGGTGTGGGTGCTTGGAATCGGCGTGAGCAGGACACCTTGGGTTGAGTCCACGCCCTGCCCGCCAATGCCCGAAATCTGCCCCGCATCGTTGATTGCCGTGGCGGATGACACCACCCAGTCCTCTGCGTTGGGAGTCAACAGGGTATTCAAATTCTTCATCACGCCGTCGCTGTACAAGAAACCCCGTGCCGTGACATTGTCGGCCAACAGCGAACTCCCGACGACCTGCCCGCTGTTGTTGATGCCAGAGGCGGAGATAGAGTTTCCGCCTAAAGTGCCGAGATCAGCCATCCCTGAGCCGGGCGTATACAAAAAGCCATGGCACAAGCTGGTCAAGGAGCCATTGGGAAGGTAACAGGAGGTTCCGACGACCTGTCCTTTATCGTTGATGGCCGTGCTGTTGCTCCACTTGTCATAGGGGCTGCTCAAGGTACCCAGATCCGCTATCACCGTGCCGCCGCTAACCAGGCAGGCATGGGTTTCGTTTGGTTTGTCGCAGGTTCCTGCGATGACTGAGTGCTTGTTGATCGCAGCCGGCGTGAAAGCCATCGGGATGCTTGAGAAATCAAGCGTACTCAATGTGCCGTTGCTGTATAAAAAAGCGTAGGATTTATTACTTGTGGAGTAGGTTCCCACGACCTGCCCGCTGTTATTGAGACCATAGGCGATGCTATTGACCGCGGAGGGCGCCAAGCTGTTCAGGTCGGTCATCGCGCCGCCGCTGAACAGGAAGGCATGGCCAAAGTGTGCGCCGTTTGTCGTGGAAAAGGCAAAATACCCCGCCACCTGCCCGCTGTCGTTAATTGCGGAGGAAACCGTACTCAGTGTCACGCTGTTCGCAGGCAAAAAAGGCTTTCCGCGCACGAAACTGCTGAGGTCGAAACGCCAGGAAGGGGTGTACAGGTACGCCTCTCCCGCCGTGCCATTCGCAATCGCCTGCCAGTTATTGTTGGTAGCCAAGAAGCCGGTTCGTGAATCGGTCGAATAGGGCGAGACGGCATATAGCGGTGGCGCGGCCTGCGCCTGAAAGCCCGCCAGCAAGCCCGCAACCAATGGGGCGCAACGGACAGCCTGTTGTCCCGTGACCGCCACCCTCAAGATCGTCGTCAATGTCTGTAATTTCATCGCCTGTCTCCCCGTTTTGCCAACCGTAAAAACAGATTCGCAGCAGCCCGGCCCCCTGCTTCTGCCGAAGACATGGGGCCATGTCGCCGGGCATGTGCGCCTTCTTTGACCAAGACTTAATCAAGTCGCAAAAATGTGTTTAGCCACGCCCGCGCAGGGGTCCTATCGCGTATCCCCGCAGGACTCGCGCCCTTCCGCAAGCCCCCCGCACCGCACAGTTGAGTTAAATTTTAGACCATATGCCCGATGCTTAAATGGCGCGGCGGACGAATGCCAAGACAAACGGAAACTGATTCTGCCTTGTTGGTTAGTCCGGTGACAGTACCGATTTAGGGCCGCGGAAGATGTGCGCCAGGGGTGTGTTGGGGGACGATGCGGGTTGTGTTCTCACCCCAAGCCCGCTAGCAGTTTCTCCATCTCGGCCTTGGCCAGCTTGCCGACTGCGTTGCGCGGGATGGCTTGGACATAATGGATTTTCCGGGGCAGGAATACCTCGTCCAGATAAGGCCGCAAGCCTTGCCGAATACTATGTATGTCGAGTTGGCCGACCACCACGGCGGCTAGGCGGGGTTCGCCTTGCCTGCCTTCCTGCACAAAACAAAAGCCGTCCTCCACGCCTTCCAGCTCCCGCAGCCTGCGGTTGAGTTCGGTGAGGGAGGCGCGTTTGCCGCCGATCTTGACCATGTCGGCGTGGCGGCCCGCCACGGCGAAGCGCCCGTCTTCCGCGACATTGATGCTGTCTGGCAGTTCGACCGGCCCTGGCAGATGCGGGGAGAGCAGCGTGGCCGGGCTTTGTCCGTCTTGCGTCAGGCCCGCGCCCGCATAGGGCAGCCACAGGGTTTCGCGCAGGGGGTGCCGTCTGGCGAATGAAAGAGTCTCCGTGCTACCATAAATCTCGCAGGGTTGGATGCCGGTGGCGGTTTCTATGTCGCGGGCCAGCTTTTCCGGCAGGCCGTCGGTGGCCGACAGCACGGCGGCAAGCTTGCCCCAGTGGCCTTCGGTGAGGATCAGCGAGCGCAAATGGGTGGGGGTCGAGGCCAGCACCACCGGCCAGGGCGCGGATTCCAGCGCTAGGCGCAGGTCTTCCGGGAAAAAAGGCCGGCCATCGTAGAGGATGAGGTCGGAAAATAACGGCCAAAACACCGAGGTTTCCAGGCCGTACATGTGTTGCGGCGGGGTGGTGGAAAGCATCAGCAGGCGTCGCCCTCCCAGCCCCAGGCTGCGCACCGCCATCTCGGCGGAAATCCGAAACGTCGCAAAGCTGTGGGCGCAAGGCTTAGGCTTGCCGGTGCTGCCGGAGGTAAAGGCGACCAGGGAGGCGTGGGTGAGCGGGATGGCTGGTGCCTTGCCGGACGCGCCAGGGGCCGCGACCGTGAACACTTCCAAACCGGTGTGCCGCAGGCCGCGGTCGCTGGCGAGGTAGGCGCCGGGATAGTCCGCCGCGATTTCCTTGAGCATTCCCGCTTGGCCCGAAGGCGGCAGCAGCGTGGTCTGGCCCCGATGCGCCGCCGCCAGCAGCAGCAGGCAAAACCGGTAGCGGTTTTCGCACAGATTGAACACATAAGGCCGGTCGGGCAGGCTTGCTGCCAATTCCCTCGCGTCGGCCCACAAATTCCCACGGCTTACCTGCTTGCCTTGATAAAGGGCGAAGGGCGCGTCTTGCCCGCTGGGATCGAAGAGGGGGGCGGTTGTGGCGGGGCGTGGCGGATTCTGTCGGGTTTCTGGCATGGATGCGGTTCTTGGGGGGGTGGCCTGGGCGCTTGGCGGACTAGGCTTGTCGATAACTTTTTTGCTGTTTGCCAGCATTTTAACCGGGCCAAGTGTGCCAATGAAAACGGATGCGGATGTGTTGATTATCGGGGCCGGCCCTGCCGGCAGTGTGGCTGCGCGTTTGTTGACGGAGCGGGGCCATCGGGTCGCCATTCTCGAAAAAGAGCAGTTCCCGCGTTTTTCGATAGGCGAGAGCCTGTTGCCCCAGTGCATGGCTTTCCTGGAGGAGGCCGGGATGTTGGAGGCGGTGGCCGGGGCGGGTTTCCAATTGAAGAACGGCGCGGCGTTTTCCCTGGCGGGCAAGCTGACCGAATTCGATTTCTCGGAAAAATTCACGGCGGGTTGGGGCACCACCTACCAAGTCCCCCGCGCCCGCTTCGACAAGCTGCTGGCCGATGCCGCGCAGGCGGCGGGCGTGCCTATCCATTACCGGCATGGCATCGTGGCGGCGGACTTTTCAAAACCTGGCCGGGCGCGGTTGACCAGCGTTGACGCCGACGGCGCGCAACGGGATTGGACCGCGCCCTGGGTGATGGACGCCAGCGGTTTCGGGCGGGTGCTGCCCCGCTTGCTCGATTTGGAGACGCCGTCTTCCTTGCCTGCCCGCCAGGCGCTGTTCACCCATGTCGAGGACCGCATCACGGCGCGGGATTACGACCGCGACAAGATCCTCATCGCCATCCATCCCCGTTTCCATGAGATTTGGTATTGGCTGATTCCGTTCAGCAATGGCAGAAGCTCTTTGGGCGTCGTGCTGCCGGAGGGTTTTCTGGACGGGCGTCCGGGCGAGTCGTTGGAGGTCTTGCGCGGGCTGGCAATGGAGGAGCCTAGGCTGGCCGAGCTGCTGGCGGACAGCCGCTTCGACACCCCGGCGGGGCGGATCGGCGGTTATTCCGCCAATGTCCGCCAGTTGTACGGGCCAGGCTTTGCGCTGCTGGGCAATGCCGGGGAGTTTCTCGATCCGGTGTTTTCCTCCGGCGTTACCATCGCCTTGAAGTCCGCCGCGCTGGCCGCGCCGCTGGCCGACCGTTTGCTGCGCGGCGGGCAGGTGGATTGGGCGGCGGAGTACGAGCGGCCTTTGCGGCGGGGGATCGAGGTGTTCCGCGCCTATGTTGAGGCTTGGTACGACGGGCGCTTCCAAAAGATCATTTTCGAGGAGCGGCAACTGGCCAGCATCAAGGCGATGATCTGCTCCATCCTGGCCGGCTATGCCTGGGACGAGGCGAATCCGATGAATCAGCGCTGCGCGAAAAAAATCACCGCGATTGCCGAATTATGCCCGCCTTTGTAGGGCGGCCTTCAGGCTGCCAAGCGCCCTGAAGGGCGCTTTACATTCAAGCGCCCTTCAGGGCGCTCTACATTGAGGATATGGTCTTTGTATTTGCAGGATTTAGGCATCGTCTGCGCCTTAGGGGAAGGCAAGGCCGAGGTTTTGGCGAATCTGCTGGAGGGCCGACTTAAAGAACCGGCCCCCGTCCCATGGTTGGATTCGGCGGTTCCCGCCTTGCGGGTGGACGCCGCGCTGCCCGCCGTCCCGCCTAGCCTAAAGCATTACGCTTGCCGCAACAACCGGCTTTTGCTTGCCGCCCTCGCGCAAATCGAGCCTGCCGTCAAACGGTCTATCCAATGCCACGGCGCGGAGCGCGTGGGCTTGGTCATCGGCACCAGCACGTCGGGCATAGCCGAAGGCGAGCAAGCCGTGGCGGCATTGCGTAAAACCGGGCGGATGCCGGATGGCTACCACTACAAGCAGCAGGAATTGGGCGGGGCGGCGGAATTCCTCGCCCGTTATCTGGACATCCACGGGCCGGTTTTCACTGTTTCCACCACTTGCTCCTCCAGCGCCAACGCCTTGGCCTCGGCGCGGCGGCTGTTGCGTTCGGGTTTTTGCGACGCGGTAGTCGTCGGCGGCGCGGACGCCTTGTGCCGCACCACGCTGGAAGGCTTTGCCGCCTTGGGCGCGGTCAGCAAGACTTTGTGCAATCCGTTCAGCCAGAACCGCGACGGCACGGTGATCGGCGAGGGCGCGGCCTTGTTCTTGATGGGCTGGGACGTTTCGCCCATCGCCTTGCTGGGCGTGGGGGCGAGCGCCGACGCTTATCACATTTCCTCGCCCCGGCCCGACGGCGCTTGCGCGTTGGCGGCGATGCGGGCGGCTTTGCAAGATGCCGGCTTGGCGGCCGGCGCGGTGGATTACATCAATCTGCACGGCACCGGGACGGCGCAAAACGACGCGATGGAAAGCTTGGCGGTGGCTGGGCTGTTTACGGGCGCGACGCCCTGCGGTTCCAGCAAGGCCGCGACCGGCCATTGCCTGGGGGCGGCGGGGGCCATCGAGGCGGGTTTGTGCTGGTTGGTTCTGTCGGCGCTGAACCTTGAAAATCGCTTGCCCGCGCATTTTTGGGATGGCGTCGAAGATCCCGGATTGGCGCGGCTCGGGTTTGTCAAGCTGGCAAAACCTGTGCCTAAACCACTACAATATTGCCTTAGCAATTCTTTCGCTTTTGGCGGCAACAATGTCTCCCTACTCATCGGACGACCCTGACCACCCCCCTGGTTTCCCTTACCCTGTCGATGCGCTGCTGCCCCAGTCCGGGAACATGGTCTTGCTGGACCAAGTGGTGGAGGCCGGGCAAGAGCATATCGTCGTCGAACTCAGCGTGCGCGAGGATGGCTTGTTTTCCGGCCCCGGCCATACCGTGCCGGCTTGGGTCGGCCTGGAGTACATGGCCCAGGCCATCGCCGCGTTTTCAGGCTACCAGCGCAAATGCCGGGGCGAGGACATCGGGCTGGGCTTTTTGCTCGGCACCCGCCATTACCAATGCTCGGTCGATAGTTTCCCGTGCGGCAGCCGTTTGCGGGTGCGCGCGGAAAAGATCATCGAGGGGGCCAATGACATGGCGGTGTTCGGCTGCGCCATCGAAGGCGACGGCATCCATGCCGAATCGAAACTGAACGTTTTACTGCCGCAGGATTCCAAGACATTTCTCGCCGAAAAGGGCTTATGAGCAACAAAACCGTCCTAGTGACAGGATCCAGCCGGGGCATAGGCAAAGCCATCGCCTTGCGCCTGGGCCGGGAGGGCTACAGCGTCGTCGTGCATTGCCGCAGCCGCTTGGAGGAGGCCGCGCAAGTGCGCGACGAAATCATCCAAAGCGGCGCCTCCGCCCGCATCCTGCAATTCGACTTGGCCGACCGCGCCGCCGCCCGCGACATTCTGGAAGAGGATATCAAGGCCCATGGCGCTTATTACGGCGTGGTGTGCAATGCGGGCTTGGCGCGGGACAATGCCTTCCCGGCCTTGAGCGGGGAAGAGTGGGACTTGGTGCTGCGCAGTAATCTGGATGGCTTTTACAATGTGTTAAGCCCTGTGGTCATGCCTATGGTCCAGCGCCGCCAACCGGGGCGCATCGTCACCTTGTCGTCCGTCTCCGGGCTGGTCGGCAACCGCGGCCAGGTCAACTACAGCGCCGCCAAGGCCGGCATCATCGGGGCCACCAAGGCGCTGGCCTTGGAATTGGCGAAGCGCAAGATCACGGTGAATTGCGTGGCGCCGGGGCTGATCGACACCGACATGCTGGAAGGCTTGCCGCTGGAAGAAGCCGTCAAGGCGATACCGGCAAGACGCTTGGGCACGGCGGAGGAAGTCGCGGCCCTGGTGGCTTTCCTGCTGTCCGACGAGGCCGGCTACATCACCCGCCAGGTTATTGCGGTGAACGGGGGGATATGTTGAGCCGGCGCGTGGTGGTGACCGGCATGGCGGGGTTTTCGCCCATCGGCAACGGTTGGGAGGAAATCCGCGCAAACCTGCTGGCCCGGCGCTCGGGCATCCGCTATCTGCCGGAATGGGAGAAATACAACGGCCTGCTGACCCGCCTAGGCGGGCCGGTGCAGAATTTCAGCCTGCCCGCGCATTACACCCGCAAGAACACCCGCAGCATGGGCCGGGTTTCGTTGCTCGCCACCCGCGCCACCGAACTGGCCTTGGAGGATGCCGGCCTGCTCGGCGACCCGATCATCAGCGGCGGGCGCGTAGGCGTGGCCTACGGCTCCTCGGTGGGATCCACCCCCGCCATCGCCGACTTCGGCAAGATGCTCATCAATAATGACATCGGCAACCTCAACGCCACCACCTACCTAAAGATGATGGGCCACACCAGCGCGGCTAATGTGGCCTTGTTCTTCCAGGTGCGCGGGCGCGTCATCCCCTCGGTCAGCGCCTGCACCTCCGGCAGCATGGGGGTGGGCTTTGCCTACGAGGCGATCAAGTTTGGCTTGCAGGATGTGATGCTGGCGGGCGGGGCGGAGGAGCTTTGCCCGACCGAGGCGGCGACCTTCGATGCCTTGTACGCCGCCAGCACCCGCAACAGCGAACCGCAGCTCACGCCCCGGCCCTTCGACCGCGACCGCGACGGCTTGGTGATCGGCGAAGGCGGCTGCACGTTAGTCTTGGAGGCGTTGGACCGCGCCTTGGCGCGGGGGGCGCGGATCTACGCAGAAGTGGCGGGATTCGCCACCAATGCCGACGGCACCCATGTCACCCAGCCCAGCCCGGACACCATGCAGGTCGTCATGCAACTGGCCTTGCAGGATGCGGGCTTGGACCCTGGGCAAATCGGCTACATCAGCGCCCACGGCACCGCCACCGAGCAAGGCGACATCGCCGAAAGCCTCGCCACCCATGCGGTGTTCGGCGCGGGTGTCCCGATCAGCAGCTTTAAAAGCTACACCGGCCATACTTTGGGCGCTTGCGGGGCCTTGGAGGCGATGGTGTCCATACAAATGATGCGCGAGGGCTGGTTCCATCCCACCCTCAACCTCGACCATCCCGACCCGCGTTGCGCGGCGCTGGACCATATCGTCGGCGGGCCTAGGCAGATCGACACGGATTGGGTCATGAGCAACAACTTTGCGTTTGGTGGCATCAACACCGCGCTGGTGTTCAGGCGTTGGCAAGCTTAGGTTTACTGGATGCCGCCGGGCCGGCAATCCGCTTGGGGTTCACGCTGGAGCAATGGTGTGTGTGGCAGTCTTGGGAAACGCCCGCCGATTACCGCTGGCCGCGCGGGGAAGTCCTGTCTTGCGGTGGCGGCGGCGCCGACGTGGGGTTTTTGCCGATGATGCAAAGGCGCAGGCTGTCGCCGCTGGCGAGGGCGGCGGTCGCCGTGGCCTGGCGGTGCCGCCAAGGGCAGGCGGACATGCCGACGGTGTTTTTTTCCCGGCATGGCGAAAGCCGGCATTATTTCGAGATGCTCGACGGCTTGGCTGCGGGCGAGGAAGTCTCGCCCAGCCGTTTCAGCCTGTCCGTGCACAATGCCGTCGCCGGCTTGTGCAGCCTCGCCAACGCAAGCTTCGCCCCTTATCTGTCCTTGGCCGGCGGGGACGAAGGTTTGTTTGCGGCTTTCCTGGAAGCCCATGGCTGGTTGGCGGAAAATGCCTGTCCGCAGGTGTTGGTCGTCTGCTACGAACAGCCTTTGCCGGAGGCTTACCGGGCCTATACGGCCTCGCTCGTGGGAACTTGGGCTTTGGCGATGCGCTTGGGCCGCGCAGGCGGCGATGGCCCGCGCTTGAAGCTGGCGCGGACGCCGGCCGTCGGGGCCGCGCCCCAAGCCGATGCGGATTTACGGTTAAGCCAGTCCATGCTGGCCGGCCTGCGGCAGTCCGAATGCCGCCTGGAGCGTTGCGTCTGGCGCTGGAGCCTGGACCATGCGTGAACGCGCCAATTATCTCTGGCGCTTGTGCGGCACGGGGTTTAGTTTTTTCCTGTTCGGCGCGGTGGGGGTGTTGTTTTGGGGGCTGTTTTTTCCGCTGGCCGCGCCGTTTCTCGGCGAAGGCTTGCAAAAGAAGCTCAAATCCCGTGACTGGATGCACCGGCTGTTCAGGATTTACATGGATCTGATGCGGGGCATCGGGATACTGGCCTACGAAGTGCATGGCGGCGAGAGGCTCAACGCGCCGGGGCGGCTGGTCGTCGCCAACCATCCTTGCCTGCTGGACGTGGTGTTCCTAATCGCCCAGATTCGCAATGCCACCTGCATCGTCAAGCCGGACAAGGCCGCCAACCCGTTCCTGCGCATCCCCATCGAGGCGATGGGGTATATTTACGCGGAAGACCCGGAAGCCTTGCTGGAGCGTTGCGCGGAGGAATTGCGCGAGGGCGCGTCGTTGATCCTGTTTCCTGAAGGCACCCGCACCACGCCCGGCCAGCCGCTGAAATTCCGCCGGGGCGCGGCTGCCATCGCTTTAAAGACGCAGGCCAAGATTCTCCCGGTGCATATCGGCTGCTCGCCGACCACGCTGACCAAACAGGAAAAATGGCATCAGATACCCCCCAAGAAATTCACCTTAAGCCTGCATGTGGGGGAGGATATGGAACCGGGGGCGCTAGAGGGAAACACCGACCGCGGCATCGCCGCACGGCATTTGACCCGGCGGTTGGAGCAGTATTTCACCGAGCAGCGGGCATATTATGAAAAACCTTGAGGCCGAACTGAAACAATTGATTATCGACGTTTTCGAGCTTGAAGACCTGTCGGTTGAGGACATCGCCTCGGACGCGCCGTTGTTTGGCGAAGGCTTGGGGCTGGATTCCATCGACGCGCTGGAGCTGGGCGTGGCCTTGAAGAAAAAATATCCCATCCAAATTGATGCCGATTCCACCGACTTGGTCCATCATTTCGCCTCGGTGAGAAGCTTGGCCGGTTTTGTCGCGTCGCAACAAGAACGAAACATCCCATGAAGACCCATGAAGAGATATTTTCCACGCTCAGGCAGTTGATGGCCGACATGTTTGAGCTGTCGCCCGAGGACATCGTCCCGGATGCGAGCCTGAGCCAAGATCTGGATATCGACAGCATCGACGCCGTGGATTTGATGGTCAGGCTGCGGGACATCACCGGCAAGCGCATCAACCCGGAGGATTTCAAAAACGCCCGCACCATCCAAGACGTGGTGGAAACTATTTACCGGCTCAACACGGCTTAAGCCATGCTGAATGGCTTGGTCGGCGCAGTGGCGGTCTGCTATCCCTTCCTGGTGTATTTTTCCCAAGACCATGTCCAGCCCCGCCATTTGGCCTTTTTCCTGGCCGGGGTTTTTCTGGTGCGCGGCGTCCGTTTCAGTCCAAAACAGGCGGGCGGGCATTGGGCGCTGTTGGCGGCGGCTTGTGTCGTGTTCATGCTGGTGGCCGGGCTGGCGAACGCGCCTGGATTGCTATTGGCCTATCCGGTCTTCGTCAGCCTGTTGTTCCTGGCCGTGTTCGCCCATAGCCTTGCCCGTCCGCCCACCGTCGTGGAACGCTTGGCCCGCTTGCAAGATCCGGATCTGCCGCCGCAGGGCGTGGCATACACGCGCAGAGTCACCCAGGTATGGTGCGGGTTTTTCGTCGCCAATGCCGCCGCTTCCCTGGCGACTGTCTGGCATGGCGACCCTTGGCTGTGGAGTTTGTACAACGGCCTTGTTGCCTATCTGCTGATGGCGGCGTTGATGGCGGGGGAAATGCTGGTCCGCCGAAAAGTCAGGAAAACCTTTTGAATCCGAACACACAGGAATACGGGGCAACTGTTTTGCTCCCGGAAATACTCGGCGAGAGGCGCGAGGCCGAAACCGTGGCGCTGGATTTGCGCATACCCGAAGCCTTGGCCTATTTTGCCGGCCATTTCGATGCAATCGCCGTCGTGCCGGGGGTGGCGCAGATTCATTGGGCCGTCCATTTCGCCCGCCAGCGCTTTAGCATCGGCGGCGCTTTCAGCCATATGGACGCGGTCAAATTCAAGGAGCTTCTGCTGCCGGGGCAGCGCTTGGAACTGGTTTTGCGTTATCTAGCCCAGGCCAATAAGTTGGAGTTTTGTTACCGTTCGCAAACCGCCGAATACAGCTCGGGAAGAATCTATTTCCATGGCGAACCGCTTTAATCCCTGCATCCTGATCCCCGTTTACAACCACGAGACGCCGCTGGTTAAGATCGTCGGGCGGCTGGAACCCCATGGCCTGCCTTGCATTCTGCTGGACGACGGCAGCCGGGAATCCTGCGCCGAGGTGGTCCGGGGGTTGTCCGCCCAATACCCTTGGGTGCGGTCGGTGCGGGAGGATGTCAACCGAGGCAAGGGCCACGCGGTGCAGGCCGGCCTCTTGCTGGCCCGGCGTCTGGGTTATTCCCATGCCGTGCAGGTCGACGCCGACGGCCAGCACGACCTGGCCGACTTGGACAAGTTCCTCGCCGCCGCCCGCGCCGCCCCGGAGGCCGTCGTCACCGGCCAGCCGATATTCGACGCCTCCATCCCCAAGCTGCGTTTTTACGCCCGCTACCTGACCCATGTCTGGGTGCATATCAACACCTTGTCCTTCGCCATCCCCGATTCCATGTGCGGCTTCCGCGTCTATCCGGTGGATGCCTGCGCCAAGCTGATCGAAACGGCTTCGCTGGGGGAGCGCATGGAGTTCGACACGGAAATCCTGGTCCGGCTTTACTGGCAGGGGATTTCCGTGGTGTCGATCCCGACCCGCGTGGGCTACCCGCAAGACGGCGTGTCGCATTTCCGGGCTTTTGAAGACAATGCCCGCATCAGCCTGATGCATGCCCGGCTGTTTTTCGGCATGTTGTGGCGCTTGCCCAGGCTGTTGGGCCGGCGTTTCCGGGCGAATCCCGAGGCTTCCGCCCGCCATTGGGCGGCGTTGGAGGAAACCAGCTTCGTCTGGGGCATACGGGTCTTGCTGTGGATCTATAAAACATTTGGCCGGGGGGCTTTCCGCCTGTTCCTGCGCCCCGTGGTCAGTTATTACTTTCTCGCCGGGCGCACCGCCCGCGACGCCTCCCGCGAGTATTTACGCCGGCTGGGCGGGCATTTCCCGGAACTGGGTTTGCGCGGCGGATGGCTGGACAGTTACCGCCATTTCCTGTCCTTCGGCGAGAACCTGCTCGACAAGATCATCGCCTGGACGGTGGGGATAGACCCCGCCCAAGTCGATTTCCACAACCGCCCGCTGTTGCTGGAGTTGCTGGCGCAAGGGCGCGGCGCGCTGATTATCAGCGGCCATGTCGGCAACCTGGAAATCTGCCAGGCGCTGGCCAGCCTGCGCGGCAGCATCCGCCTCAACATCCTGGTCCACACCAAACATGCCGAGAAGTTCAACCGGCTGCTGGGCAAGTCGGGGAAGGGCGGCAACATCGAGCTCATCCAGGTCACTGCGCTCAACCCCGCCGTCGCCATCGCTTTGCAGGATAGGGTAGGGCGCGGCGAGTTTCTGGTGCTGGTGGGCGACAGGATTCCAGTCGAAAGCCAAGGCCGCACGGTGCGGGCGGAGTTCCTAGGCGCACAGGCCGAATTCCCGCAAGGCCCGTATCTGCTGGCCTCGCTGCTGCGCTGCCCGGTTTACACCTTGTTTTGCTACCCGCAGGGCGGGCGTTACCAGATCCACTTGGCGCCTTTCGCCGACTCCATCCACCTGCCGCGTTCGGAACCGCAGCGCCGGCAGATGTTGGAAGCATTGGCCAGGCGCTACGCCGAACGGCTGGAGGCCCATTGCCGCGCCGTGCCTTTGCAATGGTTCAATTTTTATCCCTACTGGACGCCGGCCGTGGCCGCCGAAAAAACCGAGGGCGGGGCAGGGCAGCCATGATCCGCGCCGAGGTGGAGTTGACCGTTCCCTTCCATGATGTCGATCTGTTGCAGATCGCCTGGCACGGGCATTATTGCAAATACCTGGAAATCGCCCGCTGCGCGCTGCTGGACCAAATCGGCTATGGCTACATGGCGATGAAGGACAGCGGCTATGTCTGGCCAATCGTCGATTTGCAATTGCGCTTCATCCGCCCGGCCCGCTTCGGCCAGCGCATCCGCGTGGCGGCGGAACTGGTGGAGCATGAATACCGCATGAAGATCAAATACCTGCTCTGCGACGCCGAGACTGGCAGTGTGCTGGCCAAGGGCCACACCATCCAGGCGGCGGTGGACGCGGCCACTGGGGAAATGAGCTACGCCTCCCCGGCGGTGTTCCTCGAAAAACTGGGTGTCAAAGCCGATGAGACTGAATAGGCAAAGCTTGGTCTTTTTGATCCCGCCTTTGGTTTGGCTGGGCTGGTGTTTCCTGCCCGACGCCCCGCCGTTTTGGGCGCTGGCCAAGCATTGGCGGATTACCCTGACGATGGCCTTCGGCTCTTTCATCGGCGGGGCGACCAGCGAGGCGGGCGGCGCGGTGGCGTTTCCGGTGTTCACCAAAGTCCTCGCCATCCCGCCCGCCCATGCCAAGCTGTTTTCGCTGGCGACGCAGAGCATAGGCATGGGCTCCGGCTTCTTGACCGTCCTGCTGTTGCGCATCCCGGTCGAATGGCGGGCCGTGTTATGGGTGGTGATGGGGTCGGTGGCGATGCTGCCGGTAGGCTTCCACCTTTCCGCCGAGCTTCCATCCAGCGCGGTGCGGATCTTGTTCACCGTGGTCCAGTGCAGCTTTGCCCTGGCGCTGTGGTGGCATAACCGCGATGCCGAGCGCGACCGCCATTATTCCCTGCCCCGCTTCGGCGCGGTCGAGAAAGCCATCTTGCTGGTGTTCGGCATGGTCGGCGGACTGGTCAGCGGCCTGTTGGGCAGCGGCTTGGAGGTGATTGTATTCTCGGTCTTGGTGCTGCTGTTTAGGATGTGCGAGAAGACCGCCACGCCGACTGTCATCGTGATGATGGTGCTAACCTCCTGGTCGGGCTTCGCCATGGTCGCCGCCGCAGGGCAGTTCGTCCCGCCAGTGACTGAATACTGGCTGGCCGCGATTCCCATCGTCGTGGTCGGCGCGCCCTTGGGGGTTTATGTCTGCTCGTTGATGCCAAGGATGGCCGTGGTGAACACCTTGATCGTGTTGATCTTGGCGGAGTTGGCTTCCTCCCTCGCGCTGATTCCGCTGAACCTTGCCATCGCCGCCGGCGCGGCTCTGCTATTCTTGGTGTTCTCCGGCTTGTATTACGCGATGTACCGCTCCAAACGCTATGTGCAGGCCGTCCGCAACCGTCCAGAAGAGGAATAAGCCTATGTCAACCAAAACAGGTATTTTTTTCTCCGTTTGCTTGCTGGTTTTGTTGGGGGCTTGCCAGCGCCAGCTCAAAACCGCCGAACTGCCGCCGGGTGTCCAAGCCGGGCAGGTTTATTACGCCCAATTCAGTTTTTTCCAAGAAGAAAACAATTACCGCACAACCAATTACCGCAAGGGTATTTTGATTCCCATCAATACCCCGGTGTCGCTGGTGTCCATCGGCACGAAAAGCGCCCAGGTCAAACTCCGCGAAAACGGCCAGCCGTTGAATATCGAAAACGTCCAAAAATACACCAAGGACGACATGCCGGCGGCTTTCCTGAAAATCTTCGGGCCGCGCCCGGTCAATCTCGAAGATTTTTCCGAGGACGAGCGCGACGGCATCCTCGCCGGCAAGGTCAAAAAAGGCATGGACCGCAGGGCCGTGCTGGCGGCCATCGGCTATCCGCCGCAGCATGAGACCCCCAGCCTGGAGGGCAACGATTGGACGTACTGGTCCAACCGCTGGAACAAGTTCATCGTCCATTTCAAAAACGGCAAGGTTGAAAACATTGTCGATTAAGCCGGGTCCGGTGCCGCAAGGCTGCGATGTGCTGGTCATCGGCGGCGGCCCCGCCGGTTCCAGCGTCGCCGCCTTGCTGGCGAAGCAAGGCGTGGACGTGGTGCTGCTGGAAAAAGCCCGCCATCCCCGCCCGCAGGTCGGCGAGAGCCTGATTCCGCATTTTTGGAAATACGCCGCGCAGACCGGGGTTGCGCCCTTGATCGAACAGGAAGGCTTCGTCGCCAAGGCCGGCGGCATCGCGGTGTGGAACGGCAAGATCCATCGCATCGCCTTCGCCGAATTTGGCTTCACCCGGCCCGCCTTGCATGTGGAACGGGATGTGTTCGACAAGCTGCTGCTGGACCACGCGGCTAGGCTAGGCGTGAAAGTCTTCCAGCAAGTCGCCGCGCGCGAGGTCGATTTCGGCCTAAGCCGGCCCAGGGTGCGCCATGTGGACAGGCGCGGCGGCGCGGCTGAAGAGGGGGAGACAAGCTGCCGCATCGTCATCGACGCCAGCGGGCCTAACGCGCTGCTGGCCGGGCAGTTCAAGTCCAAGCGGCTGGTCGATTCGCGCATGAGGTTTCTGTCGCTGTGGGGGTATTTCAAGGATTCGCGCTATGTCGCCGCCGACGGGCGCAGCCATCCCGCCCAAGACCTCGCCAAAACCCGCCCGGTCACTTTCGTCAGTTCGTTCGAGGACGGCTGGATCTGGCATATCCCGTTGCGCCAGACGACCAGCGTCGGCCTAGTCATCAACACCGACCGCGCCCGTGGCCTGGACCGGGCCGGACGCGAACGCTTCTTCCTCGACACCTTGAAAACCACCCCCCACCTCGACCGCCTGCTTGCCGGTGCCGAGTATGTGCCGGATTCGCTATGCGAGAGGCCGGATTATTCCTATTACTCCACGCAAGTATGCGGAGAAGGGTTTTATTGCATAGGCGACGCGGCGTCCTTCGTCGATCCGATCTATTCCCACGGCGTGTTGAACGCCTTCTACAATGCCGCCATGGTGGCGCTGGCGGTCGGCGAATCGCTGAAAGACCCGGCCCGCAGCGCCCGCCACGCCCAGCTTTGCGAGAACCGCATCCGCCAGTTTTACGGCTTTTCCCGCTCGTTAGCCTTGGGCGAGTTCGGCGGCGACGGCGTGGACGCCGAACTGGTGCGCCGCTTCATGCGGCAAGTGCCGCCGGTGGAATTGGAACTGATGCTCGCTGCCTCGTTCATGTCCGAACGCGCGGAGAATTTCCACCGCCTCGCCGAGGAGGCCGGCCTAGCCCTGCACCCCACCCAGGCCAGGGCGCATTTCATTGAGCGCTTGGAGCTTTAGGACGTATAGCTTGGATTGCCTAAAAGACGGCAACCCAAGCTACGCTACTAGCATTTTTTGGGGGGCATCACGATGGCATTTGGCTGTTCTTATGGCGGCGAACCCTGCCCAGGCCGAGAAGGCCGAGGACGAGCAGGGCCGTTGAGGATGGCTCCGGGATGGCCGCATCGAACAAGGAGTTTGCGGCGGTGACACGCAAGGCGTTGGCAAGGCTGGCATCGACGCCGCCGACAAGGTGGGCGTCGCCGGACCAGCCGCCGCCGCCGAGCAGCCCTTCCATTGAACCCGGCAGGTCGAGCGGCGACAGCGCGGTCGAGACATCGAGGTACTTGCCGTTGTCGGTGACGGTGAGCACCTCGCCATTGTCCCAAAGCACCCGGTACAACTGCGGCGAAAGCCGCATGACCGTGCCGCCGTCCAGGACGAGCGGATTGCCCTCACTCAACGACACCGGCTGGCCGTCAACCCAAACCAAGCTGCCGCCGCCCTGGGCACGGTCCACGTCGAAGGTGACGCGGTGGCCACCCACCTGCGCGGCGGCTTCCATTATCCAGGTTGCCGCAGCAGAGCCTTCGGACAAGCGATCCGTACGGATTTGGACCTGGAAAGGATTGTCGGGGAGCGTCGAGCGGGTCAGCATGAACTCGCCCACCTCCTGGAAATCGAAATGCTGGCCGGAGTAGGTCGTGAAATGGGGGTCGCCCACCGCCGAGCCTTCGGAGGAAATCATCACGAGGCCGTCGCCGATATGGATGCTGGCTTGCAGAATCGGGTTTGTGCCGGCGTTGTAGGATCCACCGCCGCTACCGCCGTAGGCGGTGGTAGCGGGCATATATTGGCAACCGTTAAAGCATATTAAGCCACCATTAAAGCCGCTGCTGCCGCCGCCGCCGCCGCTCCAGCCGCCGCCACCGCCGCCACCGCCGCTATTACCGCCGCCGGTATGTAGGATATAGCCATCGTTGCCACCCCCCCCACCCCCGCCGCCAAAGCCTCCTGATCCGCCTGTGCCGCCACCACCGATGCCGCCACGACCGATGCCACCGAGGCCGCCGCCAAGGCTTGGATACGAACCGCCGCTATTGCCGCCGTTGCCGCCGCCGCCGCCGCCGCTTAGACTTAGGCCGCCGCCGCTTGGGCCGCTTAGGGCACCACCGCCGTCGGCGCCCTTGCTGCCGCCGCCGCCGCCGCCGCCGCCGCCAGCAATAAGCAGTGGGATGTTGCCGGGTCCGACTATGAAACTGCCGCCGCCGCCGCCGCCGCCGCTGTAACCGGGGGATCCACCCTGGCCGCCCACCGCGATTTGCAGCACTTCGCCAGCAGCCAGAGCAAAATCACCGATGACCCTGGCACCCGCCCCCCCCGCCGCCCCTCCGTTACTGTTACCCCCCGACGCCCCGAAGGCACGGATGAGGTAGTTGCCAGTGGTCGGCACCGTCCAAGTTTGTATTTGGCCGGTGTAAGTGAACTCGACGGTCCCGGCTTGGGCGAGTGGCAATATGGATTGGAGAAGGGCGAGCAGCCCGGCGGACAACACCGACAGCCAATGGTTTTTCATGGCTTTGAATCCTTATGTTTGGTGGGATACGCTTTGTTTGGCGACCATTGGAACACTTGGCGGAAAAATTTCAACCAAGTGATTTGCTCGGGAATCGCAGAGGCCGGGTGTGACTGGACATGGGCAGCAATTCTCAGTTTGGCCTGAAGCCGCGTCATCTGGCACCCTTGCCGGAATGACGGAGCAACCCGAACACTTCCGGGCCAATATAAGAGTTACTGGGCCAATTCACGGAGGTGGGTTCAATTGATTGAATTGTAGGAGCGGGCCATGCCCGCGATCTCTGGCTCCACCCATTGCCCGAAGCCTTTCGCGGCCATGGGCCGCTCCTACGGAAAATATCA
>CAZOTR010000037.1:17299-30561 GCA_964582755.1 uncultured Methylococcaceae bacterium | reverse complement strand
ATTGCCCGAAGCTTTTCGCGGCCACGGGCCGCTCCTACGGAAACTATCAATAAATTAAACCCACATCCATCAAATCCGCACAAAACACTGGCCATGCGGGCTACAGCTATTTTCCTATCCCGAACTCAGGTTAATCTACACTTCTCAAACTTCCCCAAACCGCCGGTACAGTATCGGCAGCAAGATCAAAGTCAGCAGCGTCGAAGTGACCAGCCCGCCGATGACCACGATGGCCAAAGGCCGTTGGATCTCCGACCCCGGCCCGGTGGCGAATAGCAGGGGAATCAAGCCGAAGGCGGCGATGCTGGCGGTCATCATGACGGGACGCAGCCTGCGCAACGAGCCTTGCACGACGACCCGCCCTAAATCCAGCCCCAAGGCGCGGAGTTGGTTGAAATAACTGACCATCACCACGCCATTCAAAACCGCGATGCCGAGCAAGGCGATGAAGCCCACCGATGCGGGGACGGAGAGGTATTCGCCGGACCCCCACAAGGCGAACACGCCGCCGACCATCGCCAGCGGGATGTTGGACAGCACCAAAACGGCCTGCTTCACCGAGCCAAACGTCGAGAACAGCAGCAGGAAAATCAGGCCAATGGAGACGGGAATCACCAAGGCCAGCCGTGCCGCCGCCCGCTGTTGGTTCTCGAACTGCCCGCCCCATTTGATCCAATAGCCTTCGGGCAGCTTGACCTGGGCCTCCACGGCCTTTTTCGCGTCGGCGACAAAGCCCACCAAATCGCGGCCTTGGACATTGCTGCGCACCACGGCGTAGCGCTGGCCGCGCTCGCGCTGCACGGACACCACGCCTTCCACCCGCTCGATCTTGGCGAGGACCGACAGCGGCACACGCTTGCCGTCCGGCAATGTGATTTGCAGCGCGGAGAAATTGGCGGCGTCGCCCGCGCCTCTTAACAGCAAGGGGGTGCGGCGGATGCCTTCCTGCACGATGCCCAGCTTCAAGCCTTCGATCTGGGCGCGCAGCATCTCTTCCAGGCGGTCGCCGTCCACGCCCAGCCGTCCGGCGGCGAGGCGGTCGATTTTCACGCGCAGATACTGCATACCCTCGTTGCGGGTCGTGAACACGTCGGACGCGCCGGGTATCTGTTTCATCACTTCGCGGATCTCCTCGGCCTTGGCGTTGAGTTCGGACAGTTCCGTGCCGTACAGCTTCACCGCCACGTCGCCGCGCACCCCGGTGAGCATCTCGGTGACGCGCATCTGGATGGGCTGGGTGAAGCTGAAGGCGATGCCGGGGATGGTGCTGATGACTTGGCGGATTTCGTCAATCAGCCATTCCTTGTCTGGTTTGCGCCATTCCTCGCGGGGCTTGAGGATCAAAAATGTGTCGGTTTCGTTCAGGCCCATCGGGTCCAGGCCGATTTCATCCGCGCCGACGCGGGCGACGATGCGCGTCACCTCCGGCACATGTTCCAGCAGCGCCTTTTGGATGCGCTTGTCCAGCCGCACCGATTGGTCGAGGGTGATCGACGGCAGCTTTTCCACCTGCACGATGATGTCGCCCTCGTCCATGGTCGGCATGAAGGTCTTGCCGATTTGCGTGTAGGCCGCGCCGGTCACCAGCAGCAACAGCCCGGCGACGGCCAGCACGATTTTCACATGCTCCAGACACCATAGCAGGGCGGGTTCATAGAGCCGGTGCAAAGTGCGCGGCAGCCAGGGTTCCTCGTGGGCGGCCTGCTTCAACAGCAGCGAGGACAGCACCGGAATCACCGTCAACGACAGCACCAGCGAGCCGCCCAGCGCAAACACAATGGTCATCGCCACCGGGCCAAACAGCTTGCCCTCCAAACCTTCCAAGGTCAGCAGGGGGATGAACACGACGATGATGATGACAATGCCGGCCGTCACCGGCGCGGCGACTTCACGGCTGGCACGGTAGATCAGATGCAAACGCGGCAGCTTGGACGCGCCGCCGCCTAGAATCGTGGCGATGTTTTCCACCACCACCACGGCGGCATCCACCAACATGCCAATGGCTATTGCCAGTCCGCCCAGACTCATCAAATTGGCCGACATGCCGGCTTGCTTCATCATGATGAAGGTGAACAAAGCCGCCAAGGGCAGGGAGCAGGCCACGGTCAACGCGGCCCGCCAGTCGCCGAGGAACAGCATCAGCAAGACGACCACGAGGATGACCGCCTCCACCAGCGCCTTGATGACGGTATGGACCGCCCGCCCCACCAAGTTGCCCCGGTTGTAGAACACATTGATCTTCACGCCCTTGGGCAAGGCGGATTGGATTTCGGCGATTTTCTGTTCAACGCCTTCGACGACTTGGCGGGCGTTGGCTCCGCGCAGGCTGAGGACCAAGCCTTCGGTGACTTCCTCCGTGCCGTTCTGGCTGACCGCGCCGTAACGGGTCAACGCGCCGATGCGCACATCGGCCACGTCGTCCACGGTGATCGCCACGCCGCCATTGTTGGCGACGACGATGGAGCGCACATCCTCGACCGTCTTGATGCGTCCCTCGGCCCGCACCAACAACGCCTCCTCGCCCTCAGTCAAACGCCCCGCGCCGTCGTTGCGGTTGTTGGTTTGCAGCGCCTCGATGAGTTGCTGCATACTGACGCCCCGCGAGGACAGCCGGCCATTGTCGGGGATGACCTCGTAGCTCCGCGCCATGCCGCCCAGCGTGTTCACGTCGGCGACGCCTTGCACGGTGCGCAGGGCCGGACGTATCGTCCAGTCCAGCAGGTTGCGCCGTTCCATCAAGTTCAAATCGCCGCCTTCCACGGTGAACATGAACATCTCGCCCAGCGGCGTGGTCAGCGGCGCGATGCCGCCGTCCACGCCGGCCGGCAGGCTGGACCAAACGCCGTTGATGCGCTCGGCGATTTGCTGCCGCGCCCAATAGATGTCGGTGCCTTCCTCGAAATCGACGGTGATGTCGGACACCGCGTATTTCGCCATGGAACGCAGCATGGTCTGCTTGGGGATGCCTAGCAACTCCACTTCGATGGGCGCGGTGATGCGGGCCTCGACTTCCTCCGGGGTCATGCCGGGGGCTTTGACGATGATCTTGACTTGCGTGGGCGAGACATCGGGAAAGGCGTCGATGGGCAGGGTCGTCGCCGCCTGCCAACCGCCGCCGACCAGCAGCAAGACCAGCAGCAGGACTAGCAGCCTTTGCGTCAATGCGAATTGAATCAAGCCGGCCATCATTCATCGCTCCCGATGCCGGTCCAACTCGCCTTCAACGCGGCGACGCCTTGCACCACGACTTGCTCGCCGTCCCGCAAGCCTTCATGGATCACCACATGGCGCTCCTCCGTGCTGGCGACGGCTACGGGCCTGGCGGCGAAACCGCCGGGGACGCGCACGAACACATAAGCCTTACCTTCCTGGTTGACCAAGGCGGCGATGGGCAAACGGAACAGCCGGTCGGTGCTGGCGTGGCTGATTTGCACATTGACGTTCTGGCCGGGGCGGATGTCGGCCGGCTTGCCTTCGATGACGCCGCGCACCAAGGCGCTCTGGCTACCGGGATTGACGCTCTGGCCGATGTGGGCGATGCGGGCGGTGTAGGCGGTGTTTTCGATGCGGACTTTGTCGCCTAGGCGCAGTTCGTTGACGCGCTCCTGCGGCATGTCGATTTCCAGCCACAACTCGTCCAGCTTGCCGACACGGAACAGCGGCGCCAGCACGTCCACGCGCTGGCCCGCCGTCGCCATGCGTTCCAAGACCACGCCGTCGGTGGGCGAGATGACATTCATGAAGCTGTCCAGCTTGCGGGTTTTCTTCAGCGCCTCGATGTCCGCCGCGCTGGCCCCGGCGGCGGCGAGGGTCTGCTCGGCCTCTCTCAAGCCAGTGGCGTAGCGCTCGTAATCGCTTTGCGTCTCCTGGAAGCGCATCCGGGCGATGATGCCTTCCTCCAGCAAAGTGGTGTCGCGGTTCAGCTTGGCCTTGGCCAGGTTGAAGCCAGTGGCGGCATCCAACACCCCGCGTTGCAGCGCCAGCAGGCCGGGGCTTTGGAGTCGCGCCAGCACTTGGCCTTTGCTGATCTTCACGCCTATCGCCACTTCGACCTTTTGCACCAAGCCGGCCTGCGCCGCGCTGACGATGTATTCGTTCTGCGGCGGCAGCCCCACCCTTGCCGGGGCGCGGGCCAAAGGCACGCTGGCGATGCCCTCGGGCTGCAAGGTGCGGATGCCGATATGTTGTTCTTGCTCGGCGGTGATTTTTACCGTGTCTTCCAAAGCCCATGCGGGAGAAAGGCAAGCAAAACAGGCCAACGACAAAGCGATGAATAAGGTTTCGCGCAAAGCCCGCAAAGGCGCGAAGAAGGGCGCATGGCAACGAATATTCATGGCAGCTCCCCCACCACTTGATTGTAAAAAGCCGTGTCGCGCTGGACCAGGATGGCCCGCTCCATCGCGTCGCGGATGGCGGCCTGGGCGTTGGCCTGGATTTTCAGAAAGTCGATGAGCGGGATTTCCCCGGACTCGAAAGCCAGCCGGCTCATGCGTGTGTGGGTTTCGGCGATGTCCTTGCGCTGGTTGGCGATGGCCAGCGTGGCCTTGCCCACTTCCAGGTTATGCTCGGCCTCGTGCAGCGCCCGCTCCAGCCGCCGCAGCAGGCTGGCGCGGTCGGAGACTTTCTGGGTCAAGGCGATGTTGGCCTGCGACACATACGGCCCGTTCCAGTCGTCGCCGCCGATAGGCACTTGCAGCACCAAGTTGGTTTCGCTGTTGAAATTCTCATGGTTGGTGGCGCGCTCGTGCTGGGTGCCGATGAGGACGGACGGCTGGTTGCCCTGCTTGGACAGCTTGGTGAATTCCACCTCCGCCTGGGCGCGCTCCACCAAGGCATTGGCGGCGGCGACGGCGGGGTGGCGTTCGTGGATTGCGGCGGTCTTGCTGAGTGCCTCCTCGAATTGCTTCGGCGCCTTGTCCAGCCGGGTCAGGTTCTTGTAGGCATGGCGGGCATGCATGACCTCGGCCTCGGCCTGGACCAGCAGGGATTGCTTGTCCAGCACATCGCTTTCCGCCAGCAGTTCGTCGGAGCGGGCCAAATCGCCCAGCTCCACCCGGCGCTTGACGGTGGCCAGCAATTGCTTGGACACGTCGAAGACCTGCTGGGCCAGCCCCCGGCGATTCTCCATCAACACCAAATTCCACAAGGCTTCGCGCACCAGGCCGGCGACCTCGTGCTTGAGTGCGGCGGAGAATAACAACGCGCCCTTCTCCGCCTCTTCGGCGACGCGGTAGCTGGCCGAGCGCTGGTTCCACATCCAGAATGGGATCTGGTAGCCCGTCTGGATCTGCACCACGCCGCGGTCGCTTATCACCCGGTCGTCGATGTATTGCAGATACAGCATCGGATAGCCGGCGACCAGCGACTCGCTGCGGCGGTTCAGCGCCTGCGCCTCCTCCTGCATCGCCCCGATGACCGCGCCTTGCGGATATTGCTCGAACGTGGCCTCCACCACTTGCCTCAAGCTTAACGACGCCTCGTAAGGCAAGGGATCGAGATGCTCGACCTGCAAATCCTCGTCCGCCGCGCCAGCGCCTCCCAGCCACAGGGCCAGAAGCAGGGGCGGCAGTTTTTTCATTAAACGCATAAGAAAACTCCAACTCGATACGGCGGCCTTCCCTAGGGATAAGGCGATTTCCGAAACATAACCCCCCAATGTTCTTGGGGTTGGCCGGATACTGTAGAGCGCCCTTTAGGGCGCTAGACGGCCTGAAGGCCACCCTACAGAATCAGACTGGCCGGGGAGGAGCGCGGGGAGAGGGTTTGAGCTTGGCGGCGTCAAGAAGCAGGAAGCTGCGAGGAAGCGAAACGCTTGGATGCCCAGCCGGCGAACCGGTCGCCAGACTGGACAAGACCGCCAGGAGTAGTTCGGGGTCCGGCGCGGGGATGGCGTGGTCGCCTGGGTTCTTCAGGCCGGGGGCGGGGACGACGATGACATCCAGGCATTCGCCCTGGCTTGCGGGTGCCAGCGCGGAGTGCCCGTTGGACTTGGCGAGGAATTCCAGGCCCGGAACATGCACTGTCCCGGCAAGCTGCCCGCCGCCCGTGTGCGCATGCACCAACGGCGCGAACAACTGCATCAATGCCAAAAGGCCGATGATGGCGATGCGGGAGGCTTGTCGCATGAAGGCTAGGGGGGCTGGGAAGCGGCGGGCGCCACGGGAGCCGTAAGTATAGGCGGGGGAGGGGCCGGTGTAAAACCAGACCCCGCCAGTTTGGCGTTTTATTTTACAGGATTGCCCTGCCCGTCAAACTCCATCACCGTCACCTCGCCGTCCGCGTCGGCAATCTCGGCCCGCCGCAACACGCCCTCGGCGGTGTAATGGTAACGGTGCTGCATCTCGATTTCGCCATACACCATTTTTTGCACCCCCACCAGCCGGCCTTCATCGTCGTAATACCCCTTAAAAAAAGTGATGCGGTTCTCAAGCTGTGTGGCTTGCAATTCGTTGAGCAAGGCGAGGGGCAGTTTCACGCCCGTGTAAGTGAGATAATAACGGCAGTTGCCGGGCAAGTCGTCTGTCATCGTTTAAGTTCCGCTGATTGTTGTTGCGCGGCCTGTCCCAAATCCATCCCCCGGAACACCGAGCAGCGCACAAACACCTCGCGGCTGGGGGGCAGTTGCTTCTGGTGGCAGAATTTCGCCACCAGTTTTGCCAAGCCTTTGATGTCGCGTCCGGTCGCAGCGGGAAATAATTCCACCAATTCCCCGATCAAACTGGCGTCCACGTCCAATGCAAACTGCTTCGCCATCACCTGCCAAATCTTGCGGCGGGCCGGCGCGTCGGGCGGGTTGAATTTAATCATCGCGATGCAGCGCGAGACGATGGCCTCGTCGATGTCGTCCACGCGGTTGGTGGTCAAAAACAGCAAACCGTTGAAATACTCCAACACGCGCAGGAACACGCCGACCACGGCATTCATGGTGATATTGTCGTCGCGGCGCTTGATATACACATCGGCCTCGTCGATCAGCATCACCGCGCCCCAGCGCTGGGCGCGGGTCAGCACATCTTTCAGCGCGGTTTCCATCGCCGCCACATTCAAGCCCAACTGCCCGGAATGAATCCGGTACAAAGGCCGCTTGATGATTTCCGAATACACCTCCGCCGTCAAGGTTTTGCCCACGCCGGCCGGCCCCGCGCATAATACCGTCGTGCCGCCGGATTTGCCCTCGACAATGTCGTCCATCAGCATGTCCATTTCGGCGGTCAGTATGTCGATCAAATCCGTCTGCTCCTCCGGCAATATCAGTTTCTGCTTCAAGGCCGGCTGGTATTCGTAAGGCTTGATGTCGTCCACATGCACCCACAGATAATGGTGCAGATCCAAATGAAACATCAGGATGTAAAAATGCACCGGCAATTCGGTGAACAAGCCCTTCGGCATCTCGCCCTGCGCGGCCTCGACGTCATCCTCGGCGCGGTAGCGCATGCTCTTGCCCGCCCGCCGCAAATACGGACCCAAAATATCGCCGGGGGCGTCCATGGCCAGGGCGCGGTCGCCGATAATTTCTTCGTCGTTGACCAACCGGGCGTAGCCGCCCGCCGAAGACAACACCACCACATCCTTGCGCGCCCAATCGGTGTCGCGGTGCGAGGCGGTCGGGTTTTCGGCGTAAAAGCCGGTGCCGCGCCCGGAAAATTGCGCGCCGTACCGCGCCCGCCAGTCGAAATAGCGCGTAGCGGCTTCGTCGTAAGTGGCGATGAGTGCCGGCGTCTCCTTTAAAAAGCCCTTGGCGGCGAAGATCTCGCCCACCGAGCGGCCCGCGATGTCGCTGGCGTAAATGCGGATGCTCGCGGTGAACAGCTTGCCCTTGGCGTTGGCCTTCAATTCGACCATCACCTTGCCGGTTTCCTCGTTCCCCGGCGGGGTGAAGTCCAGCCGGGTGACCACCCAGGCCATCGGCTTGCCAGCCACATTGGCCTGGAACAGCCAGCCCCGGACTGCGTCCGCCGCCAAATAGCGGGCGATGGCCGGCACCAGTTGCTCCAGGTCTTCCTGCTCGAATTTGATCCCGTCGTCGTTCAGCGCCTTTTGCAAGGTGGCGAGCTGGGCGGCGCGGGCGCGGAAATCTGGCCCGGCCTCCTCGTATAGATTGCGCAGGAAACTGACTTCGTCAGAGGTGAAATGGCTGAATGCCGCCTCGGCCTTGTTGCCGAAGCGCAATTGGTCTTGCAGCGTGGCCAGGCGCGGGAATTGCCCGGCCAAGGCCTCCACATGTTTGCGCTCAAGTTGCAGCTTCATAGGTTTTCCGCTCCCGACAGAATGTTGATTGCAGTTTGCAAGCAGGAGTCGTACCCATTGCGGCGGGCGGCGTCCTCTTGGCGCCATAGAGTTGGCAAGGGCTTGAAATTCAAGGCTTGCAGCCGGTTGCTGGCGGGCCGGGAAGCGGGGAATCCGGGGTGTTTGCGGCCTGGGGCGCGTGTCGGTTTGCCGACAAGACCCGGCGAAGGAGGCGGCAATTGCCGCCGGCCCGCCGGGAGAGTCGACAAAAGCCAACCCATGCCCTAGGATTGCCGGCCAACGGCCTAAGGGTCGATCCCCAACCCACATCCATCCACATTCCCCATGCTTGGCGTCCATCCTTCCGACCACCGTTATTCCGTCAGCGTCTTCGCCCCGGCGCGGCTGCACATGGGCTTCATCGACCTGGGCGGCAGCCTGGGGCGCAGGTTCGGCAGCATCGGCGTGGGCATCAACGAAATCGCCACCCGTTTAAGCATCACCGCTGCCGACGCCTTGCGCGTGGAAGGCCCGAGCCAGGAGCGGGCCGCCAAGGCCGCGCGGAAATTCGCCGATGTTTACGCGCTGGACTGCCGGGCGGCGATCCGCATCCACCAAGCGATACCCGAACATGTCGGCCTGGGTTCCGGCACCCAGCTTGATTTGGCGGTGGGCATGGGCTTGGCGCGTTTCCATGGGCTGGATTTGGGTGTGCGCGACATCGCCCAAGCCATCGGGCGCGGGGCGCGGTCGGGCATAGGCATCGCCGTGTTCGAGCAAGGCGGGCTGGTAGTCGATGGCGGGCGCGGGGCCAACACGGTGACGCCACCGTTGGTCTCGCGGATGGCAATCCCCGAACAATGGCGTTTCATCCTGGTGTTCGACCGGCGCGGCCAGGGTTTGCATGGCAAGCTGGAACTGGAGGCGTTCAACGCCCTGCCGGTTTTCCCGCCGGAGGAGACCGCGAGGCTGTGCCACCGGCTGCTGATGCAAGCCTTGCCCGCCCTCGCCGAGGGCGACATCCAAGGCTTTGGCGCGGTCATCACCGACTTGCAAAGCTCCGTCGGCGACCATTTCGCCCCGGCCCAAGGCGGGCGCTTCACCAGCCCGGAAGTGGCGGAGGCGATGGCTTGGCTGGAGGCGCAAGGGGCGGTGGGCATAGGCCAGACTTCCTGGGGGCCGACAGGCTTCTGCCTGCTGGCAAGCCCGCAACGCGCCGCCGAACTGGCCGGGCTGGCCGGCCGGCGCTTCGACGGCCTGGATTTTTTGGTCGCCACCGCGCGCAACCGGGGCGCGGAAATCCTGCCGGACATCGCCGCGCCGGTGGTCGATGTGTTGCGGGCCGAAGGGTAATACGTCGGCGTTCCCCAGGGCAGCATGGATCTTCTCCTAGTCGCCCAATCCGCCCGGATGCTGGCCCAATCCGCCGCCCGCGTCGGCCATCGCGCCTGCGCCATCGACGGCTTCGGCGACGCCGACACCCGCCGCCACGCCGCCCATTGCCTCGCCCTTGCGGCAGGCCCGCAAGGCTTCGACGGGGCCGAACTGCTCCAAGCCGCCGACCGGCTGGCCCCGCCCGGCGGGGACTGCGGCCTGGTCTACGGCAGCGGCATCGACACCCGCCCCGAGCTGGTGGAGAAGCTGGCGCGGGGCCGGAAACTATTCGGCAATTCCCCCGCAACCCTGCGCCGCGCCAACAACCCGCGTAAGTTTTTTCGCCTGTTGGATAGGCTGGCCATCCCTTATCCCGCAACCCGTTTTGCGCCGCCCGCCTGCCTGGACGGCTGGCTCGTCAAGCCCGGTTGCGGCGAGGGCGGCAAGGGTGTAGGCTTTGCCGCCAAAAATCGCCCCGCGCCTGCGGACGCTTATTATCAGCGGCACATTCCAGGTGAGGCGCTTTCCGTCTTGTTCATCGCGGACGGGCAGGAAGCCAGGGTCATCGGCTGCAACACGCAATGGACGGCCAGCCACGACCTAGGCCAGCCATTTTTATTCGCCGGGGCGGTCAACCGCGCCGAACTCGACGCGGCGCAACGCGCCAGCCTTGCGGACCATGCCGGGAAACTCACGGCGGCGCTGGGGCTGGTCGGCTTGAACAGCCTGGACTTCATGGTCGAAGCGGGAATATGCCGGGTGCTGGAACTCAACCCCCGGCCCAGCGCCACGATGGCTTTGTATGACGAAGATTTCGACGCCGGGCTGCTGGCGGCACATGTCGCCGCCTGCCGGGGCCGGTTGCCGACTGTCCGCCCCGGCCCGGCCCGCGCCCTGCGTATCGTCTATGCGCCGCAGCCGCTGACAATCCGGGGCGGCTTTCGGTGGCCAGTTGCTTGCGCCGACATCCCACACCCTGGCACGGCGATAAACACCGGCGAGCCACTATGCAGCCTGCTGGCCCAAGGCGGGGACCGGGACGCGGTGGAAGCCTTGCTAAAAACCCAGGAAGCCGAATTGCTGCGCGGCCTGCTCCCAGCCAAGGCCGACGCCTTGTGACCGAATTTACCAAATCCGGCGGGCCTTGCCCGCCGGCAATCCTGCCACCCAGCCCTTAACCGGGAACATAAGAGGATAACCATGCCACAGCAAGTCAGCGTCAACGCGCACGCCCTCCCTATCGTCAAACATATGATCGCCAACGCCGACAAGCTGCGGCTCAAAATCGGCAAGTTCGCCAATGGCGCGACGCTCATCGACGCCGGCATCGACGCTCTGGGCAGCCTGGAAGCCGGCCGGCTGGTCGGCGAAGTCTGCATGGGTGGCCTGGGCAAGATCGGCATCACCCAAAGCGGCCAGTTCAGCCGCTGGCCCACCCTGGTCAAAGTCCACTCCAACAATCCCGTCATCGCCTGCCTGGGCAGCCAGTACGCCGGCTGGAGCCTGTCCCACGGCGAAGGCAAGGGCGCGTTCTACGCCCTAGGCTCCGGCCCGGCCCGCGCCCTGGCGGTGAAGACCAAGAATGGCGTGCAAGTGCCGGTGGAGGATCTGTACAAGGAACTGAACTACCGCGACATCTGCCTGGAAACCGTCATCGTGCTGGAAGTCGACAAACTGCCGCCGGTGGAGCTGATCGACAAAGTCGCCGCCGCCTGCCAGCTCGACCCCAGCAACGTCAACGTCATCACCACGCCCACCAGCAGCCTGGCCGGCGGGATGCAAGTGGTTTCCCGCGTGCTGGAAGTCGCCTTGCACAAGGCGCATTCGCTGCATTTCCCGCTGGAACACATCATCGACGGCGTGGCCTCCGCCCCGGTCCCGCCGCCGCACCCGAAATTCGTCGAAGCCATGGGCCGCACCAACGACGCCATCCTCTTCGGCGGTACGGTGCAGTTGTTCGTCAAGGGTTCGGACGAGGCGGCGCAGCAATTGGCGATGGAATTGCCCAGTTCCACCTCCCGCGACTACGGCAAACCCTTCGCCGAGATCTTCAAGGAATACAAATATGATTTCTTCAAGATCGACGCGATGCTGTTCAGCCCGGCCAAGGTCATCGTCACCAACATCGACAGCGGCCGCAGCTTCCACGCGGGGGCATTGGACGAGGTGCTGTTGGAGCGGTCGTTTGGCGGGGAGTGACTAGCGGACGGCGGGCGGGGCGCATCCCGCCCGGTTTTGCCGCAGACCCCCGCCATGATCCGCTAACACTAGAAGGAGTAGCAGGCTAAATGCTTAAGCAATTGATTTACGCGAGCCGCGCCGGCCGTCCAATGGCGGATGAAGATTTGATCGAACTCTTGCGCGTCTCCCGTGAGAGAAACCAACAGCATCAAATCACCGGCATGTTGGTTTACAAAGATTCCATTTTCTTGCAGGCGCTGGAAGGCGAGGACGGCGAACTGGCGCCGATATGGGCCGACATCCAAGCCGATCCCCGCCATGGGGATATTGTCGTCGTCCGCTGCGTACTGGTGGAGGAAAGGGATTTCGCCGATTGGTCCATGGGTTTCGTGAATATGTCCACCCTGGATCTGGGCGCTATGCCCGGTTATTCCAGTTTTCTGGAAGATGATTTTTCGCCGACAGGATTGCTCACCAAACCGGGGGTGGCACGGGACTTCCTCATCGACATGAAATATTGCGAGTTGCCCTGAATCGCCTGCAAGGGGTTTGGGGGCAAACTGGAATGGCTGTCCAAACTGCGTTTATCGGAGCTTTGTCCCCCATGAAAAACCGTTATCTCGGCAATCGCCTGGTTCAGATCGGCTTGGCCTTGATAGTGTTTGGCTGGGGTCCGCTGTGGGGCATCGTCCTGCTCGCGGCGCTGGGCCTGTGGCCCGATCCTAACCCCAATCCCATCGGCCCCGGCTTGCTGTTCTTCGTTACCGCATGGCCGGCGCTCATTTGCCTGGGCATCGGCTGCTTTCAGGTGTGGCGCAAATAGCGGGCGTGGCTTGCCCGCCTCCGCGTCATTTGCGGGCTTGCGCGATAGGCTGTTGCGGCGCCGGCATCCCGGCAATCTCTTGCTCGAACTCGTCGAACTCTTTCGTCCAAGGCTCTTTGCTGTGGCCCCATTGTCCCTCCGCCAACAGCTTCCGCCCCAGCGCATACTCGGCCTTGACTTGATCCAGGTTGGCCTCGTCGCCGTCTTCCCACAACGCCTGGGCATAGAACAAATGGTTGAGCGGGTGTCCCGGATGTTTCTTGACCACGCCCCCCAACAATTCCAGCGCTTTGTCGCGGTCGCCTATGCCATTGGGCCAAGCCGGGGCTTTGAGGTAGAGCGCCCCCAGCACACGCAATGGCCCGCCGTCGTCGATGTCCGGGCTGAGTTCCACCGCCCGCTTGAGCTCGCCCTCCAGCCGGTTGAGGTTGTCCATCGCCAGGGTGATATGTTCGCGCACCGCCAGCCCTAAGTTGGTGGCGAGGTAGTAATGCACCGCCCCGTCGCCTCCGCCGCCCTGCGCGAGGGCGGCTTCGGCAAAGCCCACGCCCTCGGCGGCGAGCTTCTCGCGCCTGCCCTGATTAGCTTCGCGCTCGGCCAGCAACAGGCATAAACGGCTGCCCAACGCGCCACGGCGCAACGCCGGGTCTTTGGTGCC
>CAZOTR010000037.1:0-17199 GCA_964582755.1 uncultured Methylococcaceae bacterium | reverse complement strand
GGCGGCGTCCACGGTGGCGAAGGACTCCACCCCGAACAAATCGCAGAGCTTTTTGCCCTCGGCGTCGGCGCACATGCCCGCCAGCGCCTTGCCGAAGCGGGCGCGTTCCTCCGCCGTGGTGTTAGAGCCGTCGGCCACCACGCCCATCAAGGGGATTTCCTCGGAGGTGAAGATGGCCTCGACCGGGGTCGCCAGCTTGAGCGAGGCGAGGCCGGCATATTGCTGCTCGTTGAGGATCACCGCGTCCAACTCGCCTTTGTCCAGCGCGCGCAAGGCCCGGATGGCTTGGTTGGAGGATTTCAGGGAGAAGAAACTGGCGGGGTCGTATTTTCCGGCAAAGACAATCTTGCCGATGAAAGCCGGTTCCTCCAGCACCGTGCCGCCCAAGGTCTTGCCCTTAAGCTCATCCAGGTTTTTGAATTTGTCCTTCTGGACGATGACCCGGTAATGTTCGCTGGTTTGGCCTTTGATCTTGGGCTGGACCAGGGGAAGCAGGTTTTGCCCGGCCCGCATTTCCAAATAAAGCCCCAGCGAGGTGATGGCGAATTTGGGTTTCTTGTCGATCATTTGCTGGCGGCATTCGTCCAGCTTGGTGGTGAACAGGCTGGTGAAGCTGTTTTCCTGCCACTGGCCCACGCGCTCCACCACCCGCAGCATGGCGCTCATCGCCCCGTTGGCGTCCTTGGCGTTGACGGGTCCGCCGGGATAGCACACCACGAGCGTCTCGGGGGCGGCGGCGGCGGCGAGGGGAGCCAGCAGGCTGGCAAGCAGGAGTAGGCGGAATTTGTTCATGTTAGTTTTCTCTTGGAATCAAGCAACTGTCCAATGGCCGGGGCCACAAAGAAGGTCGCGCCCAGGCAGCACACCAGCCCGATGGTGATGCTGATGCCCAGGCTGGAAACGCCCCGATAGCTGGCCAGGGTGATGGCCCCCAGGCCGGCCAGCTCGGTGCCGGCGGCCAGGCCGATCACCTTGCCGGCGTTGAGGCTGACCTCAAATGGCGTGTGGTCTTGCAATTCGCCCCAGCGGTAGCTAAACCACACACCGTAATCCACCGCTAAGGCGATCACCAAGGGCAAGGCGACGATGTTGGCGTAATTGTATTGGATGCCACCCCAGGCCATCAGCCCCAACATCCAGCCGCCGCCGATCAGCAAGGGCAAGGAAGCCAAGGCGAAGCCCCGCAGGCTGCGCGTCGCCAGCACGATCCACAGCAAACAACCGGCCAAAGCCAGCAAGGTGCCACGGCTGAAACTCTCCACCACGGCCTGGGCGAAGGCTTGGTGCGTGGTTGGAAAGCCAGTCGCCTGCGGCGAGACGGTGTACACGTCTTTGATTAGCGCATCGAGGTTGGCCGGGTCGTACACGGTTTTCGCCGGGAAGGCGTAGACCGCGACGCTGCCGTCGGCGGCAAAAAAGCGGTCGCGCAGCGTGGGCGGCAGTTGCGCCGGGGTGAGGGGTTTTGCCTGCCGCCAAGTGTCTAGGGTTTTCAGGCCGCTGTCCGCCCCGGCCAGCAAGGCGCGCAGGAACAACTCGCTGCGCGTCCGCGCCAAGGCGCTGTCGTCGGCGAGTTTGACTTGGATGGCGGCAAGGCTGCCACGCACTTTCTCCAGGCTTTCAACCAGATTCGCGTGGCCGGCGGAGAACGCCTGCTCTTGGGCCTCGTCGATGATACCCAGGCTATTGGCCAGCACCGCCTGCAACAACTCGAAAGATTTCACCGACAAGCCCGTTTGGCTCAGTTCGGCAACTTGCTTAACGTAACCGGCCTGGGCGAAGGACTCGCCGATGTTCAGGGCTTTTTGCAGCCGCGCCTCGGCGTCGGGTGGAAACAAATTCGTCAGCGACTGCACTTGGGCGATGGTCTTGAACTGGCCCGCCTCGGCGGTAATCCGCCGCGCCTCCGCCATATCCTTGGCGGTGAAAATGACGACCTCGGCCTGATAATCGCTCTCCGCCACCATGCGGCGCTGGTATTGCGCGGCCTGCGAGTCCTTGGGCAACATCGCCAGCACGTCGTAATTGAACGGAATCGCCAAGCCTTTGAACACGCCGAAGCCCGCGCAGCCTAAAGCCAGCACGACGAGGACCACCGCGACGGGCTTGGGATACCGCCCCTTCGATCTCCCGTCATCAGCCGCTTTTAGCTCCCTCTTTTGCAAAAGGGGGGCAGGGGGGATTTCCCCCAGCTTCGGCGGCAGCAAGGCGTAAAGCGCGGGCTGGACCATCCAGGTGCTGATGAGGATCATCATCACGCCCTTGGCCGCGACCACGCCCAGTTCGGCGAAGCCGGGGAAATCCACCGTCGCCAACACGCTGAAAATCAGCAGCGACGCGCCGCCCGCCGTCAGCACCGCGATGAAGGACGCGCCTATGCCCGCGCCTATCGCCTCAATCAAAGGCTTGCCCGCCCGGCGCTCCTCGGCGATGCGCGACGAGGTGAAGATGCCGTAATCCGCCCCCAGCCCGAACAAGATGGCGATGAAGGCGGCGGTGATGATGGTCAAATGGCCGACGGTGACCAAGGCCAAGCCCAAACTCCACAACACGCCCAGGCCCATCGGGATGAAGATCAACGCCGCCCAGCGCAGGCTGCGCACCACCAGCAGGATCAGCGCGGCGATCAGGCCGGCCGAGGTGAAGATCACCAGGGTGATGTCTTTGCGGATGTTGACGTATTCCTCGTACTCGATGGCCGGCAGGCCGGTCAGGCCCACGGTCGGCGGTGCGCGGCCCGCAGCCTTGGCCTGCGCCGCCAATTCCGCCGAGGCTTGTTTGACCTTGTCCACGAAGGGGCCGATGCTCTTAAAATCCTCCGAGGGGTTCTTCGGGTGGACGAACACGAACAGCATCCGCCCGTCGCGGGAGGTGAAATAGCCCTTGGCCATGCCGCCCGCCCCGTGCTGCGCCAACAATCCGCCCCAATCCAAGGCATCGGGGGTTTGCGCGGCGGACAGCCAGCGTTGCCATTCTTCCAAAAAGAACCCGGCCAGCTTCAGGCTTTCTTCGGCGGTTTTCAGGTCGGTGTCCATGTCGCCCAGCGGCGGAGGGTTCTTGCTCCAGTCCAGCGCCTTGCGCAGATGCTCTTCCAGCCCGCCGCCGGCCAAGGGCTGGCCGGGCAGCGCGGCTAACTGGTCCAGCCGCTCGGCGGGCATCAGCAAATAAGCGTGTTCCAGGAAGAAACCCATGTCTAGGCGGTCGGTGGCTTGGCTGATCTCCGGCTCGGCCCGCAGCTTGCCTGCCAACTCGCCGGCGAACCGCTCCAATTCCTCGCGGGGCGCGCCTTCCAACACCACGATCAAATCCGCCGCCGCGCCGAAATTCTTCAAAAACGCATTGAAGCGGCGGGCCACGTCGGTGTCCTGCGGCAACAGGGCTTGGCGCGAGGTGTGGACCGGCAATTGCGCCGCCGCCCAACCGGCCGCCAACGACAAAACCAAGGCCAGCGCCAAGACGCGCCAAGGGTGCGAGGCAAGGTATTCGGCGAGTTTTGCCACCCGCCGGCTGATGTTCAGGCCATTCATCCGGCTGGGTTTATGCCTGGTTGGCGCTGGTTCTGGACAGATAATCCGCCCATTTGCGGGCGGTCAGTTCTTGGAACAAGGGAACCACGGGGTTAAGCTCGATGGGCGGCGCGTCCCAATATTGGTCGTAACCTTCCTGCTCGGCCTCCAAGGCCACGCCGTCTTCCTTCAGCAACGGCCTGAACAACAAGGGAATGGACAGCTTCAATACCCTTTCCTGCAACCAGCGCGGCATTTTTACCTCGGTAAAGGGGATTTTCAGCGCGTCGAAATAAAACAGGAAAAACACCCGCGTCTGCTTCTCGCCGATGGGCAGCAGAAAACACCAATGCTTGATTTTGTCGCCGGTGTTCGACCATTGGTAGGGGTATTCGTAGCACAGTTCCATCGAGCGCGTGTTCACCCGCTGGCGGTCCACGAAAATCCCGGAAATCCGCCCGCCCGCGACATAGGTGTCGTAGGTCAAATACACGCGGTCTTCGTTGCTTTCATAATGCGTCAGCTTGGCGTCGGTGAACGGACGGAATTTGCGGTGCAAAAAGGCGTGGGCGAAGTCGCAGATATTGTCGATGACCATGGAATGGTGGGTAGTCCAAGTGAAATCCACCATCATATTGGCCCAAGGCTTGTCGCCCTCCATCTCCGGGATGTCGGGTATTTGCCGCTGCGGGGCCAGTTCGGGGTCGCCGGGGAAAATCCACACCAAACCGTAGCGGACGCGGACGGGATAAGTGCGCAATTGCTTTTTTATGAGCGACTTGCCGAAGCTGTCATGGGAATAATCCTCCAACCAACCCTCCTTGTTGAAAGTCCAGCCATGGTAGGCGCAACGCAGCTTGCAACCCTCCACCGCACCATGGTGCAGCTTCAACTGCCGGTGCGGGCAGCGGTTTTCCACCGCCGCCAACTGCCCCTCTTCGTCGCGGTACACGGCTATCGAAGTCCCCCAAAACACGACTTCTTTGATCTGGCCTTTTTTCACCGCGCCGTCATATTCCACGGCATACCAGCGGTCCGGGTCCATGCCCGCCGCCCGCGACTTCTGCCTGGGGTTTTTGGCCTGCTCAAAGCTGGGAGGTGGGCGCAGCCGGTTCGTTTGTGCATTCATGGGTGGTTCCCGCTGATTTTATGAAATGATTGGGGCTGGAACGTGGATTGCCATTGGCCGTAAAACGGGCATGACACCTACGTTCAGCGGCATTCCGCGAAACTTAAAACACCAAGGTTAAGCATGGATTTGAGCGGTTGATGCTTTGAAAGTATGGGGAGGCGGCAGTGGCGAAGTAGATTCCATGAGCAACTCCAACACCTCTTGGCCGTTCTGCAATGCCTCTTCATACGTCGCACCGTGGGTTAGCGCATAGGGTCCGAATTCCGGGAGGGAAGCTATATAGCACCCATCCTCGTCCGACCATTGAATAATAATGCTATAGTGGGCTTTCATTGCTTATTGCGGATGTCTTTGACAACTTGCGACGGCAGCTTCTTGATAGGGTTTCGCGTCGTTTCCATCACTGCCTGACAAGATCAATTTATCGGATAGGCTAGGGTGCGACCATTTTGTATGGCTACCCTTGCCTGTTTCAGCCAGGCAACCTGCCCTGAGCAATAGGGCTTTCAGTTCTCTAATTTTCTTCGGCACGAGTAATTCATGTCATTGTTATGAGTCCCGCCGAGTGCGCACAGCGCACCCTATCAATGTCAGGCATTCGCTTGATTCATGTGGTCACGTTTTTAAGCAGCATGACCGGAACGAAATGTTAGGCCAAGACTTGCGCGATTGATGCGCTTCGTTCCTCAGCGCATCCTATGGCCCTAAGCATTAGCCAAAATAGTGCGCGTGTATGCCTAACGCGGAATTATCAAACCCCGCCGCACAAAATCCTCATAAGCGTCCCTGACCGCTTGGGACAGGCTGGTTGGCTCATAGCCTAATTCCTGCTTCGCCTTGCCGTGGTCGGCGCGGCGGCGCATGGCCAGCAGGCGCACGGCGGCGGGGGTGAAGCGGCGGGGCCGGTTGGGGAAAGCGCGGAACCAGGTCTTGTCGGCGACCTCGGCCAGCGCGGCCATCACCTGGGGCGGCAGGCGCAGCTTGGGCTTGGGGCGTCCGGTGACTTCGCCGTACAGGTCCAGCAACTCGTCCACGCTGGCATAGGCGGTGCTGAGGATGTATTTCTGCCCGGAACGGCCTTTTTCCATCGCCAATTTATGGCCCTCGGCGATGTCATGGCTGGAGACGAATTCAAAGCCACCGGGGATATACGCCCGCAAAACCCCGTGCGCGTAGTCGATCAACACCCGGCCCATGCGCGAAGGCACATAATCATGCGGCCCGACGATGGCGCAAGAAGTCGCCACGACGACATTCAGCCCCTCGGCATGGGCTTTCAAGACTTCATGTTCGGTCAGGTGTTTGCTGAAACCGTAGGGCAGTTGGCGCTCGAACGGATAAAACGGCATGTCTTCGTGGCTGGGGTGGGCCGGGTCGTGGCCGGTGGCGCTCAAGGAGCCGGACACCACCACTTTGTCCACGCCGTGGCGCAAGGCCGCGTCCAAGATGTGGCGGGTGCCGCCGACATTGGTGTCGTAAATCTGCCGCTTGTGCGCGGCGTCGCCGTCTATCGTCGAAACCAGCGCGGCGCAATGGTAGACGCGGGCGCAACCGGCCACGGCCCGGTCCACGGCCTGCGCGTCGCGCAGATCGGCTTCGACGCGCTCCACGTCCAGCCCGTCCAACGCGCCGTTGTCCGGCCCGCGCCGGACCATGACGCGGATCGCCTCGCCGTCAGCCAGCAAGCGCCGCACCAGATTCGCGCCGAGATGGCCGGTCGCCCCGGTGACCAGGGTTTTTCCTCTATTTATCATCGGCGGGACTGGGTTTGTGAGTCATCTGGGCTTCTCTCGGTTATCGCGGCGCGCGGATGCAAATGGTAACACGATCCGGCGGGACGGGCGGGGACGCCGGCTTTATTCCTCGCCACCTATCAGTTTCACCGTAGGAGCGGGCCATGCCCGCGAAAACCCAGCGACGAGCGCGGAATCGGTCGCGCCCACGGGGCGCTCCTACGAGTGTTTCGCGCCAGAATTTGAATCTGATAGGTGATGAGGGCCTTATTCAGCAATTCTCATTTTGCTGAAAATCGTGGGTTGGGTTACGGCGCGCGTCAAGTTCGGGGGTGGCGTCCGCCTCAGTCCTGCGCGCGCCTAACCCAACCTACCTCAGACAAGCGCCTTTGGGCTGGGCGTTATTCCTCCACCCGCACAATCCGCCCTTCGACCTGATTGGTGATGGTCTTTTCCGGCAGTTTGGCCAGCGCCTCTTCCGCCGCCTTGCGGAAACTGAGCGGTGGCCCTTGGTCCAGGCGGGCAGGGCTGGTTTTGCCCGCGCCTTGGGAAAAAATCGCGTAGCCATCTTGATAGCCCTTGCCCCACAGAAAATCCGTGGTGGCGGCGCGGTAGGTCTTGTCCGCGTCCAGCGGCACAAACGCCTTGGCGCCACGCGGCTTGACCTGCACATCGGCGGCGTCTATGGCATAAGCAGGTTTCCCGTCCACCGTCTTCGCATGGTATTTGAAACGCAATCCCGACACTTGCAGGAAGCGCCCGTCGCCGAGATGGGATTTGGACACGGCGTTTCGGAGTATGTCCAGCAGTTGCGCCCCGGTCAGTTGAAAACTCGCCAGCGCGTTGTCGTAATAAAATATGCCTTCCATGTCATAAGTGGTGACCGGCCCCGGCGGGATGTTGTCGTTGATGCGGATGCCGCCGCCGTTGGTGAAGGCGATGTCGGCCTGCATGCGTTCGCGGATGACATCGGCGAGGAAATCGCCCAGCGCCGTCTCGCGTCCGCGCACCGCCGGCTCCACCCCTTCCAACAGGTATTTCGTCTGCCCCAAGACCTGCCGCAAATCCTTGCCATTCTTTTGGAACACGCCCGCCAATTTGTCCAGTTGTTTGTCAACCTCGGCCTGGACTTGCGGATCTTTTTCGATTTTGCCGTCCAGTTCGATTTTCTGGTGGCGGGTTGCCACCGTGCCGTCGGCATTGACCTGGACTTCATGGACGATGGCGGTTTTGTTGTCGGCGTCGGCCTTGGTGATCCAGGTGTTGCCGATTTGCTTCTCGATGTAAAAATGCTCGTGGCCACCGACGATCAAATGGATGTCGGGAAACGCCTGGGCCAGGGCTTGGTCTTGGTCGAAATCTTGGTGGGTCAGGGCGATGATGACTTGGGCGCCCTGTTCTTTCAGGCGGGCGATGGAGGTTTTGACGACGCTGCGGCGGAGATCCTCGGGGGTGTAATCGTAGGCGACATAGGGCGGATTCTGGACATCGAGGGTGAGGCCGAAAATGCCGACCTTGACCCCGCCGACATCCTTGACCACTAAATCATGGATATTGTTTAGGCGCTTGGAAAACGGTTCGCCGGGTGAGGTTTCGCTGGAGCGGTAACGGGTGTTGCTGGAAACCCAGGCAAAATCCGATTGGGCGATGCGGCCCAGCAACAGGCCGGGGTCGGGGTCGTCGAATTCATGGTTGCCGAACACCGCCAACAGCCTGTCGTCGAACGCCGCTGCGTCGCCGTCCAGCAGGTTCAGCACCCGGACCATGGCATCGGCGCGGAGGTATTTGCTCATCACCGAAGGGAACAGAAAATCCCCGCCATGCAGCACCAGCAGCTTGCCGCCGGCGACCTCCAGTTGTTGGCGCAGTGTGCGCAGCCTTGCGAAGCCGCCGACGCTGCCGTTTTCCAGCCCTTCGATCTTGTAGGAATCGTTCACTTGCAGGATGGAAAAGCGGACTTTGCGCTCGGGAATCTCCGGCGCGTTCCCGCCTTTGACCGACACCGCCACGTCGCAACCGGCGGCGGATAACAACAGGGCCGCCGCCGCGAGATTGAGGAGCCATTGTGGGTGTTTCATCGACGTCTCCGAAGAATTATCATGGTCGCGGACATTCTACCGCTTTCCGGCGCGGCGTTGGGTAGTCCGCTCCGCGCCTGTCCAAGGGCGTGGCACCCTGGCCAAGCCGGCCCACAACCCGCCAAACCGAAAATTGCCGATGACCACCACGACGCTTTCCCTCGCCGCCGACCGGCAAAAACTCGGGCTGTTGCTGGGCGCGGTGCTGTTGGTGGCCGCACCCCATGCGCAAAACCTGGCCCCCGCCGTCACCGCCTATTTCGGCCTGCTGATGGTGTGGCGCTGTGCCGCGCTGTATCTTGGGGCGGCTTTGCCGAACAAGATTTTGCTGTTTTTGCTCACCCTGGGCGGAGCCGCGATTGTGCTGGGACACTATCACCGCTTTTGGGGGCAGGAAGCCGGCTCCAGCCTGTTCCTGGTCAGCCTGGGGCTAAAGCTGATGGAGTTGAAAACCCTGCGCGACGCCTATCTGGTGGTTTTCCTCGCCTTCTTCGTCGCCCTCACCCAATACCTGTTTTCGCAGAGCATCCCGATGGCCGGCTATACCCTGGCCGTGGTCGTGCTGCTGGTGGCGTCCATGATTGGGCTGAACAGCAACGCGGCCTTTCCCTTGAAGGCGCGGCTGCGCATGGCCGCGGCCATGGTGGCCCAAGCCATGCCGGTGATGGTCTTGTTTTTCATATTTTTCCCGCGCATACCCGGTCCTTTGTGGCATATCCCGGACGACCGCCAGACGGCGAAAACCGGCCTGAGCGACACCCTGTCGCCCGGTTCCGTCAGCCGTTTGGCGCTGTCCCAGGAAACCGCCTTCCGGGTCGATTTCGAGGGCGAGCCGCCGCCGCCCAAATTGCGCTATTGGCGCGGCCCGGTGTTCTGGTCCACCGACGGCCAGAGCTGGAGCGTGTCCCCTGAAATCCCGTTGGACCCTGCCCGCAAACCCCGGTTTAAAGGGGGGGTCCATACTTACACGGTCACCCTGGAGCCCCATCGCCAGCGCTGGATTTTCGCGCTGGATCTGCCGCAAGCCATACCCAGCGAATTCGGGGAGACCGCCGATTACCAGTTGCTGGCTAGGAAGGAAATCAGCGAGCGCAAACAATACCGGCTATCCTCCGGCACGGCTTACACCACCGGCCCGTTGAGTCCGCGTGAAATGCAAAAAAGCTTGCAATTGCCCGGCCAGCCGCCGGCCCGGCTGGAGGCGTTGGTTAGGAGTTGGCAAGCGCAGAACCTTGGCCCCAAACAATGGGTGGAGCGGGCCTTGCGCTATTTCCGCGAGGAACAGTTCTACTACACCCTCACCCCGCCGCCGACGGTAGGCGATCCGGTGGAGGGATTTTTGTTTGAGACCCGGCGCGGCTTCTGCGAACACTACGCCACCGCCTTCGTCATCCTGATGCGCCTGGGGGGCGTCCCGGCGCGGGTGGTCACCGGCTACCAGGGCGGGCAATGGAACAGCGTCGGGCGCTTTCTGGAAGTCAAACAGGCGGACGCCCATGCTTGGGCGGAGGTTTGGCTGGAGGAGTCCGGCTGGACGCGGGTCGATCCCACGGCGGCGGTGGCCCCGGAACGCATCGAGCGCGGCCTGGACGTGGAAAACCAAGCCGCCGACGGGGCCATTCGCTTTAACCTCGGCGACCGCATGGACGGCGCGGGCCTGGGTCTGGACAAGCTGTGGCGGCGGGCGCGGATGCTCGCTGCCAGCATCGACCATGCCTGGGATAATTGGGTGTTGGCTTATGGCCCGGAAAACCAAGTCCGTTTTTTTCAATTGCTGGGTCTGGTGGATTGGCGATCCCTGGCCGCTTGGCTGGGTGTCGGCTTGGGCCTGTCCATAACGGTGGCGGTCTGGCTGATCCTGCCGCGCCGGCGCGCGCAGGCCGACCCGGCAAAACGCCTTTACGACCGCTTCCTGGAAAAACTCGCCCGACAAGGACTGGCCCAGCATACCGGCGAAGGCGCGCTCGCCTTCGCCGAGCGCGTCGCCTGCCATGCGCCGGAACTGGCGGAACCCGCCAGCCGCATCACCCGCCTCTATCTGCGGATTCGCTACGAACAAACCCATGCGCCGGACGATATGGACACGCTACGCAGGCTGGTCAACGCGCTTCCCCGCTGGCAAGGCCCGCCTGTGGCGAGGGCTGTTGGCCGGCGCCCCTTGCGCTAAACATCTCTGCGGGGGCGATTTTAAGCGCGACAGAGCCGCGAGGCCGCGCTTGCACAGCGCCCACAGGCTGTGGAAAAGCCGCCGGCCAAGCCTGTGGATAAACGGTCAAGCCCCGGTGGACGGAATTCCCGCCACAGTTTATCCACAGGAAACCCGCGCCGCCCCGCCGCTTTTCCCACAACTTTATTTTTCCCTAAGTGATTGGCCGAAATGGAAAACTTCGGCTTATCCGCGAAAAGGCCACCGCCAATAGTAAAAAAGGTGAGAGATCTTTTTCCAAACCTTTCTACCATTAAGCTGCCGCCATCAAGACAGGTGACACTCAGCGTTCGGCCCTTTCCACAATCAACACCACGCTGTCCGCATCGACCACCCTTACCCGCATCCCGGCCGCGCAATCCTCGCCCCGGATCTTCCATGTCGAATCATCCACCTTGATCTTGCCCTGGCCGTTGACGATGGGCCGGTCCAGCGTGAACACCCGCCCGATGTACTGGGCCGTGCGCCGGTTCAATAAAGGCTGGTCGCTTTCTATCGGATGGCGCTTGAAAAAACGCCGGGCGATGGCGATGCCCAGCACCGACAACACCGAGAAGACGGTGATCTGCGTCTCCCAGCCCAAGCCGGGAAAGAAAAACAACAGTACGCCGGTGATGGCGGCGGCCTGGGCCATCCACAGAAAGAACATGCCGGGGGCCAGCAATTCGACAATCAGCAAGAAGACGCCGAGGGCCAGCCAGTGCCAAAAAACGATCTCGGACCCCATGGCGTCAAGCCTCCTTCTTGTCTTTCTTGTCGAACAAGTGCTTGCTCAACTCGCCAATGCCGCCCAAGGCGCCAATGACGCTGGAGGCTTCCAAGGGCATGAGGACGATCTTGCTGTTCGGCGCCGAGGCGATGTGCTGCAAAGCTTCCACATATTTCTGTGCGACGAAGTAATTGACCGCCTGGATATCGCCCTTGCCGATGGCCTCGGACACCATCAAGGTCGCGCGTGCCTCGGCTTGGGCCAGGCGCTCGCGGGCGTCGGCGTCGCGGTAGGAAGCTTCCTTGCGGCCCTCCGCCTCCAATATCCTCGCCTGCTTCTGGCCTTCGGCCTTGAGGATCTCCGACTGGCGCAAACCCTCCGCCTCTAGGATGACCGCGCGTTTTTCCCGCTCCGCCTTCATTTGCCTGCCCATGGACTCCACCAAATCCCTGGGCGGGGCGATGTCCTTGATCTCGATGCGCGTCACTTTCACGCCCCAAGGCGTGGTGGCGTCGTCCACCACGCCGAGCAACCGGGTGTTGATCTCGTCGCGCTTGGACAGCAGTTCGTCCAAGTCCATGGAGCCCATCACCGTGCGGATATTGGTCATGGTCAATTGGATGATGGCGAGGTCCAGGTTGCTGACCTCATAGGCCGCCTTGGCGGCGTCGATGACCTGGAAAAAAATCACCCCGTCCACCCGCACCATGGCGTTGTCCTTGGTGATGATTTCCTGCGAAGGCACGTCCATGACCTGCTCGCGCATGTTCATCTTCACCCCGACCATGTCGATGACGGGCATGATGATGTTGAGACCGGGTGTCATGGTGTTGGTGTATTTGCCGAAGCGCAGCACGGTGTATTCCATGCCTTGCGGAACGATCTTGACGCTCAACACCACCAGCACAACGGTCAAGATGAATAGAAATGAGAAAAAAGCACCCATGATGGCATCCCCTCTTTGGTTGAAAGTCCCCTAAAGGATAGCGCGGGATGGGTTCGCGCAGGAAGCCAAAAGCGTTTTTTCACGGCGTCTGTGGAAAAATTGTTTAAAATGGGCGCGTACGCACCCGCCTGCGCCAGTATGCGGCGGCAACGAAAAATTGCTTGCAGTGGATTGATTGGATGCGGGGGGCTGACACCCGCGATTCGGTTGATTGCCACAATCGGCGTGGAGCATGGCAAGGGCCCGTCGGCTGGGATTGTCGAAACATCAATAAATGTCGAGGTGTACGCCAAAATGGATAATGAGGAATTGCGCGAAGAAACCGAGTATGGCGGCGAATTGGGTGGCGGGAGTCGGAGAAGCCATCGACACCGCCATCACCAATCGACAAGACGGCATTGGTTTATCTCCCCGCTATGGATAGGATTGGTTTTAGAAGGTTTTATCATCGCCGGCTTGGCGATATGGGCCACCCTGCTGCAACAAGAGAACGAGGCCCATTACGCCCGAGAAAACGCGCTGGGCCAAGTCATCAATGAGGGCAAGACGGAATTGGAGGGACTGAAATGGGAGTTCAACGAATATAAAAACAAGGAAGGGCAGGTCTGCCTGCCTAATTTGATGCAGTTGAAATTTGACCAAGTCATCCCTATCAACAAAGAATATGTGCGTAGCGCCATGTTTGTGTTGGCGGGAAAAGACAATAAACAAGTGTTGGAGTACAAGTTTGTCTTGAAAAACACTAGGCAAACCAATGTCACCCCATTGGTCGATGTTGTCTTTTTCAATATCTTGGGCAATCAGATTGGCGTGTCGCGCATTGGCTCCGATAAAAGAGGCCGGTCCGGCGAGGTATTGGAGAAGGGGGAGGTGCGCTCGTATGACGGGGAATTCGAGTTGCCCAACGGCGTCAAACCGGAATATGTCATGCTTAAATTCAAGGACAGCAAGGAGGACAAATAGGCTGGCCGGTGTGGGGATGCGGCCTGTTCCAAGGATTTGATTCTCCCCATCCGCGCAATCGTGTAAAATCGACGGCCTTCCAACCCCTAACCCTCCTGGTTCTTTGCCATCCATGCGATTCCCCACGCAATTCGACGTCATCGTGGTCGGCGGCGGCCACGCCGGCACCGAGGCGGCCATGGCCGCCGCCCGGACGGGCGCGCAAACCCTGTTGCTGACCCAGAATATCGAGACCTTAGGCCAGATGAGCTGCAACCCGGCCATCGGCGGCATCGGCAAGGGCCATCTGGTGAAAGAGATCGACGCCTTGGGCGGCTTGATGGCGAAGGCCATCGACCAAGCCGGCATCCAGTTCCGCATCCTCAACGCTAGCAAAGGCCCGGCGGTGCGCGCCACCCGCGCCCAGGCCGACCGCCAGTTGTACAAGCAGGCGGTGCGCCGCGCCCTGGAAACCCAGCCGAATCTGTGGCTGTTCCAGCAAACCGTCGCCGATTTGCTCGTCGAAAACGGCGCGGCGGCGGGCGTCGCCACGCAAATGGGGCTTAAGTTCCGGGCGCGTTGCGTGGTGTTGACCGTGGGTACTTTCCTCGCCGGCCGCATCCACATCGGCCTGGAAAACTACGAGGGCGGCAGGGCCGGCGACCCGCCGTCCAACGCCTTGTCCGCCCGCTTGCGCGAACTGCCGTTGCGGGTGGGCCGCTTGAAGACCGGCACACCGCCGCGCATAGACAGCCGCTCGGTGGATTTTTCGGTGATGGAGGAACAGCACGGCGACACGCCTACGCCGGTGTTCTCTTTCCTGGGCGATGCCAGCGAACATCCTCGCCAAGTGTGCTGCCACATCACCCGCACGAATGCCCAAACCCACGACATCATCCGTTCCGGCCTGGACCGTTCGCCGATGTATTCCGGCATCATCGAAGGCGTGGGGCCGCGCTATTGCCCGTCCATCGAAGACAAGGTGGTGCGCTTCGCGTCCAAGGATTCCCACCAGATCTTCGTCGAACCGGAAGGCTTGGACTGTCGCGAGCTTTATCCCAACGGCATCTCCACCAGCCTGCCCTTCGATGTGCAACTGGCGCTGGTGCGCTCGATGCGCGGCTTTGAAAACGCCCACATCACCCGGCCGGGTTACGCCATCGAGTACGATTTCTTCGATCCGCGTGATTTGAAATCCTCGCTGGAAACCAAGCCGATGGAAAACCTGTTCTTCGCCGGCCAGATCAATGGCACCACCGGCTACGAGGAGGCGGCGGCGCAAGGGCTGATTGCCGGCCTCAACGCCGCCCGCAAGGCCATGGATCTGGAGGCCTGGTCGCCGGGGCGGGAAGAGGCTTATATGGGCGTGATGGTCGATGACCTCATCACGCAAGGCACGGCGGAGCCTTACCGCATGTTCACCAGCCGCGCCGAATACCGCTTGTCGCTGCGCGAGGACAACGCCGACCTGCGCTTGACCGAGCAAGGCCGGACTTTGGGCTTGGTCGATGACCGGCGCTGGCAGGCTTTCGAGGCCAAGCGCGAAGGCATCGCCCGCTTGCAAGCCGGCCTTGCGGCAACCTGGGTGAAGCCGGACTCTCCGCAAGCCTCGGCCATCGAGGCGCGGCTGTCCACCCCGTTGCAGCGCGAGGCGAGTCTGGCCGATCTGCTGCGCCGCCCGGAGTTGGATATTCGCCAACTCGCCCCGCTGTCGGCGCTAATCGCCGGTGAAACCAACGGGCAGGTCTTGGAGCAGGTGGAGATCCAGGCCAAATATTCCGGCTACATCGAACGCCAGCAGACGGAAATCGAACGCGCCCGCCGCTACGACCATTGGCGTTTGCCCGAGGGGTTTGATTATCGCAATGTCGTCGGCCTGTCCAACGAAGTGCGCGAAAAACTCATCCGCCAGCAACCGGAAACCCTGGGCCAAGCGGGGCGCATCCAAGGCGTCACCCCGGCGGCGATTTCCCTGCTGCTGGTCCATCTGAAGAAGAAAAGCGCCTAGTGGACCCGCTCGAACGCATTCTGGCCGAAGGCATGGATGCCATGAACCTCCCCGCCAGCGCCGGCCAGCGCGCCCGCCTGCTGGAGTTTCTGCATTTATTGCGCAAATGGAACCGGGTCTACAATCTCACATCGATAAGCAATGTCGCCGACATGGTGCGTTTGCACCTGCTCGACAGCCTGGCGCTGTTGCCTTATCTGGGCGGCAAGCAGGTGTTGGACGTGGGCACCGGCGCGGGATTGCCGGGCATACCCTTGGCGCTGCTTGCGCCGGATAAGGATTTCACCCTGTTGGACAGCAACGCCAAGAAAACCCGTTTCGTGCGGCAGGCGGCCATTGAATTGGGGCTGGCCAATGTCCGCGTGGAACACACCCGCATCGAACACTACCGGCCGGCGCAAGGTTTCGACACCGTCTTGGCCCGCGCCTTCGCCAGCCTTCCCGGCATCGTCGGCGAAACCTCCCGCCTGCTCAACCCCGGCGGCGTCATCCTGGCCCAGAAGGGCAAGCTGCCCGCCGAGGAAATCAACGCATTGGAACATGTGAACGTCGAGGCATTTGCGCTGGACATCCCGGGAATCGACGCCGAAAGGCATCTCATCGCAATCAAGCTCCGAGGATAATATGGGCAAAATCATCGCGGTCGCCAACCAAAAGGGCGGCGTCGGCAAGACCACCACCAGCGTCAACCTCGCCGCGTCCCTGGCCGCTACCCGCCATGGCGTGTTGCTGGTCGATCTCGACCCGCAAGGCAATGCCACCATGGGCTGCGGGGTGGACAAAAAACACCTGCCAATCTCCACCTACGACGTGCTGATCCGCCACGCCACCGCCCGCGAAGTCGCCGTCATGCTCGAAGAAGCGGGATTCCACCTGCTGCCCGGCAACGGCGACCTGACCGCCGCCTCGGTCGAATTGCTGCAAATGCAGGACCGTGAGCGGGCCTTGGCGCAGGTGTTGGAAGTCTGCCGGGACGACTACCAATACATCATCATCGACTGTCCGCCCTCGCTGAACATGCTGACCCTCAACGCCTTGGTGGCGGCGGACAGCGTGTTGATTCCCATGCAGTGCGAGTATTACGCGCTGGAAGGGCTGACCGATTTGATGGAAACGGTCAGGAACATCCGCGACACGGTGAATCCCCGCTTGGCGATAGAAGGCTTGCTGCGCACCATGTACGACCCGCGCAGTCGGCTGACCAACGAAGTTTCCGAGCAACTGAGCAAGCACTTCGGCGACAAGCTGCTGCGCACCGTCATCCCCCGCAACATCCGCCTCGCCGAAGCGCCCAGCCACGGCCTGCCGGTGATGATGTATGACAAGTCTTCCAGCGGCGCCCTGGCCTATCTGGCCCTGGCCGGCGAAATCGCCCGACGCAATGGCAAGGAAACCCAGCTATGAGCGTCAAAAAAAGAGGTTTGGGCCGCGGATTGGACGCCCTGCTAGGCGGCGGCGTCGCGCTGGCGGCCAGCCCGGTGGCGGCGGACAAGGAAAAGCTCCACAGCCTGCCGGTCGAATACCTGCAAAGCAGCCGCTACCAGCCGCGCAAGGAGTTCGATCCCGTCCGCCTGCAAGAGCTGGCCGACTCGATCAGCGCCCAAGGCGTGGTCCAACCCGTCGTCGTCCGCCCGTTAAGCGAAAACCGCTATGAAATCATCGCCGGCGAGCGCCGCTGGCGGGCCGCGCAACTGGCCAGGCTGCACGACATCCCGGTGGTGGTGCGCCCGGTCTCCGACCAGGCGGCGCTGGCCATCGCCTTGATCGAAAACATCCAGCGCGAGGATCTCAAGCCGCTGGAGGAAGCCGAGGCGCTCAAGCGCCTGCAAGAAGAATTCTCCCTCACCCACCAGCAAATCGCCGACGCCGTCGGCAAGTCGCGGGCCACCGTCACCAATCTGCTGCGCCTCAACGACCTGCACCCGGACGCCAAGGATCTGCT
>CAZOTR010000036.1:24955-31997 GCA_964582755.1 uncultured Methylococcaceae bacterium | reverse complement strand
CCCCCCGACGGAACGCCAAGGCAGTCGAAGCCCGACGGGCGGTCAAGTCCCCGGCATTCTGGCAAGGATGCCAGGGTCCAGCCTCCAAGGATGGCAAGGCCAAGGCTTGCGCGGCGCCGAAATCAGGACGGTGAGTTCAATTGATTGGATTGTAGGAGCGGCCCATGGCCGCGAAAAGCTTCGGGCAATGGGTAAGGCCCAAGATCGCGGGCATGGCCCGCTCCTACATTTCAATCAATTGAACCCACCTCCCCAGGCTTTGCCTGGTCCCATCCGGCAAATTATCCCGAACCCAGGTTACCGATAAATCAATCAAACCCATCTACCGAAATCAGGCGCTTGCGCAGGCAGAAAGGAAACGCGGACCGCAACCGCCATCAGTCAGCTTTTTATAATCCCCTGCTGATAAGCGATCTGGGTCATTTCGGCAATCGTGTTGATGTTGAGCTTGTGCTTGATAACGCCGAGATAATTGGAAACGGTTTTGTAGCCTAGGCACAACTCGTCCGCCACTTCGCGTGTCGTGTAGCCTTTTGCCAGCAGGCAGAAAATATCGAATTCCCGCTCTGTGAGCATATTGAGTACCGAAGACGGGGTGTGGCCCGTGATGGTCTGGACCACCATGCGCTGGGCCAGGCTCGGCTCGACATAAGTCTCGCCATTGGCAATCCTGACCACGGCATCCACCAGCAAATCAGCCGGGCACCCCTTGCTCACATAACCCCTGGCCCCCGCCTCCAAGGCTCTTTGGACGAACAGCAGCTCGTCGTGGATGCTACAGGCTAGGATTTTGGCCTCCGGATCCCGCAGGCAGATGCGGCGAATCGTGGCCAATCCGCCTATGCCGGGCAAATTGAGATCCATGACGACCACTTGGGGCCGGTTTTTCTCGTAGAGTTGGTAGGCGTCCTCCCCGCGCTCGGCTTCCTGCGCCACGGTGATTCGATCGGTTTCAGACAGCAGCAGCCGGTAGCCGGCCCTGACCACGGCGTGGTCGTCCACTAGCATGACGGTGATTTTGGACATTTAGGCTGTCCCCCCCTTGCAAGGAATGGTTACGGTGATGGAGACGCCCTGCCCTGGCCGGGTCTGCAAGGCGAAACTGCCGCCTAGGATGGCAACCCGCTCCTTCATGCCCAACAGGCCAAATCCCTTTCTGGGCATGGCGGGGTCAAAGCCCCGCCCGTCGTCTTGTATGTGCAGGCGGATAAACTCATGGCCGGGCCGGCCTTGGAGTCCAAGATCCACGCTGACGGCGTTCGCCCCGGCATGTTTGGCAATGTTGGTCAGGCATTCCTGGACAATCCGGTAAAGATGGATGTTGGCCTCCCCGGCCCGCTCCTCGACCCCGGCAAGGCAGCAAAACCGGACGGCAAGCCCCCGCTCACGCCAACCATCCACCAAATCCTCCAACGAGGCTTGCAGGCCGAATTCGTCCAGCAACATGGGCCGCATCCGCCGCATCATGTCCCTGACCACGCCGAACAGGTGCTCGCTCAACCCGATCACGGACTCCAGGGTGTTCTTGGCCTTGGCGTCCAGCGCCCCCTTGCGCAAAGACTCCAGCATGATTTTGCTCGCCGTGAGGGACTGGCCGAGTTCGTCGTGCAGCTCCTGGGCGAGATGGCGGCGTTCTTCCTCCTGGATGCTTAGGGATTGCTGGCGCAGTGCGCGGTTTTCTTGGGCCTGCCGGTCCAGGGTGAAGGCGGTGTGGTTGAAGGCGCGGGCGATGCGGCAGAATTCGGGCAGGTCATAATCCGGCAGGCGCTGGGCGTAATCGCCTTCCTCCAGCCCCTCCAATGCCTTCAGGATTTGCCCCACGGGCTTGAAGGCCCGCCCCAGGCTGAAGTGGACCAGGGCGTAGACCGACAGGGCGATGATCCCCATCAAACCCAGCAGATCCTTGGTTTCACTCCAGGCTTCGGCGATTTCGTCCGCCGGGTCGGCCAACACCAGGATGCTGACGGGGGCCGCGCCGACCCGCTCCGTCCGCTTCTCCCCGGCCAGATAGTCCGGGGTGACCGCCCACGCGAACCAAGCCGGAACCCGCCCGTCCTTCGGGTCTTCTTCCTCAATCTTCGTCAAGCGGATGATTTTCTCCGGCATCTGTTGGATGCGAATCTTAAGATGCCGGGTCTTCTCCATCTTGCCCATCTCGGCCAGCCAGGCCATGGCGGCTTTCTCGTCGCCTTGGGCGTGGGCCAGGCCCGCGTCCACCAGTTGCAGCGCCATGGCGACGCTGGAGCGCACTTCCGCCTCGACGGAGCGCCGCGCATGGTGCAGCACCAGCCCCCCGCCCACCGTGAAAATGGCAAGCAGGGCGAAGGTAATCATGAGGTTTAGGCGAAATCGTAAGCTCAAAGGTCGGTTGGGGAGGGGGTGGCCTGGGGTGCCATAGCTTGCCGCAAATCCCGAAAAGGGCATACGGGATAAAGTCACAAAGCCGGCCCGAACCCGCAATCCGGGAATTTTCCATAGATCTTTCGGGACGTTTCCACCGGCTAATCAGGGCGCTTCCAGTTTCTGGCGCGGCCTGTGGCAAGGCAGAATTTCGCCGCTTCACTTTAAGAAGGCTCGCCCTAGGGCGGTGCGATCAACGACTCCCGAGGAGAACATAATGAAACTTACAAAACTGGCTCTGGCACTGCGGCCGTTGGTGGCAGCCACCGCCCTCGTGACGGCAGGCGGCGCCATGGCCAATGCCGAGTTGGACAAGCTTTCCAAGGACGACAAGAACTGGGTCATGCAGACCAAAGATTACAGCGCCACCCATTTCAGCAAGATGGCGCAAATCAACGCCGACAACGTGAAGGATTTGAAGGTGGCTTGGAGCTTCTCCACCGGCACCTTGCACGGCCATGAGGGCGCGCCGCTGGTGGTGGACGGCATCATGTACATCCACACGCCTTTCCCCAATAACGTTTACGCGATTGATTTAAACGACACCCGCAAGATCCTGTGGCAGTACAAGCCCAAGCAGAACCCGGCGGCGCGCGCCGTGGCCTGCTGCGACGTGGTGAACCGTGGCGTCGCCTACGCCCCGGCCGGCGAGCATGGCCCGGCGAAAATCTTCCTGGCCCAGTTGGACGGCCATATCGTCGCCTTGAACGCCAAGACCGGCGAAGAAATCTGGAAAATGGAGAACTCCGACATCGCCATGGGTTCGACCTTGACCGGCGCGCCGTTCGTGGTGAAGGACAAGGTGCTGGTCGGTTCGGCGGGTGCTGAATTGGGCGTGCGCGGCTATGTGACCGCCTACAACCTCAAGGACGGCAAGCAGGAATGGCGGGCTTATGCCACCGGCCCGGACGAGGACTTGCTGCTGGACAAGAATTTCAACAGCAACAATCCCCATTACGGTCAGTTCGGGCTGGGCTTGCAGACTTGGGAGGGCGATGCCTGGAAGATCGGCGGCGGCACCAACTGGGGCTGGTACGCCTACGATCCAAAGCTGGACATGATCTACTACGGCTCCGGCAACCCGGCCCCGTGGAACGAAACCATGCGCCCGGGCGACAACAAATGGACGATGACTATCTGGGGCCGCGACGTGGACACCGGCAAGGCCAAGTTCGGCTACCAGAAAACGCCGCATGACGAGTGGGATTACGCTGGCATCAACTACATGGGCCTGTCCGAGCAGGTGGTGGACGGCAAGGTGCAGCCTCTGCTGACCCATCCCGACCGCAACGGCCTGGTCTACACCCTCAACCGCGAGACCGGCGCGCTGGTCAACGCCTTCAAGATCGACGACACCGTGAACTGGGTCAAGAAGGTTGACCTGAAGACCGGCCTGCCGATCCGCGACCCGGAATATTCGACCCACATGGACCACGAAGCCAAGGGCATCTGCCCCTCGGCGATGGGCTACCACAACCAAGGCATCGAGTCCTACGACGCCGACAAGAAGCTGTTCTTCATGGGCGTGAACCACATCTGCATGGACTGGGAGCCGTTCATGCTGCCCTACCGCGCCGGCCAGTTCTTCGTCGGGGCGACTTTGAACATGTACCCCGGCCCGAAAGGCACCCTGGGCCAGGTCAAGGCGATGAACTCCGTCACCGGCAAGATGGAATGGGAAGTGCCGGAGAAGTTCGCGGTCTGGGGCGGCACCCTGGCGACCGCCGGCAACTTGGTGTTCTACGGCACCTTGGACGGCTACATCAAGGCCCGCGACTCGCGCACCGGCGAGTTGAAATGGCAGTTCCAGCTTCCCTCCGGCGTGATCGGCCACCCGATGACTTACGAGCATAACGGCAAGCAGTACGTCGGCATCTATTCGGGCGTCGGCGGCTGGCCGGGCGTCGGGCTGGTGTTCGACCTGAAAGACCCGACGGCGGGCCTGGGCGCGGTGGGCGCGTTCAAGGAGTTGGCGCACTACACCCAGATGGGCGGCGCGTTGTTCGTGTTCTCGCTGTGAGGCTAGGCGGGGCGGCGGCGACGCCGCCCCTTTTGGAGATTTGAAGAAATGATGAAGCGTGTTGTCTTCGCCGTCGCCTTAACCGGGGCGATGGCTTTTGCGGATACCGCGTCCGCCGCCCAGCCTTTGAAGGTCTGCGCGGCGGAAAACGAACTGCCCTATTCCAACAAGGAAGGCCAGGGTTTTGAAAACAAGCTGGCGGAGCTGGTGGGCAAGGAGCTAGGCCGGCCCGTCGAAAACGTCTGGTGGACCGACGCCCGCTACTTCGTCCGCGACTTGCTGGACAAGGGCCAGTGCGATCTGGTGATGGGCGTGGACACGGGCGACCCGCGCCTGGCGACGACCAAGCCCTATTACCGCTCGGGCTATGTCTTTGTTTATCCGAAAGACAAGGAGGGCCAGTTCAAGGATTGGGACAGCCCGGCCTTGAAGACCGCCCACCAAATCGCCTTCATGCCGGACAGCCCGCCCGACGTGATGCTGAAAAAGCTGGGCCTGTTCAACAACCAGTTCAACTACATGCACTCGCTGGTGGACTTCAAGGCCAAGCGCAACCAGTACGTGCGCTGGGATCCCGCGCGCTTGGTGAACGAGGTGGCGGCCGGCAAGGCCGAGGTGGCCGTGCTGTGGGGGCCGCTGGCGGGCCGTTACGTCAAGGAATCCGCCAAGCCGCTAGGCGTGGCCGTGATTCCCGACAACAACACCCGTTCCGACGGGGAAAAAGTGCCGCACCAATTCAGCACCTCGATGGGGGTGCGCAAGAATGACAAGGCGCTGCTGGAAGCTTTGAACAAGGCCATCGCCAAGCAGCAGGCGGCTATCACCGCCTTGCTGGAGGCCGAAGGCGTGCCTTTGCTGCCGCTGGGCGATGCCGCCTTGGCGGGTCTGTCCACCGAAAACGCCCGATAGGATACGCAATGAAAGTATTGACCAAAGTGTTGCCCGCCGCCGGGCTGCTGGCAGGGCTGTTGCTGGCCCCCGCCGCGCAGGCCGACATCACCTTCCGCAACGCCGTCACCGGCGAGACCCTGGACCTGTCCTACGGCAAGAAAGGCCCGGAGGAGGCGTTCAAGAAATTCCAGCAGACCGGCAAAAACCCCTACAACGGCAACAAGGAAGCCGTCGAGCAAGGCCACAGCCTGTACTTGACGGGCTGTTCCGGCTGCCACGGCCACGACGCCGAGGGCAAGCTGGGGCCGGGTCTGGCGGACGATTACTGGACCTACCCCCGCGCCCTCAGCGACGTGGGGCTGTTTGAAATCCTGTTCGGCGGCGCCCAGGGCATGATGGGGCCGCAATACACCAATATGAGCAACGACGATCTGCTGAAGATCATGAGTTGGATCAGAAGCCTGTACACAGGCGACCCGGCCAAGGCCGAGTGGCTGAAATAAGCATCCCCCTTCCCAACCGATTTTAGGAGTTAGACGCGATGAACATGAAATCCCTCGCCTTGCTGGCCGGCGGTTTGGCCTTAGTCTTGGCGGCGTCGGCCAGCCTGGCCTATGACGGCACCCACTGCAAAGCGCCCGGCAACTGCTGGGAGGCCAAGCCCGGCTATCCCGAGAAAGTGGCCGGCAGCAAGTACGACCCCAAGCACGACCCGGCGGAGCTGAACAAGCAATCGGAGTCGATCAAGGCCATGGAGGCCCGCAACAAGCAGCGGGTGGACAACTACGCCAAGACCGGCAAGTTCGTCTACAAAGTCGAAGACATTAAGTGACCGCAACCGAAGCCGCCCCCGGCGGGGCGGCTTCGGCGGGTTTGACGCCATTGGGCCAAAAGGCGCTTGGCCCTCTTTTATTTGTGGTTTTAAACGAATTTCGCATGAACGACGACCGCACATTGAGCGACCACCGCGAACTGGCCTTGCGCTTCGAGGCCCGGCTGGGGGAAGCCATCCTCGGCCAGGAGCGGGCCATCCGCTTGCTGACCGCCGCGATTTTTGCCCGCGGCCACGTCCTGCTGGAAGGGAGCGTGGGCGTGGGCAAGACCACCTTGCTGCGGGCCGCGGCCAGGGGCATGGGCGGGTGCTATGCCCGCGTCGAAGGCGCGGTCGATCTGATGCCCCATGACTTGGTGTATTACGCCTACTTGGACGAGAACGCCAAGCCCGGCGTCCTGCCGGGGCCGCTGCTGCAACACGGGGAAAACCTCAGCACGTTTTTCTTCAACGAAATCAACCGCGCCAGGCCGCAGGTCCACGCCTTGCTGTTGAAGGTCATGGCCGAAAAAAGCGTGACGGCCTTCAACCGGGAGCACCGCTTCCCCCATGTGCAGGTGTTCGCCGACCGCAACCGGGTGGAGAAGGAAGAAACCTTCGAGTTGCCTGCGGCGGCGCGGGACCGCTTCATGCTGGAAATCCCCATGGAAGCGCCCAAAGACCGCGTTTTGCTGGACCGGCTGATGTCCGAGCCGCGCTTCCACGACACCGACGCGCTGGTGGCGGAGGTGCCCGAGGGCATCCTCCCCTTGGCGGAGCTGGAAACCATAGCCAAAACCCTGCAAACCCAAATTCATGTCAGCGAAAGGCTTAGGGCTTATGCCTTGGATTTGGCGCTGGCCACCGAAGACCCGGCGCGATTCGGCGTCCAGCCCGAGGAGGCGGACATGGGCGGCTTG
>CAZOTR010000036.1:20256-24855 GCA_964582755.1 uncultured Methylococcaceae bacterium | reverse complement strand
CGAAGACCCGGCGCGATTCGGCGTCCAGCCCGAGGAGGCGGACATGGGCGGCTTGGTGGAGGCCGGGGCCAGCCCCCGCGCCATGAGCTTTTTGCTGCGGCTGGCCCGGGTGCAGGCCTGGCTGGCGGGGAGGGACAGCGTGGTGCCGGAGGACGTGCAGGCGGTGTTTGTCCCAGTCATCGCCCACCGGCTGGTGCTGCGGCCGGTTTACGAACACCGCCGGGCCGAACTGGTGCCGATGCTGCTGGCCGGCATCCTCAAGACGGTTTCCGCCCCATGAGCGAATTTTTTTACCGCGTCCCGTGGCGGGCGGGCAGCGTCTATCCGGGGGCGCATCCCGGCAAGCAGGCGGGCACCGGGCTGTTGTTCCGTTGGCACGTCCCGCTGATTCAATACCCCGATCCGCGCCGCATTGACCTTCGGGCCAGCCTGCTCGATCCCTTCCAGACCTGCCAGGTGCGGGTTCAAGAGCAACGCTCCAGCATCCCAGTGTTCGTCATCGTCGATCTTTCCGCGTCGATGGCCTATCAAGGCCGGCAACGCAAGCTGCAAACCGTCGCGGAATTTTTGTCAGGGCTGGCCGATTCCGCCCATCGCTTGGGCGATGCCGTGGGCCTGGTGGCCTTTGCCGAGGGCAGCCGCCCCATTCTGTACCAGCCCCTCTCGCGCCACTCCCAAGTCCTGCGCGAGTTGGCGGCCAAGCTGGCAAAACTGGATCCCAAAGACAGCAACGCCAGAGGACTGGCGAAAGCCAGCCAGTTTTTGCCGGCCCAGCGCAGCCTAGTCTTCTTCCTGTCCGACTGCCACCTGCCCCTGGCCTTCCTCAAGCAGGTGATGGCCGGCCTGTCCCGCCATGACGTGGTTCCGGTGGTGTTGTGGGACCAGGAGGAGCAAGGCCCGGAGCAAACCGGCCTGGCTTCCCTGCGCGACCTGGAAACCGGGCAGGCGCGGCTGCTGTGGCTGCGCCCGAAGTTGCGCCAGCGCCTGCAAGACGCCTACGCCGAGCGCCGTGTTCGCCTGGCGCAGTTGTTCCGCCGCCTAGGCCGCGAACCCTTGTTTTTGGAAAACGGCTTCAAGGCCGATGCCGTCTCCCGTTATTTTTTGGAGGGGGCATGAAGCGGGCATTGGCCTTGTTGGCCTTGGGCTGGGCCGGGCTGGGGTTGGCGGCGGAAGGCAATGTGGCCGTCGAACTGCAAGCCCCCCGGGCTTTTGGCTATGTCATCGGCGATGCCATCCCGCTGCAAGTTCTCATCGAAACGGACGCCTCTTACCGCCTCGATCCGGCCTCCCTGCCCAAGCCCGGCCCGGTCAACCGCTGGCTGTGGCTGAGGGGCGTCGAAACCGAACAAACCCGGCAAGGCCACAGGATGCGCTACCGGCTGCGGCTGGACTACCAGACGTTTTACGCGCCCTTGGCGGTGAAAAACCTAGCGATCCCGGCCCTGTCCGTGCTTCTGCAAGGCCCAGGCGAACCAATACCTGCGCAAATCCCCGCGTGGAATTTCAGCACCGCCCCGCTGCGGGGCTTGGCGGCGGCGGAGGAAAACGGCCAAGTGGCCCCCCGCCCTGAAATCGAACCCCAGCCCATTAAAACCTGGCCCGCTTGGCTAGGACTTGCCGCCTGGCTGGGCGTGGCGGCGGCGACGCTGGCCCGTCTGGCGTACAGCCTAGGCTGGCTGGCCATGGGGCGGCGGGGCCGCCATTTTGCCGAGGCCATCAAAGCCCTGCGTCGGCTGGAGCGCGAGGGTTTGGACGTTGAACAACAGCGGCAAGCCTATGCGGCAGTCCATCAAGCCTTCAATCAGACCCTAGGCTTTGCCTTGTTTAGCGAGGGGCTGCCGGCCTTCTTCGCCGGGCATCCCCGCTATGCCCCGCTGCAAACCGAGATCGAGGCGTTTTTCGGCGCCTCGTATGCCGCGTTTTTCGGCGAAGCTTCGTCCGTAGGCGCAGGCTTTCCCTTGTCCCGCCTCATTGGATTATGCCGGGAGTGCATCCGCATTGAGCGGGAAGCGGCAACGCCAAGCCTGGCGGCAGACACCCTAGAAAAGGGAGGGCTAGGCTAATGGCTTTCGCCGTGGAACATCCGTTGCTGCTGGCGCTGTCGGGGTTCGCCCTGCTGCCTTGGCTGGTCCGACCCTTCCAGTCTGTCGCCTATTCCTATTCCGCCCTGCTGCCCGCCGACCCGGCTTCAATGTGGTTGGAGCGCGGCCTTAAAGCAGCGGGAACGCTGGCCATCTTAGCCCTAAGCCTCGGTTTGGCGGGACTTTACCAACCGGAGCAAACCATCGAGCGCGTCGGCACCGGGGCGAATCTGGTGCTGTTGCTGGACCGCAGCCGCAGCATGGACGACAGTTTCGCGGGCCGCACCCCGTCGGGAACTGAAGTCTCGAAATCGACCGTGGCGGGGCAATTGTTGACCCGCTTCCTCGATGGCCGCCCGCGTGACCGGGTGGGCGTGGCGGCGTTCAGCACCTCCCCGCTGTTTGTGCTGCCCCTGACCGACCGGCGCGAAGCCGTGCGGGCGGCGGTAAGGGCTTCCGCACGGCCGGCCCTGGCGCAAACCCATGTGGGCAAAGGGCTGGCGATGGCGCTGTCCTATTTCGACGGCCCCGGCACGCCGGAATCGGGCTTGGTTTTGCTGGTGTCCGACGGCGCGGCGGTCATCGACCCGCCGACAGAAGCCCTGCTGCGGCAGGCTTTTGCCAAGAAAAACCTGCGCCTGTATTGGATCTATCTGCGCTCGCAAGGCTCGCCGGGCCTGTTTGAAACCCCGGCCAATCCCGACGAGGACAACGCCCAGTCCCGGCCGGAACGCTATCTGCATTTGTTCTTCAACAGCCTCAAAGTGCCTTACCAAGCCTACGAAGCGGAAAACCCCGACGCCGTCCGCCACGCGATGGAAGACATCGACCGCCTGGAAAACCAGCCCTTCCGCTATGCCGAGCGCATCCCCCGCCAAGACTTGCGGGGGATTTGCCATGCCGTCGCCGCGCTGGCGCTGGCGCTTTTGGCCTTGGCCAAATGGCAGGAGGTGCGGCCATGAACAAAACCCTGCAACACAAACTGGTGGCCGGCGTGGTCGCGCTGGGCCTGCTGGGCGCGGCCTTCGAGGCATGGCAGTTGCAATCGGCCTATGCCGACAACGCCACCATCGCCGGGCTATTGGCCGGGAAAGACCTGCCCGTCGGCCCGCTCAAAGGCCAGGCGGTGCCAGTGTTGGCGGCGCGGGCCTTGTATCTGGCCCGGCATGGCCGCGAGGACGAGGCCAAGAGCGTGTGGGAATTCTTGGACGGGGCCGGTGAAAACGAAGACCGCGCCCAGGCCAGCCACAATCTCGGCACGCTCTACCTGAAAGCCGCCTTGGACAAGATCGAAACCGGCCAGTTGGAACAAGCCGCCCCGCTGGCGGCCTTGGCCAAGCAAGCCTTCCGCCGCGCCCTGCACTGGCAGCCGGATTGTTGGGACGCCAAATTCAACCTGGAAATCGCCATGCGGCTGTTGCCGGAAATGGATCGGGTTAGCAACGGGCAGGAGGACGAGCCGCCCGAGACCCAGCCCAAGGCTCTGTGGACCAAGGTTCCCGGTTTTCCCAGAGGGCAGCCATGAACCGCCACTCGGTCGGACTCGGCTTGCTGCTGGGCAGTTTGGGCCTGTCTTTGTTGGCCACCTTGCCGCTGTCCTACCACAGCCAGCGCCCGGCCTTCACCCATCTGGCCGTGGTGGACATCACCCAAAGCATGAATGTGGAGGACTGCCGGCTGGAAGGCCGGCCCCTCAGCCGGCTGGAATTCGTCAAACACAGCCTGCGCAGCGCCTTGCCCCACCTGCCCTGCGGCTCCAAGCTGGGGCTGGCGGTGTTCACCGAGCGGCGGCCCTTTCTGTTGTTCGAGCCGGTGGAGGTCTGCTCCGGTTACGCCGCCTTGGACGCCGCCATCGCCCAACTGGACTGGCGCATGGCCTGGGACGCCGACAGCCGCATCGCCGAGGGCTTGCGCAACAGCCTGGAGACGCTGGCGGGCCTGGGCAACGTCTTGTTCTTCACCGAGGGCCAGGAAGCCCCGCCGCTGAATCCCCGCTACCGCCCCGACCTGCATCCCTACCAAGGCAAGGCGAAAGGCGTGCTGATGGGGATAGGTGGCCTGACGCCTGCCCCCATCCCCAAATTCAACGCCGAGGGCGGGCAGGAAGGCTACTACCGCGAGGACGAGGTGCCGCAGCGTTCCACCTTCGGCCTGTCGGAGATGGCCCCCGACGAGGTGGAAGGCTACCACGCCCGCAACAATCCCTTTGGCAACCCCAAGCCCGGCGGCGCCGAACACCTTTCCGCGCTGCGGGAGGATTACCTGCGCGAATTAAGCCAGGAATCCGGTCTGCTTTACCGCCGCATCGACACGCCGCAATCCTTGCAGCAAGCCTTGCTGGAGCCCAGCCTGAGTACGCCGCAAAACCTCCCCACCGACTTGCGTTGGCTGCCGGCCGGCTTGTCGCTGCTGGCCTTGTTGGCCGCTTATTTGTTGCCGATTTTTACCCCATCCAAACCCCACCCCCAGGAGAAACCCCATCCATGAAACCCGCCTTCGCGTTACTGTTAGCCCTCGC
>CAZOTR010000036.1:0-20156 GCA_964582755.1 uncultured Methylococcaceae bacterium | reverse complement strand
CCCCAGGAGAAACCCCATCCATGAAACCCGCCTTCGCGTTACTGTTAGCCCTCGCCTCAAGCACCGTCCTGGCCCACGGCCCGACGCCGCAAAAAGTGGTGGAAAGCGTCGAAATCAAAGCCCCGCTGGAAAAAGTCTGGGGCCTGGCCGGGAAATTCGGCGAGATCGCCCAATGGCAGCCCGCCCTGAAAGCCAGTGAAGGCGGCAGCAAACAAGGTGACAAGCGCACCCTGACCTTCTCCAACGGCGAGCAACTGGTGGAAGATTTGGACTTTATCGACGAAGCGGCCCACGAATACACCTACCGCCTGTCCAAGGACAATGTGAAAGCCATCCCCGCCAGCTCCTATTCCGCCACATTCAAAGTCACGCCCCAAGGCCAAGGCGTGTTGGTGGAATGGAAAAGCCGCCTCTACCGGGGCGACACCGGCAATTTCCCCGCCGAGGGGATGGACGACGAGGCGGCGGTGAACGCCATGCAGGCTTTCTTCAAAAGCGGGCTGGGCAAGTTGAAGGCCGTCGCCGAAGGCAACTGACAGGCATGAAAAATCTAATCCTCTTGCTGGCCTTGCCGCTGGCTGCCTGCTCCAATGCCAACTCGGTGGACGGTCTGTGGCTGCTGGACATGCCGGCCACCCGCCAGGCCAAAGGCTACCAGGAAAACGTGTCCGCCGATCCCAACACCGAGATGGCCTTGAATTTCATCGCCCAGACCGACTCGGAACTGCACATCCAGGAAGGAAAATTCCACTATCTCGGCGTCAATTGCCAGATCGCCAGCGTGGGCGACGAAGGCGGTGTGGCCTGCATCGACACGCAAGGCACGAAAACCCGGCGGACCATCAGCTTAAAAGAAAATAAGCTCTGGCTGGCCGCCGACAATGGTTATCCCGAGATTTTCATCAAAGTGAAATAAGCCTATGCCCAAGGCTGGACAAGTCCCTCTCCCAGCGGGAGAGGGATTTCGGGTGAGGGGGCTATCTAATGGCCTTCTAGGGCAGGACGGCCACGCCCCAGGGCGATTGCCCCAGCGGCACGGTTTTCAACACTTCCCGCTTGTACAGGTCGATGATGGACAGGTCGTTGCTCAAGCCATTGGCCGCGTACAGGCGCTTTTGGTCGGGCGAGAACTCCAGATTCCAAACCCGCCTGCCCACTTCGACATAGCCCAGCAGCTCCAACTTTTCCGCGTCCACCACCGCCACCCGGTTGGCGCGGCCAAGGGCGACATAGCCGAAGCGGCCTTGCCGGTCGATGCGGATGCCGACGGGCGTGATTTGGTCCTGGGGGATGCCGGGAACCTGGAACTTCAAGGTCTTGCGGATTTTCCGGCTGGCCGTGTCGATGATGGCGACGCTGCCGTCTCCCCCGGCAGCCACCCAAAGCTGTTGGCCGTCATCGCTGAAACGGGAATAACGGGGCTTGGCACCAACCGCCGTTTTATCGGCCACCTCCAGGCTTTGCGTGTCGATCCAATAAGCCTGGCCGGCGGCTTCGCTGGTGCTGACCACCCAACGCCCGTCCGGGCTGATGCTGACACCCTCCGGCTCCTCCCCCACGGGGATTTGCTTGACGAGCTTGTTCAGGGGCAAATCGACCACGGCAAGCTGGTGATGGTCATCGTCGCTGGCAAACAAGCGCCTTCCGTCGGGGGAGACGGCAAAGGTTTTTGGATCGGTGAGCATAGTCAGCTTGTCCAGGGTTGCCAAGCTTTGCGCATCCAATACCAGGATTTGGTTGTCGTCACTGTCCGCCACATACAAGCGGGCATGGTCGGCGCTCAACGACAAGCCACGGGGACGCTTGCCTAAAGGGAGCGTTTTTTTGACTGCCCCGCTAACCCCGTCCAGAACGGCCAGCGCGTTGTCCTTTTCCAAGCTGACATAAACCGTGTCAGCCCCGGCTGTGCCCATGACAGCAGCCAAGGCAAGACCCAAAAATCTATTTGCCATTTTTCTTAAGCATTCCAACAGGCAAAAAAATAGGGCCGACTGGCCAGCCCTATTTTTCTGATTGACCTCAACGATTGTAAATGTACATCGTCACTTCAAAACCGAACCGAAGGTCGGTGTAGCTTGGTGTTTCCCATTGCATGGCTTGACTACCCTAAAATAAGTTAAAGTCGCTGAAAATAGCGGCTTTTAGTATAAACTGCCGGTCTCAATAAGCAAGACATCAAAGCCGTGTGATTCTCCCGAAATACCGATGGAAAATTCCCGGAGCGCAACCCTCGTCTTTAGGAGTTGGGTTTAATTGATTTGTTGATATGTTCCGCAGGAGCGGCCCATGGCCGCGAAAGGCTTCGGGCAATGGGTGGGGTCCGAGAGCGCGGGCATGGCCCGCTCCCACGTCAATCAATTGCCTCCCGGAAACACCCCTTCTGGCGGACGCTCGAAGTGGCTTGTTTCGGCCTGCGTCCAACTGCATTCCGACACCAAAACCCCGGCATGGCGGCGCTTGCGGCCAAAATGGGCATTGCCGACCAAAGCAGAACCGATGGCACTCTCCTTCCGCGTCCCTGCTAAAATAACCGCCCTTGACCAACAACCCGCCCGGAACGCTACATGGATTACACCGCCCTGCTCCACGCCCTCATCCTCGGCATCGTCGAAGGACTGACCGAATTCCTCCCCGTCTCCAGCACCGGCCATTTGATCCTGGCCGGCGATTTGCTGCATTTCAACGACGAGAAAGGCAAGCTGTTCGAGATCGTCATCCAGTCTGGGGCCATCCTCGCCGTGTGCTGGGAATACCGCGCCAAGATTTTCAGCGTGTTGCGCGGCCTGCCCAAAGAACCGGCGGCGCAACGCTTCGCCATCAACCTAGGCATCGCCTTCCTGCCCCTGGCCGTGCTGGGCCTGCTGTTCGGCAAGGCGATCAAGGCGCATTTGTTCAACCCCGTCTCGGTGGCGACCGCCTTCATCGTCGGCGCGTTCGTCATCATCTGGGCCGAGCGCCGCGAACACACGGTCCGCATCCACGAAGTGGACGACCTGGGCTGGAAGGACGCGCTGAAGCTGGGCTTCGCCCAAGCCCTGGCGCTGATCCCCGGCACCTCGCGCTCCGGGGCGACCATCATCGGCGGCCTGTTCTTCGGCCTGTCGCGCAAGGCGGCGACGGAGTTCTCCTTCTTCCTCGCCATCCCCACCCTGTTCGCCGCCACCGCCTACGAACTCTACAAGGCGCGCGGGCTGCTGTCGGGCGCCGACCTGGACATGTTCGCGGTGGGCTTCGCCGCCTCTTTTGTCAGCGCCTTCCTCGCCGTGCGTGGCCTGCTGCGCTACATCGTCCGCCACGGCTTCATCCTCTTCGCCTGGTACCGCATCGCCTTCGGCATCGCCGTGCTGGCGACGGCTTATTTCGGCTTGGTGGATTGGTCGGCGCAGTAAGCTTTGCACATGCCCAAAGCTTTGCGGCAAACCAACGGATCTAGCGCGTCCCGCTCAAGCAACGATGCGCCTTGGCCCTGTGTTGCCGGGCCAAGGCGCATCGGGCATCCGTTTCTGGAATTTTTCGCAGGTTCCGGCTTGGTTGCCGAAGGCTTTAAAGGATTATTCAAGCCGGCATGGGCCAACGACATTTGCCCGAAAAAAGCGACGGTTTATGCGGCCAACCACGATTCCACGCATTTCCAGATTGGCTCGATAGCGGATATTCACGGAGCGGACTTGCCCAATGCGCCATTGGCTTGGGCGTCTTTTCCCTGCCAAGACCTATCTTTGGCAGGTTCCACCGACGGAATCCATGCCGCGCGCAGCGGTTTGGTGTGGGAATGGTTGCGTGTCATGGATGAAATGCAGAAGCGCCCCCCGGTTCTAGTGGCCGAAAACGTCGCCGGCCTAGTTTCGTTGAATGGCGGTTCGCACTATCGAAGCCTGCACAAGGCATTGGTTGATCGGGGGTATCGCGTCGGCGCCATGTTAATCAATGCCGAGTTGTGGGTTCCCCAATCCCGGCCCCGCATTTTCATAGTCGCCATCGCCGATGGCCTTAGCCTGCCCTTGGCTTTAACAAGTCCAGGGCCAAATTGGCTGCATTCCAGTGCTTTGATACGCGCCGCCGAGGGCTTGCCAAATTGGATTTGGTGGGCAATGCCTCTTCCGCCCCAAAGAAAGACGACACTGGATGGCATCATCGAATGGGATGCGCCAGCCCAAGACGACGCCACGCAACAACGCAACCTCGCCCTTATTTCACCGCGCCATGCCAAATTACTGGGAGATTTGCCACAGGATCTGCCCTTTATCGCCCCTGGCTACAAAAGGACACGGAACGGACGGCAAGTGCTGGAACTTCGGTTTGACCGCATTGCGGGCTGCTTGCGGACCCCCGAGGGCGGAAGCAGCCGGCAACTGTTGCTTTTAAGAAAAAACGGCAAGCTGGCTTGCAGGCTTTTGACTGTCCGCGAAGCGGCAAGGCTGATGGGCGCTCCCGATAGCTACAAATTACCCGTCGGCTATAACGAGGCTTACAAAGCGATGGGGGATGGCGTTGCCGTGCCCGTCGCCCGCTGGCTGGCACAACACCTTCTCCTGCCACTCGTGAAAGCCAATGTCTAACGCCGTGCTATTTTCCAAGTTACTTGAATGTGGGAATCAGATGAAGGTTTGGCCGAAACCGTTGGAATTGATGGGCGGGTTGAGATGATGGACGCTTTGCAATTCATCGCCGCCAATCTCTATGAGACGGGCTTGTTCAAAGCCGCCCAACGCAAAATCACGATAGACAACCTAATCGAGAAATATAACGAGATTGTTAGCGCACACGAGTCCGATGCCAGCTTGCGCATCGAAATTTGGCTAAATGACAAAACATCTGGCAGGCTACGACAATAGCGGACAAAAGAAATATCGTCAAGATTCTAGCGGGCATTTCCCTAGCCGCAATTTTGTTGGCCGGCACCTTGCCCCCAATACCCCAGAATCCGCAATATCACCAATTTGCCGACACGGCGACACTGCTGGGCATACCCAATTTTTGGAATGTCGCGTCGAACATCCTATTTTTGATCGTCGGCATCCTCGGCCTATTGGCACATCCATTGCCGCCAGGCAGGTTGCCGGAATTGCAAACCCCATACACGGCATTCTTTGTCGGAATATTCCTCACCGGCCTAGGTTCGGGCTTTTACCACTGGAACCCCAACAATCAAACTTTGGTCTGGGACAGGTTGCCGATGACCCTGTCGTTCATGGCATTCCTGTGCATCGTCATTGGCGAGCATATTAGCATCCGGGCGAGCCGACGGCTGTTTTGGCCACTCGCCATCCTCGGCGTGGCCTCGGTGCTGTACTGGCAAAAAACCGAGCTTGATGGACACGGCGACTTGCGTCCTTATGCTGTCGTCCAGTTTTTGCCTATGTTGCTGATACCTTTGATACTGACATGGATGCCTTCACGGTTTTCCAGTGTGGGATATTTGTGGCTGGCGATTCTTGCCTATGGGCTGGCGAAGCTACTGGAACATTTCGACCATGGCCTATTCAGGCTCTTAGGTTTTCTTGGCGGACACCCGTTGAAACATATTGCCGCCGCCAGCGGGGCCGGGTTGGTGTATCTGGCGCTGTCACGTCGGCGGCTTAGGGAAGGGCAAAAGCCATGAACCGGACTTTTTCCATCGCCGCGCAAGGCACGGCTCCCGGCGAATAGCCCAAACCACTGGTCCACAGCCCGCAACCCACCCGAGACTGACCGCCATGATCTGGGACATATCACCCATCGCCCTCACCCTTTTCTTTGGGGAATATCATTTCAATATCCGCTGGTACGGGCTGTTTTTCGCCTCGACCTTTGCCTACGGCATACTCATTTTCCGCTATATGTTCAGGCGCGAGGGGCGTCCGCCGGACGACGCTTACGACTTGGCGCTGTTTGTCATCGTCGGCACGGTGCTGGGGGCGCGGCTGGGCCATGTGCTGTTTTACAATCCGGGGTATTATCTCAGCCATCCGTGGAAAATCCTCGCCGTGTGGGAAGGCGGGCTGGCCAGCCACGGGGCGGTGGCGGGGATTTTGACCGGCGTCTGGCTGTATTCGCGGCAAGCCGCCAACCAATCCTTCTTGTATGTCTGCGACCGCATCGGCATGGCCGTGCCTTTTTCCGGTTTTTTGATCCGCACCGGCAATTTCTTCAATTCGGAAATCTTAGGCAAGCCGGCCGATGTGCCTTGGGCCGTGGTATTTTCGCGTGTCGATAATATCCCCCGCCATCCGGTGCAGTTGTACGAGGCGTTTTGTTATCTGCTGATATTCCTGTTCCAACTGCGCTATTACCTTAAGCGCGGCGATGCCGGTCCCGCCGGCTATTTGTTCGGGCGGTTTTTCATCTTTATTTTCGGGACGCGGTTTTTCATGGAGTTTTTCAAGGAGGAGCAGGCGGCTTTTGCCGACGGCTGGATACTCACCATGGGCCAATGGTTGAGCCTCCCGGCGGTGGCGGTGGGGGTGGGGTTGGTGTGGCGGGCGCTGAAAACGGAGAAGGCGGGGTTTGGCCGTTAAGCATGGCTTGTGCCGCCAGCCCGCTCCGGCAGCGGGCGGCAAAAGCCCGGTTAGCCATCGGTCCAGCCATACGTCCTCTCGAAAATATCCCGGTCACAAATGTATAGCTCCCCATCGACTCCGCGCATCAAATAATCGCCGGCTTTGCCCTGTTTGTAATCACCCTCCAAGGTGTCCACGCGGAATTCTTCTTGTATCTGCACGGCATGGACAACAATCGGCTTTTTCATGCAGCCGCGCATGCCTTCAACCTGCTCAAAAGTGCTGAATGTCTTCATTGCATTTTCCTCGTCATGTCATGGCCAAGCCGCCACTCTAGCAGACCGCTTCGCCCAAAAAAACCCGGTGCCGCTGAAGTCAGGCGGACGGCGCAAGCACCCGGATAAACTCGCCCAAGGCTTCGCGGCTGGAGCCGACCACTAGGCGCTGGCGGCCATCGTCGGCAGTTTCCACCGCCCCGGCGGCTTCGATCATCTCGCCAGTGATGGCTTGGCCGGCGTAAGTATGGGTAAAACTTTGCACCTCGCCAATGCGCGGATGGTCGATCTTATACCGGGCGGGCTGGTCGAAGGCGCGGCTGTCGTCCAACACCCTTCCCCGGACCGTCGCCTTGCCGGTCTTGCGCCAGACGGCGGGAGATTCCGGGCTATCGTCGTCGGACTCAACAATCAGGGCAAGGTCGAACTTGGTCCCGTCTATCATCCCCTTGTTGCCCTTGCGCCGCTCATGGCGCAAGAACTCCTCATAGCCCAGCTCGCAGCCGCGCCGCTGGTAGGCTTCGCGCCAAGCCTCTTCGTCCAGGCCGTGCAGTTGGCCATCGTCGATCAGCGCCGCCACGCGGCGGCGGGCCAGGAAAAAGTTCTCCCGCCCATAAACCACTAGATCCAAGTCTGATGCGGGCGTCTGCCGGCCAATCAGCAAGGAGCCGGTGACGCCCAAAGCGTCCGCCGGCACGCCGCCGTCGATCAACAGCCGCAACAGCCGCAACAGCTTTTGCTCAATGGCGTCTTGCGGCCCCTGCGCCAGAAGATCCCGCACCCGCACCCTAGGCCGGTGGTGGCGCAGGACTTTGACGATGGGGACGGCATGGAGCTTGGCGTCGAGGCGGCGGGAATGGTGCAGGTAATGTGGATGGCGCTCACGCAGCAGCCGGTTGGCGGCGTCGGTGGACACCTTGCCGCCGGTGCCATAGCGCAGGAAAGACAAAACCTTGCCGTCCTCCGGCACGCCATCGACGACGGCGAAGACCAAGCCTTCGGCGGTCTCGATAAAGTCGCGGGGCAGATAATGGCTCATGGCCGGAAGCCGTCGGGCAGCAAGGCCGCCGTGGCGTCCGTGCCGTGCATTTCCCGATAATCCATAGGCGCGGCACATTCCTCGGCCAAACCGCCGTCGGTGACTTCGCCCAGCACCAGCACATGGTCGCCCGAAGGCATCTCCCCGGCCAGTTCGCATTCAAACCAAGCCATGGCTTCGTCGAATATCGGCGCGCCGTTCCCCGCCTCGCGCCAGCTTATGGCATCCAGTTTGTTCGCCGCCATCGGCTTGCCGAAATGCAGGGCCAGCTCCCGTTGCCCACTTTTCAGCACATTGACCGTGAAGCCGCCTCCCGCCTTCAGCAAGGCAAAAGAGGAATGCAACGGATTGATACTGAGGGCCAGCATTGGCGGATTGAAAGAAGCCTGCATGACCCAGGCGGCGGTGAAGGCGTTTTTGCGCCCTTCGGCGCTGACGCCGATGACATAAACGCCATGGGTCAGGCAGGCAAACAATGGGGCGAGTTTTCCGCTCATGGGGGATCTTGGAGAATTTAAAGGTTCGGCCTTGGGCCTGCCGATTATAATGGCCTTTTCCCCAACCCACCCACACTATCCATGGACACGCTCACCCATTTCAACGAAGCCGGCGAGGCCCACATGGTCGATGTCGGCGGCAAGCAGGCCAGCGAGCGCCGGGCCGTGGCCGCAGGCCATATCGAGATGCGCCCGGAAACCCTGAACTTGATTATGCACGGCGGACACCAGAAGGGCGACGTGCTGGGCATCGCCCGCATCGCCGGCATCATGGCCAGCAAGCGCACGGCGGAGCTGATTCCGCTGTGCCATCCCATCCCCCTCAGCCATGTCGAAGTACGGCTGGAGCCGCAGCCGGAACGCCATTGCGTCTATTGCGAGGCGACGGCGAAGACCGTCGGCGTCACCGGCGTGGAGATGGAAGCCCTCGCCGCCGTCCAAATCGCCCTGCTCACCATTTATGACATGTGCAAGGCGGTGGACCGGGGCATGCGCATACAGTCGGTGCGGCTGCTGGAAAAGGCGGGGGGGAAGTCGGGGCATTGGCGGAGGGAGGCGCCATGATTATCCCCCACCGCGAACTCAGCCCGGAAGCCTTGCAAGGGGTCATCGAAGATTTCGTCACCCGCGACGGGACGGACTACGGCGAAACCGAAACCCCGCTGGCGGTGAAAGTGGCCCAAGTCAAAAAGCAATTGGACCAGGGCCTGTATGTCATCGTCTACGACCTTGAACTTGAGTCGGCCATGATCGTGCCCAAGGAGCAGTTGCCGGATGGAGGTGGGTTCAATTGATTGAATTGTAGGAGCGGGCCATGCCCGCGATCTCTGGCCCCACCCATTGCCCGAAGCCTTTCGCGGCCATGGGCCGCTCCTACGGAGAATATCAATAAATCAATTAAACCCACCTCCTGCCGGATGGCTTGGATGGATAAGCCGCTCCCGCGGATCACGCCAAGCGTTCGACTTTCTCCCGCAATTCGTCAAGCTGTGAGCGCAGTTCCGCCACTAGGTTTTCCAGCGCCTCGATTCTCTCCCGGTCGGTGCCTGCGGCTTCCCCCGCCGCCGTTTCCGGGCCATGCGTCACCGGCTGTCCGCCGCTGAACAAATGGACATAGCGGGATTCGCGCTTGCCCGGTTCGCGGGGGAGTTTTGCCACCAGCGGCGGCTCCCGCGCCATCAACTTGTCCAATTCGGCCTCGACCTCCGCGACATCGGTGAATTTGCACAGGCGCTCGGCGCGGGTGCGCAATTCCCCCGGCGTCTGCGGGCCGCGCAACAGCAATTCGCAGACCAGCGCCACCGCCTGCGGCGACAGCTTGAGTTCGCCGAATTCGGTGTTGCAGAAACGGTGCTGGTATTTGGTGACGCGGCTACCATAGCCCGAAGCCCGGCTGACGAGGAATTTCTTTATCAGGCCATCGACGGTTTCCTGCACGGCGGTCTCGGTCAAATCCAACACCGGATCACGGTTGCTTTTCTGGTTGCAGGCATTGGCCAAGGCGTTCAGCGACAGCGGGTATTGGTCGGGCGTGGCGATTTCCTTTTCGAGCAAACACCCGATGACGCGGGTTTCGTTGAGCGTGAGATTCATGTTCATGGCATTGTCTGCATGGCGCGTTGGGTCAATCCAAACCGGCAACACCCCTGACTAGGGATGTTGCCGGTTGGCTCTAATTGTCAAGCCGCTCCGTAAGCCATTGGACCGCCCTCTGCTCGTCCGGGAAAACCTGGAACCACGCGCCCCGGTTGACCGCCACGGTTTCTCCAAATTTGTTTATCAACTCAGGCTTGGCAAAAGCGGCCACCTTGAAAGGATACGGCAGGATTTGCGCCAAGTACCGTCCAGACCAGAAGCGAACCATCTCCGTGGCAGGCCGCGACAGTCCGCGCAGATCGAGTAGCAGCCGCTGGCTGCCTAGGCGGTCAGCCTCGGCTTTGATGGCATAGAGCGCTTGCTGTGTGGCCGCTTCCGTCCACTCCCCGCGCACCTCCACGAGCAGGTATTCTGCGCATGGCACTGTATATCGATAGTCATTGGTCGCCTCCCCATAGTCCCAAGGCCCAAGCCGAACAGGCGCGGGGCCGGCAAGCATCCCTTTGGCGCAGCTTGGGACAGGTTGCTTGCCCGCCGATAGTATGCCCCGGATTCCGCGCGGGCGTCATGCCCGTTTGCGGCGCCCCAAGCCCATCCAACCGGCCCACGCGCCGCCGAATAGCCACAGCGTCGCAGGCAAGGGCAGCGCAGTGGCGTCGAGGCGGACATTGTCAAAATCCACCTCGATGCCCGGCTCGGCGGTCGTGCCGGGCAGGTTCAGGTTGACTAGCCGGATCTCCAAGGTCTGCCCCGGCAAGACGCTGGCGCCGGTGACGACCTGGACGGTGCTGGTGGCAAAAGTGCCTTCGGCGATGGAATTGCCCAAGGCATTGTTGTCCTCGCCGATGACGACGCCGCCCGCCAACAATTGCGCGGCATAGCCGGGAAAGCCCTTGATGTTGAAGAAGCCAAAGCCGTCGAACGGCGGCGAGCCGATGCCGGAATCGATGTTGCCCACATCCACGCTCAAGGTGTAGCGGGTGTTGGCCGCCAGATCGACACCCAGGGTTTGCCGCAAGCCCAGCGGGTGGTGGTTGCCCGCGCCTTCGCCATCGTCCAGCCAGGTCAGCGCCACATTGCTGCCCTCCGGCGCGCCGCCGGGGAAAAAGGTCGAGCCGGTCGGGTTCAACACGCCCACGGCGCGGTTAGAGCCATTGAAAATGGTTTGCGGGTCATAGAGCGCCCAGCCTTGGGGGATGAGCGCGGGAAACGTGTTCGCCGCCGCAAGATCGGCCTCGAAGCCGGGGTTGTTGACGGCGATGGGCGCCGCGTGGGCAACGCCCGCGCAAGCCAGCAAGGCCGGGAGCAAGACAACAGATAAACATCGCATGGCAACCTCCAGAAGTCATAGAAACACACAATCCCCGGCGGCAAGGCTTTGCGCCCAGCCCGCCAAGGCTTTTGCCTGATGGCAGGCGACAGCAAAGCACACAGGCCGGGGAGAAGCTGTGAACTATTGCCGGTTTCGACTGGCCCGGCGGCATGGCGCATTTTCCCTTTGCCAATGTGCAACACTTTAATTCCCCGGCAAAATCTTGCCAATGGTGCCACTCACCAAACGCCCGGTATTGCTCAGTTGGCGGAAAATCAATTGCCATTTTTCCCTGGCCTTGGCGTCTTTCAAGCAGCGCAGGTATCTGGCCCGCCGCGCCTCCGGCAATTGCCCGGCAATAGTGGCCCACACGGCTTCGATATTCCATTCTTCGTCGGTTTTAAGGCAAACCGCCTGCACCTGCTCCAATGGGATGCCCAAGACACGCGAAACCTCCTCTATGCACAAGCGGATTTGCGTTTCTTTAACGCCGACTGGTTCGGCGATATTGTACGGCGGATGCCATTCGCGGGCGGGGCGCAACTGGTCGATGTGGGTGAGGGCGACGACTATCGGCGGGGCGATGCGGTCGGGGATTTTGGCGTATTGGGCTTGCAAGGCGGACAGGAAGCGGGCGTCGGCGGCGCGGCCGGCCTGGGTGGCGGAGCAGACCAGCAGGATCAGGTCGATCAAATGCAATTCCTTGAGCGCGTCTTCCGCCCATGAAACCTCGTCGCCGAAGCCGGGGCTGTCGAACACCAGCCCCAAAAACTCGCCGTCGCGCTCCAAGCGGTAAGGCGTCAGCGCATAGGTCAGCGGCAAAGCGTCGGCAGGGGCGCGGAGTTCGCCGAACAAGGCGTTGATGAGGCTGGATTTGCCCGCCTTGGTCTGGCCTGCGACGAGGATGCGCAAAGGCTCTTCGGGACGGCTGGCGGCGGCGTCGGCGGCTGCGAGGTCTTGGCAAGAGGCGGGGCAGGCGGCGTTGTCGCAAGCATCGTCCGGGCGCAATTGGCCGCTGTACAGCAAAATGGCGTAATAGCCGACCTTGCGGGCGAAGGTTTGCAGCAGCCAGCGTTCCAACTCGGCCAGCGGGTAGCGGGTGACGCGGCCAAAGAAGGCCGTGCGCAATTCGTACAACAGCCCGCCCAGCGGGTTGACCGCCATCCGCCCCACCCCGACCAGCGCGGCCATGTGTTCGATCTTTTCCTTCCAACGCCACACCGCCAGCCCGTCCTCGACAGTAATCAGATGGCTGGCCGGCACTTGCTCGGTGAGCAGTTCGCGCATGTCGCGGCTGACTCGCTCGATAATCAACAGAATGCTGGGCAACGGCGCGTCCAACTCGGCATGTTTGGCCTGCGGGTGGAACGGCTTGGCGACTTCAATGATGATGCGGTGGGCCAGTGGCAACAGCCTGCCCGGTTCGCTTAACGGATAGTCGGCGGGGCTCAGCTTGTCGGCGATGGACTCCACCCGCGTCCAGGCGGCGTCGGCCTCGGGCGACCAGAGCTGGTCGGGCTTGAACACCGGCATTTGCGCGAACGGCGAGGCTTGCTTTTTTTTCAGCCAAAGCCCGGCAACCCAAGCCAACCCGGAAAAAGCCATCGCCAGCCCCAGCCAGTGCAGCAGTTCGCCGTTTTGCCACAGCCACCAGCCGCCCAGCCCCGCCAGCAACAGCCAGGGAATCAGGCCGAAGGCCAACAAAGCCAGCCAAGGCCAGGCGGCGCGCACCTCAGCCTCCCTTGCGTTTCAGCGAGTCGGCCAGCAGGGAGCGGCCCGCCTGGAATTCCTCGCGGTACAGCTCACGCAAGACCTTGTGGGAAAAGGCATGGCCGCGCAGGGTGCCGGCGAAATAAAAGCAAAACACCTTGCCCAGCGCGTAGGTCACGGCGGCGGTGTACAAGCTCGCCACCCCCAGACCGACGGTCTGGCCGTAACCGGGAACCAGCTTGGCCAGCTCGCGCCCGCCCACGCCGGCCAACACGCCTATGCCCACCGCGCTGCCGACTTCGGCCACGCTTTTCGAGTTCAGCGGCAGGCCGTAAATCGAGGCGAGGCTGTGGAACAGCTTGGCCTGGATCGCCGCCGCCGTCGCCAGGCTGAATCCCGGCGCGGGAATGGCCTCCGCCGCGCCGGCGGCGAGGGCGTAGCTGATGATGTGCGGATGCGCCTTGCGGGCATATTCGTCGTTCAACAAACGCCGTTGCTCGCTATATTTCAGCAAGCTGCGCAGGCCCAGCGGCAAGATTTCCTCTATCGCCTGCCACAGCGCATCGACGCCGTAATCGGCGGGCGCGTAGCCGTCCTCGGGCAAGGTGAAATCCAGCGGCACGAAACGCGCATTAAGCCCCTCAAAGCTTTCGCGCTGCTTGAGCAGGGACCGCGCCAAGTCGGGCGGCACGCCGGGCGCGAACGGCGCACTATCGAACGGGTACGGCTGGACATGCTCCATCTCCCGGCTGGCATAGCCTTCGTGCAAGCAGGTCTGCGCCACGATCAGCGGCCACTCGGGATGGGCGGCGTGGATTTCCCGCACCGCGTTCACCACGCTGTCTTGCTGGTGGTCCATGGCCTTGGCGACGACGATCAGCAAATGCGCCTGCTGCCCGCACCAGCCCATGTCTTCGGTGGGATCGTAAGCCACTTCGGCAAGGCCGCGAGTGTCCAGGAAACGGATGATGGCCGAAGGCTGGTCCGGGAAGTCGAAGAAGCGGGCATGGCGGGTGCATGGCTGGAAGCCGTTACCAATCTCGGCCAGGGACGAGCCGGTGAGGACACGGATGATCGAAGTCTTGCCGCTTTGCGCCTTGCCCAGCAGCCAGAACACCGGGACGGGCAGATGCTGGCGGACCTCCTGCAAGCGGGCGTTGAGTTCCGCCTCGGGAATGGACGGCTTGAGGATTTGGCCGATCCAATCGCGCCAAAAGCGGCGGGTGGGAATTTTCATCTCAGCGCCCCCACGGCATCACCGGCACGGTGGAAATGCTGTTGGCCGGCGAGCCTTCGATGACCTTGCGGCTGATGGCGACATAAACCAAGGTGTTATGCTGCTTGTCCCATAGCCGCGTGATGTCGGTGGATTTGAAAAACAGCGAGGTGCCTTCGGAGAAGACGGTTTCGCTGTCCGGCAGCTTGGCCGGCAAGGTGATCGGGCCGGTCTGGCGGCAGGCCAGGGAAAACCGCGACGGGTCTTCGGCCAAGCCTAGCGTTCCCTTGACACCGCCGGTGCGGGCCTGGCTGATATGGCAGGTGACGCCGGGGATTTTCGGGTCGTCGAAGGCTTCCACGCAGACCTTGTGGTTGGCTCCGAGCAGCTTCCAGGCGGTGGTGACGCAGCCGACTTCGTCGGCGAAGGCGGGCGGCGCGGCCCAAAGCCATAACAGAGCCGCCAAGCCGGTCGGCGAACGGGAGAATAGAGATTCAAAGCGGCGTGTGTTTAGGAGGTTCGTCATGCTCTTGTTCTCGATGGTGCTGGTTTGCTGGGTGCCTTGCCCTGTCTGGCCGGGTTGGCGGCAAAGGCTTGTCGGGGGCAAGGCTGGCGCAGATGCCAAAAACGATAAGCATTATGCGCCGCTGGGGCCATAGAGCAAGACGGGAGACTCGATGCCGTGGGAATCGTCCAGCGTGATATCGGCATAGGCAGGCAGTACCCCCGCCAGCCCCGAAGCATGGGAATCCAGAGGCCAAGGGAGACACCTGCTTGCAGCCTGTGCCTTGGACATAAGGATATGCACCACAAAAAATTCTTGACTATTTTAATACGATTTGTGGAATATAACCCAGCAAGGCACCCATACCGCATCCCACCTAGCCTTGCTCATTTCTTTGTGGTCATTCCTCACAACAGCAGGAGGTTTCGATGAGCAATCCAACTCGTTCAGAACTTATTCAGCATCTTCTCTTGATGGTGCCCACTCCAGCATTTCTTTTAACTGTAATATTCCTAAGTTTGTGTCTCGGCAGTGCCCCGGCTTCCGCCGTTCCCTACCTCGTCAACGTCAATACCGCCTCGCTAAATGGCGCTCAGGGGCAATTGGCGTTTGATTTTTTCGACGGCGGCCCGCCGACGAACTCCGTGACGATCAGCTCATTCAGCACCGACGGAACCCTGGGCAGTTCTAGCATCACGGGCGATGTCAGCGGGAGCTTGCCTGGAACGGTGACACTGAATGACACAGCGTTCACCAATGAATACCTAAGCGGCATCACCCTGGGAACCTTCCTGTCGTTCGTGTTCGAGGCGACGGGCAACCCGCCTGCCCCGGGATCTTCGCCCGACGGCTTCGCTTTTTACTTGCTGGATCAAGCCGGCTCCCCCATCACCACCACGGGCGACCCCTCGGGTACCCAGGCCCTCTTGGGTCTGGACATCACCGGCACGACCACACAGCCCACCCCCTATAGCGGCAGCAACCCGTCGGTGCCGGTTACGGTCGGCCTGGTCAACAATTCGGTGCCGGAGCCTTCCAGTGTCGCGCTGGTCTTGCCAGGCTTGCTGCTGTTAATGCGCCGGGGCAAGACAGCTTCGGTTTAACCAGTCTCGCGCTGGAACGTGTCCGACACACTTGATTTGCCCAGGAGATTAAGCCATGTATTTACCCAACTCTCGCCACACAACCCTAGGCCTATGCCTGTTGGCTGCCGCCGCTTTGCCAGGCATGGCCGACGCCGCCGGGTTTAGCTTCAGTAAAATAGTCGATACCAATACCAACCGATCCGATGGAAATGGTTTTTTCGCCATCCAGAATGGCGTATCCAACCCAGCCATTGACGGATCCAGGCTGGTGTTCATCACCGGCAACCCAGTCACGACCATTTCCGCTTGGAGTGCTAATTCCGACGGCACGGGCCTGGTGAAACTGGCGGATGTGAACACGCCCGTCCCCGGTGGCGTGGGCACTTACACCAGCCTTAGCCATGTCGGCGCGCCCTTGATTAAAGACGGCACCGTGGTCATCAGCGGCCGGGATTCCAACACCGCCCTGAATTTCACCATCCACGCCGGACTCTATCAGGTGCCGGCGCTGGGCGGATCTATTTCCAAGATAGTGGATTACCACGATCTCATTCCCAACCGTGGGACGGAGACGTTCCAGGGCTGGGGCGACACCAGCAGCGGCCAACGTTCGTTTTCGGTCAATGGCGGCAGGGTGGCTTTCTATGGGGTGAATTTCAATTCCAGCGGCGGGACGTTTTTGGCCGATCTTAGCGGCATCGCACCGATCAACCCGATAGCCGTCGATTTTGACAACTTCAGATGTCCCAATGACGCAGGCGGCAATACTTTTATGTTGGGCGGTTTCATTTACCCCAGCCTCAGCGGCCACCGTCTGAGTTTCTGGGGCAACGGAGTCTTTGACCCTAGCACCGGCTCCAACAAAATCTTTAGGGCCACCGACGCGGGCGGCTTCGCCTGTGAATATGTGGGGAGTTCGTTGTTTCCCTTGGCAGGCGAACCCGTTACCACTCAGCACACACGCTATCACGCTCCGCGGGTTCAGGTGGATGGGGATATCATCGTCTTCAACGCCGATGACTCCCAGCCCTTCGACCCAACCTCGCATTACTTCCAAGGACTGTGGGCCGTATGCGCCGATGGCTCCAGCACCACTATCAATCCCGATGGCACGCCCGATGGCACTGGGGCCACGCCCACCTGTGGCCTGCCCAAACGGGAACCGCCTGCGGGCACCCCGTTCAGCCCGTTCACCCCCATCGCCACCACGTCAAGCAGCCTGCCCGGTTTGACAGGTGTCATGAATCCCAACAGCTTTGCCTTCGCCTTCAACCAAGGCCAGATCTTGTTCCGCGCCTTCGACGAAGCCACGCCCACCGCCCACGACGCCCTGTACCTGGCTAAACTCAGCGACGGCAGCATCACCAAAGTCATCGCCACCGGCGACATCCTGGACGGCAGGCAGGTGCTTGCGCTTGGCAACCCCGGCCCAGGTGCCCTCAGCGGGAACAAACTGGTTTTCACGGCTAAGCTTTCCGACGGAACGGAAGGGGTCTATTCCGCGACACAGCAAACCTGCGCCACGGATGTGTCTGCGGGCGTGGCAGTGACGCGGAGCGGCTTCCGGCTCAACCGGACCACGGGGCGCTATGTGCAGACGCTGACCCTCACCAACACCAGCGGCAGCGCCATCAACGGGCCGGTTTCGTTGGTGTTGCGCAACCTTTCCGCCAACGCCACGTTTGCCAATAAGACCGGTGACACTGCTTGCCTCGCGCCTTCAGGCGCACCCTATTTGGATTTGAATCTGGGCAGCGGTGTGTTTAGCGCGGGCGGGATAGTGACAAAGCAGCTTGAGTTCACCAATTCCGGCAACCAACCCATTCTCTACACGACCCAGATCGGCGCGGGAAACGCCCCGTAACCGAGGCTGTCGAAACGCCCGTTTGGCCCCGGCGTGCGCCAAACGGGCGTTTTTCCAAACATGGGGGGTTAATGAAATTCAAGCAGAACCGTTTTCTGGGATGGACCGCGATCATCGCCTTCGTTTTAGGAATCCAGTTTGCCGTCAACCGTGGCTTGGTGAGCGGCGAACCGCCGCCATTTGCCGGACAAACCCTGGAAGGGCAAAACTTCGACCTCGCCCAGTTGCGCGGCCAGCCTGCGGTCATTTATTTCTGGGCCAGTTGGTGCCCGATCTGCCGGGGGATGCAAGACGCCATAAAAGCCGTGGCGGACGGCCATCCGCTCATCAGCGTGGCGATGCAATCGGGAACCCGCGCCGAAGTTAGCAAATACCTGCGGGAACAGGATTTCCAAGTCCCCACCCTGCCGGACGAAGAGGGCGAGATAGCCAAGCGTTACGGCCTGCGAGGCGTGCCGGCGGTATTCGTGCTTGGCCCCGAAGGCCGCATCCGCTACGCCACCACCGGCTATACCAGCGAACTCGGCCTGCGGGCCAGGCTTTGGCTGGCGGGTTGGTGAAGCCATGGCCCGCATCCTAATCGTCGAAGACGAACCGGCCATCGCCGACACGTTAATCTACGCCCTGTCCAGCGAAGGCTACCAGCCCGAACACACCACCTTGGCCCGCGAGGCCTTGGAGCGGCTGCGCACGGAGGATTTCGCGCTGGCCATCCTCGACATCGGCCTGCCGGACGGCAACGGCTTTGAGCTATGCCGCGAACTGCACCGGTTTTCGGACATACCCGTGATATTCCTCACCGCCCGCCACGGCGAAATCGACCGCATCGTCGGCCTGGAAATCGGCGCGGATGATTATGTCAGCAAGCCGTTCAGCCCGCGTGAAGTGGCGGCGCGGGTGCGGGTGATTCTGCGCCGGGTCAGGCCGGAATCCTCCAACGGCGCTGCCACGCCGCTGTTCAAAATAGACGAACGCGCCGGACGGATTTGGTTTTGCGGCCAATTGCTGGAATTGACCCGCTACGAATACCTGCTGCTGAAACTGCTGGCCGAACACCCGGAGCGTATTTTCTCCCGAGAGCAATTGCTGGACAAAGTATGGGCCGAACCGACGGCGGTATTCGACCGCACCGTCGATACCCACATCAAAACCCTGCGGGCAAAACTGCGGGCGGTGGACCCCACGCTCGATCCCATCCGCACCCACCGGGGCTTGGGTTATTGCCTATGCAAACCCACATGAAACTGTCTATCCGTTTATTCCTAGGCTATTTCATCCTCGTCGCCATTGCCGGGCAATGGGTATTGCTATTGGTGCTGAAACAGATCGAACCCGGCATGAGGACGGCCTTGGAGGCCAGTTTGGTGGACACGGCGTATTTGCTCGCCGAATTCGCCGGCCCGGATTTGCTGGCGGGCCGGTTAAACGACGGCGCATTCGCGCAAGCGGTGAAACGCTACGCCGCCCGCCCGGTTGCCGCTCAGATATTCGATTTCCCCAAGCGGAGTTTGGATTACCGCGTTTATGTCACCGACGCGCAAGGCATCGTCCGCTTCGATTCCGCCGACATTGCGCTGGGCGCGGATTACTCGCGCTGGAATGACGTATACCTGACCTTGCGCGGCCACTATGGCGCACGTTCCTCGCTGGCCGACCCCGCCGACAAAACCACGTCGGTCATGCACGTCGCCGCGCCAGTGCGTGACGGAGATTCCCTCATCGGCGTGGTCACGGTGGCCTATCCCACCAAGCTATTGCAGCCCGTAATAGAAAACAGCCAAGCGCAAGTCTGGCAAGGCGCGGCGTGGCTGTACGGCGCGGCCTTGGCGTTTGGCGTCTTGTTCAGTTGGCGGCTGACGCGCTCGATTGATTTGCTGGTCGCCTACGCCCGCGCCGTCACCGCCGGGGAAAAAGCCCGCCCGCCGCATTTGCGCAGCGCGGAAATGGCGAGCTTGGCGAAAGCCTTGGAGACGATGCGCGAGGAATTGGAAGGCCGGCAATATGCCGAGCGTTATGTGCAAACCCTGACCCACGAAATGAAAAGCCCGCTGGCTGCAATCCGGGGCGCGGCGGAATTGCTGCAAGAGCCGCTGCCAGACGCGCAACGCCAACGCTTCGCCAATCATGTCAACGAACAAGCCCAGCGCCTCGACCGCTTGATCGAAAAAATGCTGGGCTTGGCGGCGGTCGAACACCGCCAACAACTTGCCGAATCCGCCACTTTGGATTTGGGCGCGTTGGCAGAAGAAATACTCGAAGAAAAAACCCCGCAATGCGCCCGCCGGGCTATTCGCTTGGGCAAACATCTGGCCGAAGGTTTGTGGATACGCGGCGAGGAATTTCTATTAAGGCAAGCCATTTCCAACCTGCTCGACAATGCCATCGAATTTTCGTGCGAGGGCGGGCTTATCGACATCCACGCCGAACGCGGTTCGGCAGGCGAAATACTATTGCGCATCCGCGATCATGGCCCCGGCATTCCCGCCTACGCGCAAGACCGCTTGTTTGAACGCTTCTACTCCCTGCCGCGCCCGGCGACCGGCAACAAAAGCACCGGGCTGGGCTTGGCGTTTGTGCG
>CAZOTR010000035.1:25616-32788 GCA_964582755.1 uncultured Methylococcaceae bacterium | reverse complement strand
TTAAAGCCCCACTGCCATTAGTTAAGCTGTGTTGAGTTGCCGCGTAGCGGTTTATCGAAGGTAGCCGGGGGATTCATCCCTCGGCGGCGGCGCAAAATTCTGCGTCGCGTAGCGACGTTTGAACGGCCCATGCGCGAACGCCCCGCCGGGCGGTTGGCAATCGTCGCTACGCGACGAAACGCCCGGCGCATCCTTCCGGGGGTTGAAACCCCCGGCTACCCTCAAATGCCGCTACGCGGCTTCGCCCTGGCTGCCCCGCTTAACTGAATGACAGTGGGGTTAAAGCCCGCGCCTACAGGACTATGCAACAACCTATAGACGGCAAGGTGGTTTGGGTTACGCTTCGGACTGGGGAATCTGGGCAGTGGACGCAAAACCCCGGCCACGGAATGGCGAAGTAAGGAATCTATCCATGGGCAAGCGCCAAGCTCATGGCCCGGACAGCGCCGCTTCAGCGCCTTGGCGCGGCCAGCAACTCACGATATACATGCAAATTCCCTTCCACCATGGCGTCCACGGAAAATTCGCGCGCGACCAGCTCCCGGCCGGCCTCGCCCAAGCGGCGGGCCAGTTCCGCGTCGCCCAGGACGCGGGCGACCGCCTGGCGCAGGGCCTCCACGTCGCCGGGCGGCACCAGGAGGCCGTTCAGCCCGTCGCGCACGGCTTCGGGGATGCCCCCCGCCCGCGACGCGACGATAGGCACGCCGGCGCTGGCCGCTTGCAACAGGGAGACGCCCAGCCCCTCCATCAAGGCGGGATGGACCAGGAGATCCAGGCAGGGCAGGATGCGCGGCAAATCGTCGCGGAAACCCGCCAACTGTGCGCAGCCTTCGAGGCCCAGCGAGCGGATGGCCTCGCGGATATCCGCCTCCGCCGATCCCTTGCCGAACACGATCAGATGCAGTTGCGGGAACTGCCGGCGCAACTCGGGCATGGCCTGGAGCAGGAAGCGGTGGCCTTTGCGCGGGATCAACTGGGCGACTATGCCGATGGCCAAGCTGCCCTCGGGGAGGCCGAACTCGGCGCGGAACCAGGCTTCGTCGCGGGCCTGCTGGAACGGGCGGGCGTCCACGGCGCTGCGGACGCAACGGAGTTTCCCCGCCGGCAGGCCTTCCGACAGCAACACCCGGCCTATCCCTTCGGAAATCGCCACCACCCGGTCGAACAGCCGGTACTTCAAGGCGACCGCCCAACGGCTTTCGGGATTATCCTGCCGCCGCGAAAACACGATGGGCGCGCCGGCCAGCCGGGCGGCGATGCCGCCCATCACATCGGCACCAATCCGGCTGTGGATATGCACCAAGTCCGGGCGGGTGGCGCGGATCAGGCGGTAAAGCTTTGGAATAAGCGTCACATCCAGATCCCCGGACATGCGCATCCCGCGCACCTCGGCGAATGGCGCGGCGGCCAGCGCCAGATCGCTGCCGGCGCGGCAGGCCAGGAGGTTCTCCACCCCGCGGGCTTGCAGCCCCTCCACCAGATACAGCACCTGCAGGGCGCCGCCGTAGAGATTGCGCCCGCCTTCAACGTGCAGGATTTTCATGCAAACAGTCTCCGCGTGGACAATGTGGGTAGGGAGGGGGATTTCATCGGAAGTTTCAGTCTTATGGGAGGAAGCGGAATTATAAGCGGCAACGTCGCCGAGTTGAATTTCGTGCTTACGGCGGCGCGCGGTCGGCCGGATTATTTGCGCCGGGTTGCGGCGCGGCAATTTCCCAGGCGACTTGCCCGGCTATGCGACGCCCATGAAAAAGGCCCCGCCCAATCGGAGTTGGGTTCAATTGATTGAACTGTAGGAGCGGGCCATGCCGGCGATCTTGGGCCTCACCTATTGCCCGAAGCTTTTCGCGGCCATGGGCCGCTCCTACGGAAAATATCAATAAACCAATTAAACCCACCCCCCGCGCAACGGTACGCTATGATGCCGTCCATGGAACGCCGCATCGCCCACCTGGACATGGACGCCTTTTATGCGTCCGTCGAACTGCTCCGTTACCCCCAGTTGAGGGGGCAGGCCGTCGTGGTCGGCGGCCGCGGCGACAGGCCACGGCGGGGCGCGGAGCTGGCGGAGTTCCAGCGGCTGCGCGGCTATGCCGGCCGGGGCGTCGCGACCACGGCCAGTTACGAGGCGCGGAAATTGGGCGTCCACTCCGCCATGGGACTGATGAGGGCAGCCGCCCTCGCGCCCGACGCGATCCTGCTGCCGGCCGACTTCGAGGCCTATCGCCACTACTCCCGTTTGTTCAAGGCCGCAGTCGCCGAAATCGCCCCATGCATCGAGAACCGGGGCATCGACGAAATCTACATCGACCTGACCGAGGTGCCGGGCGAATCGGTGGCGCTGGCCCGGCAGATCAAGGACAGTGTGCGCCGGGCGACCGGCCTTTCCTGCTCCATCGGCGTCACGCCCAACAAGCTGTTGGCGAAGATCGCCTCCGAACTGGACAAGCCCGACGGACTGACGGTGCTGGCCTACGCGGATCTGCCTGCGCGGGTGTGGCCGCTGGCGGTGAATAAAATCAATGGCGTCGGCCCCAAGGCCAGCAGCAAGCTCGAAGCAATGGGCATACGCACGATAGGCGAACTGGCCCGGACGCCCGTGAATCTTTTGGTTCAGCGGTTCGGCAAGCACTACGGGCGCTGGCTCGGCGACGCCGCGCAGGGGAAGGACGACCGCCCGCTTGTCACCACCAGCGAGCCGAAGTCCATCAGCCGCGAGACGACCTTCGAGCGCGACCTCGACCCGCGCCGGGACCGCGCGGAATTGACGGCAATTTTGACCTCGCTGTGCGCGCGGCTCGCCGATGACTTGGCGCGCAAGGGGTATGCGGGCAAGACCATAGGCGTGAAATTGCGCTACGAGGATTTCCGCACGGTCACACGCGACAAGACCCTCGCCAACCCGGTCGCAGGCCCGGACGAAATCCTCGGCGCGGCGAGGGACTGCCTCAGGCGTGTGCCGCTGGACCGCAAACTCCGGCTGCTGGGCATCCGCGCCGCCGCGCTGTCCCCCGCCAATCTCCAGCCCCGGCATCCTCCCAAGGCCGGAGAAAACCTGAGCCTGTTCGACTGACGCCACCGCCGCCTTGGGGCCAAGGCACGCCCCCACAAGACATCAGCCCAAGCTGCGGCAAGAGGATATCCGGCACAGCTTGCGCCTCATGCGATGGCTTCAATCCATCGGCTGAGGACGGGGGCGCACGCCGATACGGCAAAGCCAGATAGTGTTTGCCACTAAGGCGTATCGGGTTCGGATTGCCCGGAACCCTTGCAGCCGCGCGAAGGCGCGCTCGGCGCGGACCGCCCGTCCCCGCCCCCAAGGCCATCGTCATATTCGGATTGGCCGTGCTTCGTCCAGAGCCGGCCATCGACCCAGATGGCACAAGGCATGCCAACGCCGCAAAGTTGGGTCAGCAGGGCCTGGAGTTCATCGTCCTTGACCCCATACACGGCCACGCTGCCGTCACCGAATTCGGCCCACACGTCCCGTTTTATCTTCATCAAGCAAACCTCCCGGCGGGCGGGAATGCGACTGCCACGGAATGCCCGGATTTGCCGCGCCGTCCGCAGAGCCATCAAGAAAACTAATGCTTACCCCAATAAGGTTTGACTTTACTTATTTTTGTACGGCGTTAAAGTCATAATCCGGCGGAATGTTCGCCAGCCGAATTTTCCACAATCTTGTTGACCATAACCTACGGGAGTAAAAACCGCTAAGACCAGACCCTTTATGTCACGACGAATATCGGGCAAGAGCGAAAGTTTACCCATGAGGCACACACCATGAAAACACTAGCACTCCTATTGGCAGTTTTTTTGCCGCCTACCACCCTCGCCAAAGACCATGCAGGCTCCGCTGGCGAGAATCAACAAAACCATCATCAGACAAACCATTATCAACAACAAGGCATAGCCAGTTGGTATGGACCACGCTTTGCGGGCCGCAAAACAGCCAGTGGCGGGCGCTTTAACCCGTCGCTCCACACCCTGGCCCACCGGACTTTGAAACTGGGCACGCTGGTTCGCATCACCAACCTTAGAAACCATAAATCGGTCATCGCAAAAGTCACCGACAGGGGGCCGCACCATGGCGGCAGGATAGCAGACCTCTCGACGGCCGCGGCCAGCGCGATAGGCATGAAGGGTTCCGGCACCGCCCCGGTCCTGATCGTCGCGCTTAGTTAGCCACAAGCCAACGCCATCCGCCCGCACTCTGCCAACGGCAGCCTGTTTGCGGCAATTCTCCATTTAACGCAAAGCCCCACCCTTCCGGCAGGGACGCCGGAATCCGGCATCCGCAGACGGCAACCCACACGTTTGCGCCCTGCCCGCCCCCTGCCTCAACCAGCCTGCGCTCCAGGTTCGGCTATACTGCGTCAACAACCCGGCGCAACCCACTCAGGCACAACCCGCCCCATAAAGCTGCTTGGCAATATTGGCGGTGAAGATTGCAAACGCGCCGCAGGCGCCGGCAGGCCGGCCCCAAGCACAACCAGCAGCATTTCCCATGAATAACATGACCACAAAAGATTCGGAATCCCTCCAACAACCACATTCCCAAATCGCCACTATGGTGGCAAGCGCCCGCGAGGCGCAACGGCTTTTTGAAATATTCCCGCAAGAAAAGATTGACCGGATCGTGCGCGCCGTCGGAAAATACGTTTACGACCAAGCCGATTGGCTTGCGCAAATGACGGTTGAAGACACCGGCATTGGCAATCTCGAAGACAAGATACTCAAAAACAAAACCAAATCGTCAATTATTTGGAACAGCCTGAAAGGCAAAAACAGCCGGGGAATCATCGGCGAAAATGCCGAAGAGGGGCTTGTCTTTGTGGCCAAGCCGATGGGCGTCGTCGCCTGCGTCACCCCGGTCACCAACCCGGTCGTCACCACGATGTGCAATGCCATGTTCGCGCTCAAGTGCGGCAACGCGGTGATTGTCGCCCCCCATCCCAAGGGCCAGCGCTGCGCCGGGCATCTGGCCTCAGCCTTCATGGACATTGTGCGGGAAAATGGCGGCCCGGAGAATCTTATCCAGGCAGTCCCGGACATTTCCATAGAAAAGACCAAAGCACTCATGCAGTCCGCCGATGTGATCGTCGCCACCGGCGGCGGCGCCATGGTGAAAGCCGCTTATTCCAGCGGCAAACCGGCCTTTGGCGTGGGACCTGGCAACGTCCCGGTGATTATTGACCGGGATGTTGACCTTAACGAAGCCGCCGCCAAAATCGTGGCCGGCGCATCCTTTGACAATGGCCTGATCTGCTCACACGAACAATGTGTTTTTGTGCCTGAAGAAAACTATGGCGACGCGCTACAGGCTTTTTCAAAAACCGGAAAAGTGTGGTACAGCGCCGACACGGACGAAGTTTCTGCCTTTCGCCAGACAGTTTTCCATGACAGCCAGTTAAACCCCGAAGTCATTGGCCTCCCGGCCTGGAAAGTGGGGGCGGCGGCAGATATTGCCGTGCCGGAATCGGTGCGCCTGATACTGCTGAAAGCGGACGGGCCGGGGGCGGCCGACATACTGTGCAGGGAGAAACTGTGCCCGCTAGTGTGCATCTTGCCCTATGGCCGTTTCGAGGATGCCCTGGCCATGGCGCAAGCCAATTTGGAAGTGGAGGGCAAAGGCCACAGCGCGGCATTGCACTCCAACAATGAGGCGCACATACGCGCCGCCGGCTTGGGCCTCACCGTCAGCCGGCTGGTCGTCAACCAAGCCTGTTCCACCAGCGCCGGCGGCTCTTTGCTCAACGGCTTTTCGCCCACCACGACGCTAGGCTGCGGCTCTTGGGGCGGCAACAGCATTTCCGAAAACCTCAATTACACGCATTTGATGAATGTGTCGCGGATCGGCAAAGTCATTGCCTCCCGCCATGCCCCGGCCACCCTCGCCGAACTGTGGGACTAGCGGAAAGCCGCCATGAAGCAATTCCAAATCAAACCCGTCGTGCAATGTTTCGATAGCCATGCCGAATTCGCCGGACAGATAGGGTATGCCGCGACAGATTGCATTTTCACCGTGCGCCATGTGCAGGAGAAATGGCTAAAGCCCCTCAAACCAACAAGCACCGTGCTGGTGTATGAAGACTACGGCGCGGGCGAACCCAGCGATGAGATGATTGACCGCATACTAGCCGACTTTAGCCAGCTTGATTGCAAGCGGGTGATTGCGCTGGGCGGCGGCTCCGTCCTCGATGTCGCCAAACTATTGGCGCTCAAACCCACGGCGGCATCCTCCCGGCAATGGTTTGAAGGCGAGGCCGCGCTGGTCAAGGAGAAAGAGCTTATCCTGGTGCCCACGACCTGCGGCACCGGCAGCGAAATGACGTGCATCGCCATCGCCGACATTCCGTCGAAAAACACCAAAAAGGGACTGGCGGCAAACGCTTTGTTTGCGGACCGGGCCGTGCTAATTCCCGAATTATTGCATAGCCTGCCCCGGCAAGCGTTGGTCACCAGCTCCCTGGATGCCCTGACGCATGCCATGGAATCGTTTGTCGCGCCCAAGGCCCATGCCTATTCCGAAATGTTCAGCCTCGCCGCCATTCGCCTGCTGCTGCAATCCTATAAAAAACTGCTGTCAACCGGCGGCGGCGGCGCGATTGAGGACATCGCCGCCGACCTGTTGCGAGCCAGCAACTACGCCGGCATCGCCTTTGGCAATGTCGGGGTGGGCGCGGCGCATGCGCTGGCCTATCCGCTGGGCCAACAGTGCCATGTATTCCACGGGGAAGCCTGCGCCCGGTTTCTCGGCGCGGTGTTCCAAGTCTACCGCGACAAAAACCCAGGGGGAAAGATTGGCCAACTGACGCCGGTTTTGGCGCAGGCATTGGATTGTCCCGGCCGGCAATGCCCATGGAAAACCCTGGACGCACTCATCAACCAGTTGCTCCCCGCCCAGCCCCTGCGCGATTACGGCATGCAAGAATCCGACATCGAATCGTTCGCCGATAGCGTGATCGCCGAGCAACAGCGGCTATTGGTGAACAATTATGTGGAGTTAAGCCGCGATGACATACGCGACATATTTCAGCGCCTGTGGTGAGGGGGTGCGGGCGTTCCACCAGCATGGCCGGAACCACATTAGGCAAAGCGCGGGATTATGAAAGTATACATACTTGACAATGGCTATCTGGAGTGCGACCAAAACTGGATGGTGGCGATGT
>CAZOTR010000035.1:8911-25516 GCA_964582755.1 uncultured Methylococcaceae bacterium | reverse complement strand
GAAGACATCAAGACCGTCGTGTTATCCCACCTGCATCTTGACCATGCCGGAAACATTGGCCTGTTCCAACATGCGGAGGTTTATGCGCATAGGAAAGATTTTGAATTCGGGCAAGCGCTAACACAGGGTTCGGCCAAACCCGAGGACCATGGCGCTTATATAAAAGCGGATGTGGAAGCCGCCGCGCGGCGCTTGCGCTTGGTGGACAAGGACCAGGAATTGGTGGAAGGCATAAGGATGGTCATGCTGCCGGGCCATACGCCGGGGGTCATCGGCTTGGTCGTGGAATTGCCGAACGCAGGCACGCTGATTTTCCCCCAGGACGCGATTTACACCAGGGCTAATTTCGGGCCGCCGGCCAAGGCTTCGGGGCTCGTCCACGACAGCCTTGCGTTTTTTGCGTCCATTGAGAAGGTGCGGGCGCTGGCCAAAATGCATAACGGCAAAGTCATATTCTCCCACGACATGGAGTTTTTCAAGACGCTTAAGCTCGCGCCGGAGTATTACGATTAGAGGAAACCGCCGGAAACAGGCCATGCCCATGGCCGCTACGGCGCTCATTGCTGTGTGTCGCCGTCCTTAAACCGATGGAACATATGGCATAATGAAGCCGAACCGCCGGAGCCAAGCCGAAAAAGACGCGCCCTGCGGGGCCGTTCGACAAGCATCTGGCAGGCGGCTTCCGTATCCTGGGCGGTGCCAAGGCGTTCCGCCGCGTCCGGGAAAGCAACAAGCGCCAAGGTGTCAGTCCGTTTCAGACCCTCAAAGCCGCTTTTACCGGGGCTGAATAGTTACCCATTTGATGCAACCGCGACTCTTTTCCGCCCGCCCAGCGTTTGCGGCGGTCCAGCCGGGGGTAAGCCCATGCCGATAAGCAGCGCCTCCATCCTCATCCCCGCTTTTCTGGTGAGCGCCGGCATCGTGCTGTACACCGGTATCCGGGCGACCATGATGGGTTTGCTGGGGCAGCATGCGCGGGTGTACCTGGCGTTTTCGCTGTGCTGCTGCTGCGCGGCGGGCTACCAAATCTGCACGGCCCTTTATTACCTGGCGGAGTCCATCCCCACGGCCGCCGCCGCGCTACGCTGGCAGGGCGTTTTCATCAGCCTTTTCTTGCCCGCGTTCTTTTTATGCGTGGCCGATTACACCGGGCAACGGCGCATCCGCGCATGGTTCGCGCTCACCGCCGCGCTGTCCGGCGTGTTTCTGGCTGGCAACCTGCTGTCCCCTTACAGCCTGCGCTTCGAGTCCCTGGCGTCCGCGCCGCCGTTGCGCCTGCCGTGGGGCGAGACCCTCGCAGGCTATTCCGGCAAGGTGGGCGCGGGCAACATCATCGAGCGCATGGTATTCTCGTGTCTCCTGCTGTGGGCGCTGTGGCGGACTAGCGAACACTACCGCCAAGGCAACCGCAAGGCGGCGCTGTTCCTCGGCGGCTGTGTGCTGCTGCTGCTGCTGGCAAGCCTGTGGGGGTGGTTGATCGACATCGGCACGGTCGGTGCCTTCTATTTGGGCGGGTTCGCCTTCCTGGGCTTTTCGGTGTTGAAAAGCGTAGGCACGGCCATCGAGTTGCGCGACCGCACCGAGAGCTTGGAAGCGGCCAATTCCCGCTTGCGCGAGGCGATGGCGCAGCGCGAGAGGACCGAGCAGATCCTCCAGCAATTGCGCGAGGGCGTCTCCGTGCAAACCGGCGCGGCCTTTTTCCAACGGCTGGTGGAGAGCCTGGCCACGCATTTTTGCACCGACTATGCCTTCGTGGGGCTGCTCGAAGGCACAAGGCAAGACAGCGTCGCCACGCTGGCCGTTTGGGCGCGGGGCGCCTTCATAGACAATCTGAACTATCCGCTTGCCCATACCCCTTGCGAGGAGGTGGCCGGCCGGCGCACGCGCGTGTATGCCCAAGGCGTGCGCGAGCGGTTCCCCGGAGACAGCTTGGCGCGGGAGTGGGGCATTGAAAGCTATGTCGGCACGCCGATTTTCGATGCCGAGGGACGGCCCCTGGGGATACTCGTCGTGGCCGGCACCCGGCCCTTGCAAGACAGCGCCAGGGTGGCCGAGATCTTGGAGATCTTCGCCGCCCGCGCCTCCGCCGAAGTGCGCCGCATGCAGGCGGAAGCCGAGCGCGAGGCGGCCGAGGCGGCGCTGCGGCATTCCCATGCCTTGCAGCAGACCCTCACCGAGATCCAGCGCGGCTTTCTGCTGGAAGGCGACACCCAGGCCACGTTTGAACGCCTGCTCGCCCCCCTGCTGGAACTGACCGGAAGCCAGTACGGCTTCATCGGCGAGGTTCTGTATGACGGCGCCGGGCAGCCCTACCTGAAAACCCAGGTGTACAGCCAGGTTCCCTGGGACTCGGCATCGCGGCAGCTATACGAGGATGCGCGGGCCAACGGCCTGGAATTCCACAACCTGCATTCGCTCATCGGCGCGGTCTTGGACAGCGGCGCGCCGGTCATCGCCAACGACGCGCCCCAAGACCCCCGGCGCGCCGGCTTGCCGGCCGGGCATCCACCCGTCAATTGCTTCTTAGGGCTGCCCGTGCGCCAAGGCGGCGCCCTGATCGGCATGATCGGCATCGCCAACCGGCGGGGCGGCTACGACGCCAAGGTGGTGTCCTACCTCGAACCGTTTCTGAACACCTGCGCGGCGCTGATCGCCGCCTACCGTGCGGGGCAGGCGCAGCGGGCCTTGGAGACCAAGCTGCGCGAGAGCGAGGAGCGCTTCCGCACGCTCGCCGACAGCCTGCCCGCGATGGTGTGGCTGGCGGAGCTGGATGGGCGCTGTACTTGGTTCAACCAGGCTTGGCTGGCCTTTACCGGCCGTTCGCTGGCCGACGAATTCAACCGGCCATGGCTCAAAGACGTGCATCCCGAGGACCGCTCCTCCTGCCTGGCGGTGTATGCCGAAGTCCTGCGGGAACAGGCGCCGGCCACCCAGGAATACCGCCTGCGGCGGCACGACGGCGAGTACCGCTCGGTCCTGGAAACCACGGCGCCCCGGCACCGGCCCGACGGCGGCGTGGTGGGCTTTGTGGGCGCCTGCATCGACCTGACCGAGCAGCGCACGCTGGAGGCGCAGGTCGAGCACCTCGCCTACCACGACGCCCTCACCGGCCTGCCGAACCGCGCCTTGCTGCTCGACCGCCTGGGGCAGGCGCTGCCGCAGGCCCGCCGGGAGGGCCACCCGCTGGCCGTGCTGTTCATGGACATCGACCGCTTCAAGACCATCAACGACACCCTGGGCCATCCGGTGGGGGACGCGCTGCTGCGCGAAACCGGCGCACGGCTCAAGCACATGCTGCGGGAGGCCGACACCGTGGCCCGCGTCGGCGGCGACGAGTTTCTCATCCTGTTGCCGCAGGTGTCCGCCGCCCGCGAGGCGGCGCAAGTCGCGGCAAAGCTCCTGGCCGTGCTGTCGGCGCCGTTCACGGTGCTGGGGCACAGCCTGCATGTGAGGGTCAGCGTGGGCGTGAGCTTTTACCCGCAAGACGGCGAGGACGCCGACACGCTGATCAAACACGCCGACGTCGCCCTCTACGCCGCCAAGGGCAAGGGCCGCAACAACTACCAACTGTTCGACCCCGGCATGAACGCCATGGCCCACCAGCGGCTGTCCATCGAAAACTGCCTGCGGCGGGCGCTGACCGGGGACGAATTCGTGCTGCACTACCAACCCCGCGTCAACTTGGCGACGGGGAAAGTCACCGGCGTGGAGGCGTTGATCCGCTGGCAGCACCCCGAGCGCGGGATGCTGCCGCCCGACGACTTCATCGCCGTGACCGAAGAGATTGGCATCATCGGCGAAATCGGCGACTGGGTGCTGCGCACCGCCTGCCGGCAAGCGCGGGACTGGCAGGAGGAGGGCTTGCCGCCGTTGCGGATGGCGGTCAACGTCTCGGCCCGCCAGCTGCACAACCGCGATTTCCTGCGCCAGGTGGAGCGGGCGCTGGCCGACACCGGGCTATCCGCCACCTGGCTGGATTTGGAGCTGACCGAATCCAGCATCATGGCCGACCCGGAAGGCTGCATCGAAACCTTGGCCGCGCTGCGCCGCCTGGGCATCCAGCTCGACGTGGACGACTTCGGCACCGGCTATTCCAGCCTGGCCTACCTCAAGCGCCTGCCGGTGGATTGCCTGAAGATCGACCGCGCCTTCGTGGCGGGCATTCCCAGCGACGCGGAGGACGTGGCCATCGCCCAGACCATCCTGGCGATGGCGAAAACCCTACACCTCGCCGTGGTGGCGGAAGGCGTGGAAACCGAATCCCAATGCGGTTTCCTGCAGACGCACGGTTGCGACGAAGGCCAGGGTTATTGGTTCAGCAAGGCCGTCCCGGCGAGGGATCTGGCCACAACCCTGCGGCAGGTCGAGGCGGAATGGCTGGACGCCGCAGCGACGGCCAAGACCGCCGGGCGATCTAATTTTACCCACTGAGAGGAGGGGAAGCCGTGGAACCTATGTCTGTGCTAGCGGAGCCGGGCGCCAGCGAATCGTTGTACCATGCGATGGTCGAAGCCGCCTCGACCGCCATGGTGCTAGTGAACCGCGAAGGCCGCATGGTGCTGGTCAACGCCCAGGCGGAGCGCATGTTCGGCGCCGCGCGAGGGGATATGATCGGCAAGCCCATCGAAACCCTGCTGCCGGAACGCTACCGCGACGGGCACCCCGGCGCGCGCGGCGGCTTCTTCGCCACCCCCAAGGCCCGCGCCATGGGCATAGGCCGCGACCTCTACGCCCTGCGGCGCAACGGCAGCGAGTTTCCGGTCGAGGTCGGCCTCAGCCCCATCGAAACCGCCGAAGGCACCATGGTGCTCGCTTCCATCGTCGATATCACCGAACGCAAGCGCCTGGAGTCCCATTTCCAGCAGGTGGTCGAATCGGCCCCCAACGGCATCATCATGATCAACCGCGAGGGCCGCATCGCGCTGGTCAACGCCCAGGCCGAACACTTGTTCGGCGCCTCCCGCTCCAAGCTCATTGGCCAACCGGTCGAGGCGTTGCTGCCCGAACGCTACCGGGCCAACCATCCCAGCTCGCGGGCCGGCTTCTTCGCCACCCCCAAGGCCCGCGCCATGGGCATAGGCCGCGACCTCTACGCCCGCAAACTGGACGGCAGCGAGTTTCCCGTCGAAATCGGCCTCAGCCCTATCGAAACCGCCGAAGGCACCATGGTGCTTGCCTCCATTGTCGACATCACCGAGCGCAAGCGCGCCGAGCAGGCGCTGCGCGAGAGCGAGGAGGGCTTCCGGCTGCTGGTCGATGGGGTCAAAGACTACGCGATTTTCATGCTCGACACCGACGGACGGGTGATGAGCTGGAACAAGGGCGCCGAGGGCATCAAGGGCTACCGCGCCGAGGAGGTCTTGGGCTGCCCGCTGGCGATCTTCTTCACGCAAGAGGAGCGGCAGGCCGGCGTCCCCGAGGAGCATCTGCGCATCGCCCGCGAGACGGGCCGCTACGAGGACGAGGTGGTCCGGGTGCGCAAAGACGGCTCGCAGTTCTGGGCCAGCGTGGTGCTGACCGCGCTGCGCGACGGGGAGGGGAACTTGCAGGGCTATGCGAAAGTCACCCGGGACATCACCGAGCGCAGGCTCAACCAGGAGTCCATGGCCCGCGCCCTGGAGGAAAAGACCACCTTGCTGAACGAAGTCCACCACCGCGTCAAGAACAACCTCCAGGTCATTTCCAGCCTGTTCAGCCTACAGGCCATGCACACGCAAGACGCCGGCGCCAAGCAAGTCTTGGCCGAAAGCCAGGGCCGGGTGCGGGCCATGGCGCTCATCCACCAACTGCTGTACGAAAGCCATGACTTTTCGCGCATCCACCTGGGCGACTATTTGGCGCGCCTGGGGCAGCTTCTGGTCACTTTGCACAGCGCCAGGGCCAACCGCATCACGCTGCGGGTGGAGGCCAGCGGAGGGCCGGTCTGCCTGGATTTGCACCGGGCCATCCCCTGCGGCCTGCTGGTCACCGAACTGGTCACCAACGCCTTTAAACACGCCTTCCCCGCGGGCGGCGGCGAAGTCCATATCACGCTCGCCAGGCTGGGCGCGGAGGAGGCGATGCTCGCCGTCGCCGACACAGGGGTGGGACTGCCCGCAGGGTTCCAGTTGGGGCGGACCTCCACACTGGGGCTCAGGCTGGTCCAGCGGCTGGCCGAACAGGTCAAGGGCCGACTGGTGATGGGCGACGGCCCCGGCACGGCGTTCTTCTTATATTTCAAACCCCTAATAGACAGCGAGAAAACATGAACCCAATACGAATTCTGGTGGTGGAGGACGAAAGCGTCATCGCCTTTGACTTGGAGCTGCAACTGACCAACCTGGGCTATCAGGTGGTCGGGGTCGTCTCCAGCGGCGAGGCAGTGCTGGCCCGCGTCAGCCAGTCATGCCCCGACATCGTGCTCATAGACATCCATCTCGAAGGCGGCATGGACGGGATCGACGCCGCCTGGCAGGTGCGCGAGCTGTACCGCATTCCCGTGGTGTTCCTGACCGCATACGCCGAGGACCACACCCTGCAACGCGCCATGGAAAGCCAGCCCTATGGCTACCTGGTCAAGCCCTGCGAGGGGCGGGAATTGCACGCCACGTTGCAAATGGCGCTAGTGCGCCACGCGGCCGACACCGCAATCGAGGCCAGCGAGCAGCGTCTCAGGCTTGCGATGGACGCCGCCGGGCTGGGCATCTGGGAGTGGGACCAAGACAACGGCCAAGCCACGACCGGCGGCCTTTTCCACGCCATTTTGGATGGCCCGGCAGAGACCGGCGGCGAAGGACTGGAAAGCCTTTTGAGCCGGGTGCATCCCGAAGACCGGCCGGAGATGGAAACCGCCTTGCGCCGGTTGCAAGAGCGTCCAGCCAAGATCGCCCGGACATTCCGCCATCTGCGCCGCGACGGGCGGCTGGCCTGGGTGGAGGTCCACACCCAATCTTACGTCGGCAGGAAGGCGGGGATCATCGGCGTGATCAGGGATATCACCCAGCAACGCGAGACCCAAGAGCGGCCACAAACCTCGGCCACGGTCCTCGACAACGCCACGGAGGGCATGTATTCATTGCCGACAGCGCACACCGAATCATCGCCGTAAACGCAGCCTTCGGATTCGTCACCGGCCGTGGCACGGCCAGGGTGTTGCCCGGCTGCAAGGCTTTCAGGCAGGCGGCCAAGCCCGGCCTGTCGTCCCTTTGGTTTTCTCAACAGGTTTTCTTGCGGCCCAGCAATTCTCAGTTTGCCCCCAAGCCCCGCCGTTCCGGCATCCAGCCGGCAGAGCGGGGCTCCGGGCCGAAATGGCCGGGGGACTGGCGCACCGCAAGGATGCGTGGATGCACGGTTTGCACCCGCCGCCGCCCCAATTTCTGGCGGCATGAATCCCCGCACAGCGGATGGCGCCGCGCCAAGGGCAGAAATCGGCGGGTGTGAACGGTATTTGCATGGTGATGTGCCGACGGGGCATCTTTGCCAGGCTAGGCCGCAGTGCTTGTGCGCGAAGCCGGTGCGTCCCGCGCCTTCCAACCGCCACCACCGACCCGACACCGCGATGACCCCGACCAACCCGACCGCCACGCTAGACCCGTATTACCGCCAAGTCCAGGACATCATCCTCAACCGCCAGGATTGGATCAGCGGCCTGCTGCCGGCCAGCACCGCCGTCACCAGCCACGGCAACTACACCGACGCCTGGGTCAGGGACAATGTCTACAGCATCCTCGCGGCCTGGGGCCTGGCGCTGGCCTACCGCAAGCTCGAAGGGGGCAAGGAACGCGCCTACCCGCTAGAACAAAGCACCGTCAAGCTGATGCGCGGCCTGCTGACGGCGATGATGCGCCAGGCCGCCAAGGTGGAAAAATTCAAGCACACGCAAGACCCGCTGGACGCCCTGCATGCCAAGTACAAGACCTCGACCGGCGAGGTGGTGGTCGGCGACCGCGAATGGGGGCATTTGCAATTGGACGCCACCTCGCTGTTCCTGCTGATGCTGGCGCAGATGACCGCCTCCGGCCTGCGCATTGTGTTCACCCTCGACGAAGTCAATTTCGTGCAGAACCTGGTGCATTACATCAGCCGCGCCTACCGCACCCCGGACTACGGCATCTGGGAGCGCGGCAACAAAATGAACCATGGCATCGCCGAGCTGAACGCCAGCTCGATAGGCATGGCCAAGGCGGCGCTGGAGGCCATGGCCGGCTGCAACCTGTTCGGCAAGGACGGCGGCCAGGCGCCCATCGTCCATGTCGTCGCCGACGACATCGCCCGCACCCGCATCACCTTGGAGGCGCTGCTGCCGCGTGAGTCGATCTCCAAGGAAGTCGACGCCGCGGTGTTGAGCATCACCGGCTTTCCGGCGTTCGCGGTGGACAACCCAAGCCTGCGCGAAAAAACCGAGGCGCTGGCCGTCGAAAAACTGCAAGGCGGCTACGGCTGCAAGCGGTTTTTGCTGGACGGTCACCAAACCGTGGTCGAGGACCACCAGCGCCTGCATTACGAACCGCACGAGCTAAAAGAATTCAAAGACATCGAGTCGGAATGGCCGTTGTTTTTCACCTATCTGTTGCTCAACCATTTGTTTGCCGACCGCGCGGACGCCGCCGCCGATTACCGCCGGCGCCTGGAAAGCCTGCTGGTCGAGCGCGGCGGCCAGCGGCTGCTGCCGGAGCTTTACTTCGTCCCCGCGCAGGCCATCGCCGCCGAAAAACGCCAGCCCCGCAGCCAGCCTAGGATTCCCAACGAGAACGTGCCGCTGGTGTGGGCGCAAAGCCTGTACATCCTGGGCTGCTTGCTGCAAGACGGCCTCATCACGCGCGACGACATCGACCCGCTGGGCCGCCACCGCCAAGCCACCCGCCGCCACGGCGGCTGCGCCGTGCAAGTCGCCCTGCTCGCCGAAGACGAACAGGTGCGGGACGATTTGGCATCCCAGGGCATGCCCTCGCAAACCCTGGCCGAAATCGCGCCGATCCAAGTGCGCGACGCCGGCGAGCTGGCCGCCGCCTACACCCAGGTCGGCCGCAACGACCGCATCGGCCTGACCGGCCGGCCATTGCGCAAATTGCGCACCCTGTCCACCTCCAGGCTGTACCTGCTGGCCGGCGAGCCCTTGCTGTTCCTGCCGCAGTTCATGAACCAAAAAGGCTTTTACATCGCCATGGACAACCGCCTGCTGATCCAGCGGCTGCGCCTGGAACTGTCGTACATCAGCCGCCATTGGGACAGCCCGGACCCGCCGCTGCTGGCCGTCAGCATCAGGCACAACCTGCTGGATTTCGAGGACCGGCAAGTCTTGCTGGACTTCCTCGGACAAGTGCGCCTGGGCCAGGTCCAAGGCACGGCGGTCACGCTGGGCTTGCTGACCGAATTCGCGCCCGCCGCCAGCCGCGAAAAAATCGGCTATCTGCACGACTTCAAATTTTCGCAGGCGCGCTGGGAAGAATCTGCCCGGCCGTTTGCCGACGCCCTGCCCGCCGACGGCCGGCCGCCGCAGCCTTTGGACGGCTGCTTGCTGGCCGAATGGGAAATGGGCGGCGACGGCCACTTGGCCGAGCAACTGCGCCACAACCCCAACCTCCACGCGCAGTTGGAAGCCTTAAGCCTGCTCGGCCGCCGCCACGGCCTGGACCACGACACCGGCCTGCGCAACCGCGAGGGGCGGCCCTGCCGTGTGCGCGATTTGCTGGAAGAGGTCTACGCCAGGGCCGGCGACCGCCATGCCTGGCATATTATCCGCCGCTGCGCCGGCTTGCTTGGCAAATACGACATCAACCTGGAGCAGGCCGCCACCGAGATCCTGGTGCGCCAGCACGGCTTGACCGTGGGCCGCGCCTACAGCGGCAAAGCCACCTTGCGGCGTCCGACCGACTCCTGGGAAATCCTGCAAACCATCCGCGCCTTCAACACCGACGACAGCAGCCAGCACATCATCATCCAGGAGCTCATCATTTACCTGGGGATGCTCATCAAGACCCGGCCTGAGCTGTTCGCCGACATGCACACCATCCGCGTCGGCCACATCCTGCAATTGATCGTCGCCCGGCAAACGCGCCGCAGCGGCCAATCGATGGACCAGTCCTTCACGGAAATATTGGGGCTGGCGCCCCACCGGCTCGCGCAACTGGCGCAGGAAACCCTGGAAGATTACGGCAACAGCCAAACCCAGCTAGGCCAGGTGGAAACCCTGCGCTACGACGGCCCGAGGCGCGAACTCAGCTCGGCGCGCTTCCCCGCCAGCATGGATCCACAAGACCGCGGGGTGGCCGAGGACTGGCACGAATGGCGGGAGCGGCGCGGCAGCGTCGGGCGGGAAAGCGAGGCGTTTTTCGGCGGCGTGTGGTCGCTGTTGCAGCACTGCCGGGGTTTGACGATAGGCGACAAAATCAGCGGCGAGCGCCGCATCGACAGCGAGTCCATCCGCGCGCAAATGACCCCCGGCGAGCAGACCTTCAAGCTGCACGTCAACCATCTGCTCAACAAGATACAAGCGCCGGTGTACCGGCAACTGACCGTCGAAGCCCTGTCGGCCTTGGCGTCGATTGTCCGCGACAACCCCGCCCTGCGCATCGAAGACACCTTGGTCACCGACATTCTGATCGGCCACGCCGTCCGGCTCAGTTGGCTGCAAAGCCATCCACAACACCGGGAATGTTATGATGGCTATGTGTCGCTGGCCTGGCAGACGTTCAACCAACTGCCGCCGCACGCGGTCGCCAACGCCATGCTCGACGCCCTGGTCCATTTGCTCAACCACACAACCCCATGAGGACAGACACCTATGATCTTGGCCGGCGACATCGGCGGAACCAAAACGGTTTTAGCCCTAATTGACAAGCAAGCCGACGGCCCGCTGGAATGCCTGCGGGAGCAAACCTTTGCCAGCGGCGAATTCCAAACTTTTGAGGAAATCCTGGACCTGTTCTTGGGCGACGGGCAGGCCGTCGACGCCGCCTGCTTCGGCGTCGCCGGGCCGGTCATCGGGCAACGCTGCCAAACCACCAACCTGCCCTGGCTGCTGGACGGCGGCGAGCTTAAGACCCGGCTCGGCACCGGCCGCGTCAAGTTGCTCAACGACCTGGAGGCCATGGCGCTAGGCATGTTGCATTTGCGGGAGGAGGATTTCATCGAACTCAACCCCGGCGCGCAGGCGCAGGCCGGCAACATCGCGGTCATCGCCGCCGGCACCGGGCTGGGCGAAGCCATCTTGCACTGGGACGGCGACAGGCACAGCCCCATCGCCACCGAAGGCGGCCACTGCGACTTCGCCGCGCAAAACGAGCAGCAAGACCGGCTGGCGGCTTATCTGCGCCGGCTGTACCCGGAGCATGTCAGTTGCGAACGCATCCTGTCCGGCCCCGGCTTCAGCCATTTGTACGATTTTCTGCTGGACGGCGGGTTCGCGCCGCCCTGCCCGGCGGTGCCGGCCGCCACCAACGCGGAGGTGGACCGCAACGCGCTGATCTCCCGCCTGGGGCTGGACGGCGAAGATCCCTTGTGCCGGGAAGCGGTGCGCCTGTTCGCCGAGATCTACGGCGCCGAAGCCGGCAACCTGGCCCTGAAAGCCTTCGCCACCGGCGGCGTGTTCATCGGCGGCGGCATCGGCCCGAAGATCCGGCCAATGCTAGAATCCGGAGAATTCATGCGGGCCTTCACCGCCAAGGGCCGTTTCCGGGACTTGCTGTCCAAGATGCCGGTGAAACTGGCGCTGAACCCGCGCGCGCCCTTGCTCGGCGCCATGCATTATTTCGACCCGCAATAGCGGCCATTCTCCTATGACCCCGTCGGCCAGGAGCCGGCCAGCAACTCCGCCAAGAACAGGCGCAGGCGCTGCTCCTGTTCCGGGTTCAAGGCGTCGCCGTCCAACTTGAGCACCAGGCTTTTCCCGTCCTTGGAAAGGCTGCCGACCTTCTTGCCGTCCTTGGCCAGGTGCTGGACGCTGCTGTCGCCGGGCATCCCGCCGGTCGGCCGCGCCTTCAAGATCCTGGCGAGATGGGCGGCGAGCTTGCCCTGCCCCAGCTCGCCCGCCTCCAACAGCGCCCAAGATTCCTCCAGGCATTCCCCCAACTTAGGATGCCCCTCCGCTTGCTGCAAGACCCGCCGCAGATCCACGGCGGCGGCCCGCGACAGCAGGCGGGGGTTTTCCTCCAGGTGCGCACGGATTGGATCCGGCAACCCCTCGAAGGCGTAATACCGGTACATGTCCTCGCGGCCCAGCCCCAGGGACTCGGCAAGCTTCTTCTTGCTGGGGAAAAGGTTCTCCACTTGCCGCAGCGCCTTGCCGATCTCAAAATCGCTTAAATCCTCCCGGTCGATGTTCTCCGCCAAGGCCAGCACCGCCATGTCGCTGTCCTCGGAGGCGGTGACCAGCGCCTCGATGCTGGGCCGGCCCAATAGCTTGTGCGCCCGGAAACGGCGCTCGCCGGCGATGATCTGGTAGCGCTCGCCCACCTTCCGCACGCTGATGGGTTGCAGCAGCCCCGCCTCGGAAATGGACGAGGCCAGCGCCTCCAGCTCATCCATGGGGAAGGCATGGCGCGGCTGGTAGGGATTGGGGTCGATCAAGTCCAGCGGCAGCTTGACATGCTGCCGCCCGGCGTCGAACTCCAAATCCTGCTGCGCCGCCGCGTGGCGCTGGCTGTTCTCGGCCAACTTCTGAGCCAGCATCGTTTTCAAATCTTTAGCCATGGGCCAGCCCCTCCCGCTCCGCAACCAAGCCCAACTCCTGGACGATGGTCAAGGCCAATTGGCGGAATTCCCGCGACACCTTGGCGGTGCGGTCCATGCCGTGGACGCTGGTCTGCGCCATTGCCGCCTGGTTGACCTTGGTGCTGGTGGGGATGCGCACCGGCAACAGCTTGCCGATCTGCTCCCGCGCCGCCGTCTCGATCAATTTGCACACCGTCTGCCGCTCGTCGTGGCGGATCAGCAAGGCACCCAACAACTCCAGCCCCGGGTTGATCTTGCGGATCTTCGCCACCAGCTTCATCAGGTCGGTCACGCCGTACATGCCATACTGGGAGCCGGACTCGATGGGGACGATCAGGTGGGTGGCCGCCGCCAGCGCGTTGCTGGTGAGCAGCTTCAGGCTAGGCGGGCAGTCGATGAGGATCACGTCGAACAAGCCGTCCAGAGGCTCCAGCTTGAGCCGCAATTCCTCCGAGGGCCGCGGCGCGCCGTCTTTCAACTCGTCCTCGGTCTTCCCCAAGGACAGGGAGCCGTAGATCAGCGAAACGCCCTCGATGTGGGTGTCCTCGTGGATAGCCAGGGGAAGCTTCTCCACTTCGGCCAGCAAGAGTTCGGCGCAGGTGACCGGCACCTCGCTGGGATGCTTCTTGCCGACATGCAGGCTGGCGTTGGCTTGCGGATCGAGATCCACCACCAACACCGACAGCCCCAGCCGCGCCAACTCGGCGGACAGGTTGACGACCGTCGTCGTCTTGCCGCAACCGCCCTTGTGGTTGGCGATGGCGATGATTTTGGTTTTTTCCATGGGTGAGTGCTTGAATAATTTTATCACCGTGTACGATACCTTACCAGATTGGGAAAGTGTAGTCCCTTGCCGCAAGGCGACGCGCCGGAGCGCAAGACCAGAAAATGTGTAACAACTTGTTACACTTTCGGGAGCGTCCGGATCTACCGATCCAAGCGACAAAGCCCCGGGATTTCTGTCCGCCCATCTTTGCCGCGTCTTGAATTGGGCGAAGCGTGCGGCGGCTCGGCAACGGACTTGGCTCGCCCTTCAATTTCCGCCATGGATCCTGGGTTGCCCAGGTACTCTGGGTCACATAGGCCCGCACTCCGGCGCATCAATATGCAACAGGCTTGGCCCTGCCTTCGGCTAAGCCATCTTGATAGAGTGTGTTTTAAAAGTCCCATTCTGTGGCCCGATGTTGCAATCCACGCATTTTCACCATGGCCCAACCTGATTAGCAAGAAGATTCAGCCAGCGGGAAAATGCCGCCATTCCGGCCCGAATGGCGGCGGCTGGGACATCTTGCTAATCAGGCAACAATGGCAATGGCTTGAAGGCGGGGGGAATTTTCGGTGTGCCGCCCTGCGCGGTCCTTTATGGTCTTGGCCAGGAGTGTGCCGGACTGTCCGAAATCATTAGCGCCTCCCAAAACGCCATGCCGTCTTCGGCCATCGCCGTCTCTCCAGTTCAAGTTGAATGTCGGAAACCCAAGCTTACCGGAGACTTACCTGAGATCGCGGTGGCCTCCGCCACCCACCCCTTCCCTATTTACGCCATTTCCGTGGACTCCACCCTTCGACAAGCCTAAAGGCAGCCCAGCCTAGGCTGGTACTCTGGCTCACAGAAACAGGCACTCTGGGTCACAGATGGCAGGTACTCTAGCTCACACACAAAAGTTATCCACAGCTTTCCCCGCCTTAGGTGGGTACTCTGGATCACACTTCTGCCAAACGGCAGGTACTCTGGGACACGCTTTCTGGAAAATCCAGGTACTCTGGGACACGCTTTCTGAAAAATCCAGGTACTCTGGGACACGCTCGCTTTTGAAAAACGGCGACCTTGTTACTCTAGATCACGGATAACAGGTACTCTGGGTCACAATTTGGCGACCAAAAATTTGATTTTAAAGAAATAAAAATCGCTTCCCTATATTCCCTCCCTAAAAGATCCCTCTTTATCCCGTCCCGTCCCACCCCAACCTAGCCCACGCAATTGCCGCGTCACACGGATAAAGTAGCAACCCTGGCCAGAAGATGAGGGCAAAAAAGCGACAGCAGCAGGGAGATGCCGACGCTGTTAAGCCCGTGCCACGACAGGCAGGCTTGGACGAAGCCCAGCAACGGCAGATGGAACCGGCCTTGGACAAATTGCAAAAAGCGGCGAAGATTTATGCGTCAAGACCCCAGTGGCGCATGATTGCGGCGGCAATCGAAGGCAAACAGGACCATCCCGAAAAGGCCATCGAAGACACTGGCCGAACGGCCAGGACCAGACCGCCCATCCGCGAACCGCTCCGCCAAACCTGCTTGCGCGGTGATCTTGCCATTCCCATGCGTCGCATGGGCTATTATATTTTTATGCCGCTGCTTGGCGGCATGTCTCGCCAGATATTGGCGGCGCACAGGCGGTGGCATCATCGGAGGTTGTATGAATCGCGGGGCGGTTTTAATCGGCGTCAAAAAGGCAGGCGACCTGCCGGAATTGCAGGCGGTGGCCACGGGCTTGAAGCGCATGGAGGATTGGGCGCGGTCGCAGGGCATCGACGGGGAGCGGCTGAAGATTCTCAGCGATGAAAAAGGGGCCGTACAGGCGCACCACATCATCGAAACCATCGAAGATCTGACCAATCTCGGCACACTCGAACAACTGATTGTCTATTTCTCCGGGCACGGCATCCACAATCGCGGGGAGCAATGGCTGTTGACGAAAGCCCCCGAGCGCAGCGGCGAGGCGGTGAACGTCGAGGGCAGCGAGTATCTCGCCCGCTACTGCGGCATCCCGCATGTGGTGCTTATCTCCGATGCCTGCCGCACCGCCGCCGACAGCATACAGGCGCTGAATGTCACCGGCGCCGACATCTTCCCCAATCCGTTGGGAGACGGGCTGGAGCGGCCGGTTGACCTGTTCTTCGCCTGCGCGCGTGGCAAGCCGGCGCTGGAAGTCCGCGATCCGGCCGAAGCGGCGGGAGGCTTCCATGCCTTGTACACCGAAGTGCTGGCCGAATGCCTGCGCGGCGAGCATCCCCAAATTCTGGAATCCGGGACCGACGGCGGCGTCGAGGTCGGCTGGGTGCGCCCGTGGCCGCTTGAAGACTTCCTGCGCGAGACCGTGCCGCAACGGCTGAAGCTCAAGCTCGGCAAGGCTCCCAGAATCAACCAGACGCCGGATGCGCGGATCACCTCACGCGACGGCTGGCTGTCGCGAGTCCGCTTGGATGCGCAGCCGACCAAAGGCGCAAGGTTCTATGACGGGTTTGGTCCCTTTCCCCCCAGCCCTGCTTCCGTCACACCTTTCAGCCTATCCGAAAAATTAGTTGCGACCGCGCTGTCCGGGGACAGCGCCCAGTGGTTGCAAGTGAAGGACGGCGCGTATAGGGGCTTGGACGTTTCGCTGTTGCAGGCCAGCGTGGACAAGCTGGGCGCGTCATTCGGCCCGCTGCATTTTGAAACCCGCTGCGGTTTCAAGCTGCGCGGGGCGCAGGCAAGCGCCGCCCATAGCGGGGGGGCGGGGCTGAAGATTTTGGACCCGGCGGGCAGCCTTGTCCGCGCCGCTCCGCAGCAAGCAGGCGGAACCAGCGTGTTGCTGGTGCTGCGCAATGGTTCCGGGGTGGTATTGCCGGCGATTCCAGAGTTCCTCGCCGAAGTCACGTTTGAGGACGATGCCTTGGTTGATGTCAGTTACAAGCCGGCGGAGACTTCCCCGCGCTGGGACGGCTACCTGGCACAGGGGGACCGGCTACGGGCGTTGCGCGCTTCCATCGCCGCCGCGACAAGCCTCGGCATTTTCCGCCTGACCTCGGACAACGCCCTGGATCTGGCCCGGCAGATGCAAATGTCCAAGTGCAATGACCCGTCGCTGGCCGTCTATGCGGCCTATGCCTACCACGACTTGCACCGCGCGGATCTTATCCGGCAGATGCGCGGCTTCCT
>CAZOTR010000035.1:0-8811 GCA_964582755.1 uncultured Methylococcaceae bacterium | reverse complement strand
CCTAAAATGAGCAAACAACTCGTGTTCATCCATGGGCGCGCCCAGCAAAACAAGGACGCGGACGCCCTGAAACAGGAATGGATAGACGCTTGGCAGGCGGGCTTGGACGCCAACGGGCTGCGGCTGCCCGTCGCCAAAGACCAGATCCATTTTCCGTATTACGGGCAAACCCTCTACGATTTGGTCGAAGGCGTTCCGCCCGGCGAGGCTGCCCAAGTGATCGTCAAGGGCGAGAACGCCGATGCCGAGGAACGCGCCTTCATGCGGGCGGTGCTGCGGGAAATCGCGCAGGGCGCTGGCATCGACGATGCGCGGCTCGCCGAAGCCGCCGGGCAGGACGTGGTGGCAAAAGGCCCGCTGAATTGGGAATGGCTGCAAAGCGTGTTGAAGGCTTTGGACCGCTATGTTCCCAAGGCCAGCGGCGCCAGCATCGCGCTGGCCACCAATGATGTTTACCAATACCTCAGCAACCCCGGCATCCGCGACGAGATCGAGGGCGGGGTGCGCCAGGCGATGCCGGCCGGCTCGCCGACCGTGGTCGTCTCCCACTCGCTGGGGACGGTCGTCGCCTACAACCTTCTCAGACGGGAAGGCGCAGCCCAGCATTGGCAAGTGCCGCTGCTGGTCACATTGGGTTCGCCGCTTGCCGTTACGGAAATCAAGCGGCGGTTGGCCCCGCTCAAGCATCCGCCCTGCGTCGCGGCTTGGTTCAACGCCTTGGACGAGCGCGACGTGGTCGCGCTGTATCCGCTGGACAGCCGCAATTTCCCCATCACCCCGCCCATCGAGAACAAGCGCGACGTGGACAACCAGACCGAGAACCGGCACGGCATTTCCGGGTATTTGAACGATCCGGTGGTGGCGAAGCGGATCTATGACGCCGTGCTTTGAGGAACCGCCATGCTCATCGAACCAGGCAACCCTTACGCCACAAAGCCCCCGGCAGTGCTGGAGCTTGGCCGGGACGATTTCTTTTTCGAGTTGTCGGACGCCAACCGGCGGGCGCTGGGGCGCGAGGCGCAATGGGCCGTGTTCGCCTACATGGCGGCGGACTGCGACTTGGCCCGCTTGATGTTCGACGACCTGCTGGAAATGAAAAGCGTCGGCGCCAATGACGCGGTGCATGTGCTGGCGCTGTTCGACGGCCCGTTATTGACCGATGCCTTCATCGCCAGGCTGGAAGCCGGCATCCGGCTGGGCGAGGACCTCATCCTGCGCTTCAACGAGCTTGACACCCACAAGCCTGAAACCCTGGCGATGGCGGTGCGGGTTGCCAATGCCTTTCCGGCGCGGCGACGCTTTTTGATAGTCAGCGGCCACGGCAGTGGCTGGCAAGGGGTCTTGGCCGATGAAAACCAGGGCTTGCGCTTTCGCCGCGAGCCGGGTCGGCTGGTCCTGCCCGACGCCGGCGAGGAATGTGACAGGTTGCTGATCGGCTGCCAATTGCGCGCCCAAGAACAGCTCAACCGCGCCATCGAGTCCCAAGCCGGACAGCCGCCGCAAAGCATCGATATTCTGGCCTTCGACGCTTGTTACATGGGCAACCTCGAAAGCGTGGTCAATTTCGCCGATACCGCGCCGCTGCAAATTGTCACGGAAGACAAAATGCCCGGCGAGGGCTTCGACTATGCAACGCTGATCCGGCTGCTGCGCGAGAATCCAAACATTGACCCCGCCACGCTGTCCCAGCAACTCATCGACGCGACGGATCGTTACTACCGCGCCAAACCCAATCGACCCGGACAAGTGACGCTCGCGGTTTTGGCCAGCGGCAAGCTCCAGCCATTCGCCGAAGCCTTCGTCCGCCTGGTGCAAAGCTTCGATCTGGACGATGCGTCCGTACTGGCCGCAGTCGACCATGCCCTGCGCAACGCCTGGCGCTCATGGGACACGGCCACCATCGACATCAAGGGTTTCGTTCAACAACTGCTGGCCCAGCCTCTGCCCATGGAGACGGCCAGCGCGGCCCGCGGCGTCCTCGCCTTATGGGATGAATTGGTCATCGCCTGCCGCTGCGACGGCCGCGCCGACGGCAGCAACGGCCTTTCGATCTATGCGCCAGAACCGCAGGATTTTGCGCCGGACTACCTGCGTGTCGCCAACGCGCTTCCGTTCAACCTGGGCATCTGGGCTTGGTTTCTGGGCGGCTATTATGTGCGCCGCTACGGCGGGGAGGCGATGGACAGCGCGTTGACGCAAAGCCTAAAGGCGACTATGCAAACGCTTATCGAGCAAGGCATCTACCAGCCTGGATGATTTTTGGTTTGCCCAACCGGCCGCCATACTGAGCGACGCGGCTTTGCCTTCGATGATGGGGGCTTCCTGGCGTCTTTGCAGAAGCCTCTGGCGGTGCTAGTCTGGGTAGCCAAATTGGCTTCCCCACCCCTCACGCGACCGGACCCATGAACAAAGAACAACTGCTCAACACCCTCGCCGAACAAACCGGCCAACACAAAGACGAGATCACCAAAACCCTGAATGCGCTGCTGGACACCATCGGCGACACCCTGGCCAAAGGCGACAAGCTGCTCTTGGTCGGCTTCGGCACTTTTGAGCTACGCAAGCGGGCGGCGCGGCCCGGACGCAACCCCCAGACCGGCGAGCCGATTCAGATCGAGGCGGCGATCCTGCCCCAATTCAGCCCCGGCAAGCTGTTGAAAGACCGCGTGGCCGAGGCCCACAAACCCAAGCCGCCGGCGGCCAAGCCGAAGAAGGCCAAGAAAAAACCGCCCGCCGCGTAAAAACCCGCAAGCCCCGCCCATAAGCGATGACACCCCTGGGAGGGATGCCATCGCGGCTTTGCCATCCGTCAGGCAGCGTCCAATTTGTAGCCGAATCCGCGCACGGTCTTGAGGAGTTTCAGCCCATGCCCGTCGTCGATTTTGCGCCTAAGCTGGCGGATGTAGACATCCACCACATTGGTCATCGGGTCGGCGCTGTAGCCCCAGACCTGCTCTAGGATGCGGGTGCGGCTCAACACCTTGCCCGGCATCCGCAGAAAGCATTCCAACAAGGCAAATTCTTTCGGCGTGAGGTCGATCAGCGTTGCCCCGCGCCTCACCTCGTGGGTTGCCCGGTTCAACACCAAGTCGGCGACACGCAATTCCTGGGCTTCGGCGGGCCTGGCCTCGCCACCCTGGCGGCGCATCAGCGCCTCGATGCGCGCCAGCAATTCCTCGAAAGCGAAGGGCTTGGCCAGGTAGTCGTCGGCCCCGGAGCGCAGCCCGGCGACTTTGTCCTGCACCGTGTCCCTGGCCGTCAACATGAGAATGGGGCTGTCCATGCCCTGCGCCCGCCACTGCCCGCAGACTTGCAGGCCGTTGATGTCGGGCAGGCCCAGATCCAAGACGATGATTTGGAACCGGCCTTCCAGGCCCAGCGGCAAAGCCTCCTGGCCGCTGCGGGCGGCCTCGACCGTGTAGCCTTCGGCCTTCAATCCTCGGCGGACAAAATCGGCGATGCGCGGGTCGTCCTCCACCAGCAGGACACGCTTGTAGCCGGCCTCCCGGGGACCGTCAGAGTTAGGGGGTTTCTCGCTCATGCTCAAAAGTATTTTGTTCTCTGGAAAGCAAGGGCAGGGCCAGCGTGAACGTGGCGCCTGCGTTTTCGACACTGGCGACGCCAATCCGCCCGCCGTGGGCCTTAAGGATGGCCTTGGCCAAGGGCAGCCCCAGCCCCGAGCCGTCGTCCCGCGAATCGCGGGCGTTGCGGCTGCGGAAATGGCGCTCGAACACGCGCTCCAAGTCTTGCGCGGGTATGCCTATGCCTTGGTCGCTGAGGCTGAACACCGCCTCCGCGCCGTCTGTCTTCAACACGGCGGCGATGTGGCCGCCGGGCTTGGAATAGCGGCAGGCGTTGTCGCCCAAGATGAACAACACCTGCCGCAGCCGTTGCTTGTCGCCGCGCACCCACACCGGCCCGGCGGGCGCGTCCAGGCCGACGGCCATCGCGTTTTCCTGGGCCATGACCTGGAAATCCGCCGCCGCGTCGGCCACCAGTTGGGCCAGATCCAGCCTGTCCCACTCGAATTGCAGGTTGGCGGTTTCGGCGCGGGCCAGGAACAGCAGGTCGTTGACGTATTTCCCCAGTTGGACGGACAGTTCGGCGATGCGTTGCAAAGCCTCCCTGTATTCCTCGGCATCGCGCCCGGCCCCGCGCAGGGTCACTTCCGCCTCGCCCCGGATGACGGTGATCGGGGTGCGCAGCTCATGGCTGATGTCGGCCAGAAACTCCCGCCGCTCCGCGTCCATGCGCCGCAATTGCGCATTCAACTGGTTCAGCTCGGACGTGCGCTCGGCCACCCGCTTTTCCAGCGCGGCGCGTCCCTCGCGCAATTTTTCCTGCTGTGACTCCAACTCGTCGGCCATCTGGTTGAAGTGCGCGGCGAGATGGCCAAACTCGTCCCGCGAGGCTAGGTTGATGCGGTGGTCCAGATTACCCATGGCGATGGCGTCGGTGCCTTGCAGCAAAGCCTCGATGGGCTTCCTGACGCCGCGCAGCAGCAGGAGGCCGGAAACGAGGCTGAACAGCGCGGCGGCCGCCGCGGCCAGCAGGGCGATCCAGCGGGAGCGGCGGACCAAAAACTCCAATTTTTCCTGGGCGGCGCCGGCCTTGCCGCGTTCGGCGGCGATGGCGGCGTCGATCAATGGCTGGAATTTGCCGTCGATTTCCTCTTCCGAGAATTTCGACAGCGCGGCCACCGCCTCCCCGCGCTTGCCCTGACTGCGCAGGCGCTCGACCTCGCCGAAGCGGTACTCGCCGGCTTCCAGGAAGGCGGTGAAACGCGCCACCCGCTCCAATTCGACCGGCGTGGCCTGCCCTTCGCCGGCGGCTTGCACGGCGGTGTTTCGCAACGCCTCCATGGCCTCGTAGAGGCGCTGCTGCGACGATGCCGCCCCGGCTTCCGCCGCCGGGCTGTCCGTTATCAGGCTGTCCAGGCGCTGCTTGAAATGGCGGTAGGCTTCCTGCGACAGCCGTTCGTAACGGTCGAAGGCTTCATACGCCGTCTGGCCGCGCTGTACATTCAGGGCCATTTGCGCGGAGAGCCAATACAGCATCCCGCCGAGGAACAAGACAAAGCCAAACGAGACGGCGATGGCCACCGCCAGCCGGACGCGGAACATGGCTCAGTTGCCGTCGCCGGATTCATCCAGCTTCTTTTCCATGGCGCGGATGGCTTCCAGCTTGTCGCGCAGCAAACGGGCCTCGCCGTCCTTCGCTGGCTTTGGCCCTTTGGCCGGTGCTTTGGGCTCTTTCGACTCCAACACGCTTTGCACCGTTTTTTGCTTGCGCTCCAGCGCAGCCAGCCTTTTCGAGGCATGGTGCAGGCGCTTCAAGGCTTCCGTTTGCGCGGCAACCCATTGGCCCACTTGTTTGTCGGAGAGATCCTTGGCGGGTATGGCATCCACCCCGGCCAGGATTTTGGGGATGTCGCCGCAGGCATCGGACAGCAGCCTGCCGGCCAGCAGATGCAACTGGACGCCGGTTCCGGGTTCCTCTTTTTGCCGGTTGTGCAGGGAGCGGCACGTTTCCGCCCGTGCCGTGCCAGTTTTGCCGGCCAACTCCGCCCCGAAGCCTAAAAGCTCATCCAAATCAGCCCGCGCGTAGGCATCGTCGCGGCGATCCCCCGAAGGTTTCCCCCGCAAGCTTGCGCAGCCGGCCAGCAGCAAAAGGATTAGGGACATGCCCAGCAATCGCTTCGCCAGTAAAACACTATGGATAGTCATCACATATCATCTGTTAGCGGTATTTGCACACGGATACGGGCGCCGTGCTGGCCCAGCCTAGGCTCGACACTCTCGACTTTGCCTTGGTGGTTGGCGACATATTCGCCGACTATCGCCAAGCCCATGCCAGAACCTTCAGTGTCGCTAGTTTTGTTGGCCTTGCCCCGGAAAAAGGGGGCGAACACTTGGCCGCGCTCATCGGGGCCAATGCCCGGCCCTTCGTCTTCCACTTCCAACTCCAACTGGTTGCCCGCCGTGCGCAACATGATTCTAATTTCACCGCCCACCGGCGAGTATTTCACCGCGTTGTCAAGCAACTGTCCGATGATGGCTCTTAATTGGCTGTGGATGCCGGACAACTCCACCGGACGGGCCAAGGCTTTCACCGTAATCGACTTGGCTTGGAGGCGGTCTTGATACTCCTCGACCAAGCGCTCTAGCACTTCTTTCACATTGACGGTTGTTTTCTCGCCGTCTTCTGGATGTGCCTGGATCTGGCTATGGCGGAGCAATTCTTCGGACACGGTTTGCAGTTTTTCAATATTGTTGCCCAGCCGCAAGATACTGTCCTGCCGGGCCGCGTCAAATTCGCCGTCCGCGCCCTCCGCCAATTGCAACGCGCCCTCGCGGATACCCTCCAGCGGCGTCTCGATTTCACGCGCAAGATTGCGCATGAACTGTTGTTTGGACGTTTCCAGGTTCAACAAACGTGTGCGCAGCCATTCCAGGCGTTCGCCGAGATAGCGCAGGTCGGCAGGCCCGTTGACACGGATCGCATCCGCCAGCTTGCCGGTGCCTAGCTTGCGGATTGCCGTGTCCAATTGCCGCATCGAGCGCGACAGCACGGCCAGCAGGATGGCGATGAAAAGAATGGAAGCCAGCAATAACCCCGCCCCTTTGGTTAGAAGCCCTTGCTCCAGTGATTCCGATTGCTGGCGCAATGCGTTGAATTGCCGTTCGACATGGTTTTCAAATTCGCGGGAAAGGGTATTGGACGCCTCGCGCAAACCCTGAAATGCCTCATCGACTGGCAGGCTTGGCGCGTTTGCGGTTTCCGCGCCGATGATTTGCTGGTAAATCAGGTTTTCCTTTTCCGCCAGTTCGTTGGCCAGCAAGATAATTTTGTTGTCCACCCGCAGTTTCAGCAAGCCGGCCAAAGCCTGCTTAAACGCGGCCCGCGCAGTCTCGTAGGATTGGCGCTCATACGGCTGGCGCACGGCGGGGTCTGCCAACAGGACGAACAAGCGGGCTTTGCGTTCGATATCGGAAGCCTTCTGCAAAACCAAGCGTATGCTTTTAGTTTGCTCGAATACCTCGTAATTCAGGGTTTTGCCCAATGCCGCCGATTCGCGCATGGCAACGGCGGCATACAGGACGGCCAGGCTTAAGGGAATCACGGCGATGATAAAGCCGGTGACAATCAGGGATCTCAGTGTAAATAACGTGTCAATGCGCATTGGCATGAAAGCTGGGGAGGGCCATGGGCTTGCTTGCGGGGGGTCTTGGGCAGCCCATGCTAATGCAAAACTGCGGCCTGTGCCATGGCCTCGGGCAAGGCTTGGGGGAAAATTAATCCAATCCTCATCGGATTTTAATGATTTTCCAGGGGGACTTCTCATCTTGCGCCGGTAGACTTTACGCCCATCGACGCGCTTGGCCCGGCCCGCCGACGGCGCGGGAGGTGGGTTTAATTGATTTGTTGGCGTTCTCCGTAGGAGTGGCCCATGGCCGCGAAAGGCTTCGGGCAATGCGTGAGGCCCAAGATCGCGGGCATGGTCCGCTCCTACAATTCAATCAATTGAACCTACCACTGCGGCGCGGGCTGCCACCCACCCACTGACCAGGATTATCGACATGAAACACTTGACACTTATTTTTTGCCTGTTGCTGAGCGCTTGCGCCGGCAATGGCTATCCGCCCGCTTATGGCTCGGGCATCAGCCGCCACCAAAAGGCGCTGGCCGGCACGGCGATGGGCGCGGCAGGCGGCGCTTTGCTAGGCGGCGCGATCACCCAGGACAGCGACGGCGCGGTGGTCGGCGGCTTGCTGGGCGGGGCGACAGGCGGGCTGATCGGCCACTCGATGGACACCCGCGAAAGGCCGCAAGCTTATTACTCCAATGGCTACCCACCGGCGTACTACGGCGGCAAGCGCCACCGCCACCACCACCATCATGACGATGATGACTGATGGCTTGGGATCTGTCACCGGCCAGATTCATTTGTCTTTTCTGCAGGCCAAGTCAATTGCAAGCGCAAAGGGAGTGCCGGGCGGTCGAGTCTGAAACCTGTTCCAACAGGTTTCAGCTCCCGCCAAGGCACTACTTTGCCCTACGGGCAGCCTGCGCCGTCCCCGCTCAACTCGAAGCCTGCGCTTCTCGTTCGCAGATGACTCTACGCCGCTTCGTTGCACCTTGCAGGTTCCCTAACGGGAACCCGCCCGGTGCCTGCGGCTTCGCAGGGGCATGGAAAACATCCCGCCTTTGCCGCAAGCGGCGCGGCTTTGTTTTCCAGCAAGGCAGGGCGCTGATTCGCAAGCAAAGCCTTGCCACGGAGAAATCGCTGAACACCCTGGGTTCGATGAAGATCGAACTGGCCCGCACCCAGGCTCCTGCGATTGTCGAACTGAGTTTCGGCACGCCTTACGGCTTCATGGGCGCGTACCTGTTGAGCGATTACGACGAACTCGCCCGCAGCGTGCTGACCGCCCAGCATTGCGCCTTGGTGGATCGGGATCGTGCGGGCGGGCTGATCCGCACGGGCGGCAACGCCGTGCGCGGAGTCTACCAGCTCCCCACGGCCTGGCGGCGCACTGACATGACCCGCGAGGAAATGCACAAGGGGAGTGATGCGGCCAGCAACACAGCGCAACTGATGGGGGTGCTGCCTGCGGATGTGCTGGAAATGAAGAAGCGGGCGAAGTTCGCTCCCAGGATCGCTTACGCTAATAGCGGCAAAAGCCAAACTGTAAATTAACCTGAGTTCGGGATAAGAAGTGTTGGGGCGGATGCCTGCCATTTAGCGTAAGATATTGTTTCCTCAAACAAATCACAGCCCAGGCGGGAGGCATCCATGGACTCTTTGAC
>CAZOTR010000034.1:4509-33004 GCA_964582755.1 uncultured Methylococcaceae bacterium | reverse complement strand
CCCAGTTCACCCAGCGTTTCTCCGAGATAAGCCTGCCGGAACCGTCCAGCCTGTCCCTGTTCGGGCTAGGCCTGTTCGGCGTCTTTGCCCGCCGCCGGGCTTGAGCCTCCCTGCGACACCCGGCAGCTTGACCCACGCCACCGAGGTGAAGCGCGTAAGGTGCGCATCGCGCACCTTTTCCAATGTCCGATATTCGTTAAGGTGCGCGATGCGCACCTTAACATGGCTACATGGCTTGCTTCACGCCGGCGTCTGCGGATGTGCTTTGACCCATTCCAGCAGGACTGCATCCATGCGGGCCTGCCAGCCGTCGCCCGTGGCGCGGAAGTATTCCACGACTTCCGGGCTGTACCGCACCGAAAGCAGAAGCTTGCGGCTTTTGGCCTGCCGCGCTTGATCGACTCGCGGGCGGAAGCTTGCCATTCTTCACGCGGCACGGGCTTGCCTCCGATCATCGGCGTTGCCTTTTCAAACCATTCGTCCGTCAGTTCGGGGATTTCCCCGTATTCCTCCGGCGTGACCTCGTGGGCATCACTATTTTCAAGTTGCTGCCCAAAACGGAGGTGGGTTTAATTGATTTATTGGTATTTTCCGTAGGAGCGGCCCATGGCCGCGAAAGGCTTCGGGCAATGGGTGAGGCCCAAGATCGCGGGCATGGCCCGCTCCTACAATTCAATCAATTAAACCCACCTCCCCAAAACGCGCTTGTTTGTCGCTCATTGGCTTTCCTCATGGAGATGATATGGCGGGCGTCGCCACGGGGAGTCCACACTACGACCATCATCCGCCCGCGCAAATGCCCCGCCGTGACAAAGCGCGGCTCCCCGTAGTCTTTCCGTCCGTCCTGGAAATCGACCGTGGGGCCGTCAAAAACTTCGCAAGCGTCGACAAAGTCAATGCCCCCGCTCGTCCAGAGTCTTGGCGCGTTTGATGGGGTCGCAGCGCGTAGGGTGCGCATCGCGCACCTTTTCCAATGTCCGATATTCGTCAAGGTGCGCGATGCGCACCCTACAGGGCTTTTTATTCAATAGGATAATGGATGATTATTATCCCAAAATCTCAGGGCAATCAGGGGATTCTTTCAGAGTCTCGTGCGCACTGCGCACCTTTTCCAATGTCCGATATTCGTTAAGATGCGCGGTGCGCACCCTATATGGCTGGCTTGCTTGACATTCTTCTAAGGATGATTTACAAGTTTTCCGCAATGCGAGATTGTTAAGCGCCGGAAACTCATTAGACAATCGCCGCACAGATCCACATGGCACTACCCTGCGCATCAATAATGCCTGCCAAGCCCGCAGCCGCACCGATGTCAGTTTCTCCTTTGGCCTGAAGCCTAATAAAGCATGACCAAGATGCGCGGCAAGTCTAAAGATGTGCAAATTCCCGCCAATCAACACAAGCTGGGCGAGAAGAGCAAGCCCGATGCTGTGATGGAGGCGCCTAAAACCAGTTTTGAAACTCTGAAAATCCTTGGCGCGTTTTTAGGATCGCTTTCCGGGGCATCAGTCGGTATCGGCGCCGTTTTGTACGCTTTCGGCTATTTGATTAACCGGTCTCACTCGCATCTGTTGGGTTTGCCGGATGCCTTGCTTGAATTCGATTCCTCCTTGTTTCTTGAATATGGAGGGAAATTCGTTTACTACGTGGCGCTTAGGTTGTCGGAGGGTATGGTCATCGTCTTTTGCGCCGCCACCCTCGTCATGTTGATGTGGGAAGCCTTCCGACTGCTGCCGTTGATCGCGCGCATCAAGGCGAGCCTTGCCGGGTGGTCGATGCGTTGGGCGTTTGGGCTGAAGCGGGTCGTGCTCGCCATGTCGCTTTTTTTGTTACTCCGGGAAATGCTGTCCGGGTTAAGTGATGTCATGCAGCCTTTGGATTGCGCCAATCTGCTCATTGGCGACGGCGAGAGCAAGCCCTGTGCGGGACTGGACAATGGCGATGGCGAAACCTCGTTCTTCTTCCTGCTGGTGGCGAATGTGAAATTGGGTGGCTTGTTTTTGTGTTCGCGCTGGGCGAGTGAGTGAATGCGTTTTCGGACTCTATGGGTGATGCCGTTTGCGATCCTTCTGGCCTTTTATCTGTTTCTTTTGCCCCTGGAATATGGTGTCTTGGTCGTTCCCTGTGAGTTTCACAAGGTGGGCATCAAGCGATCTAGTGGCTCAGAGTATGAGTCGAAAACCTTCTATTTGTTGCAAAAGACAAACTCGGAGTTTCTGCTATGGGACGCGACAAACAAAAATATGGTATGGCTTCCAAAGCAAGGTCTTGCTTCCATGGAGATTATGGGATCGCAGCGCTTGCCGCTCAAATCCTCTGCCACGGGCCAGCCCGCGCATTGACCTTGGCTTGGGCCAGAGCCGCCCATCTCCTGTCCATCTCTCTGGTTTTCGCCTGTGTCTTCATGGTCGGTTGCCAGGCGCCCATCCCAATGCCGATGGGCGGCTATCACCCTCCAAGGCAAGAGATTGGCGTGTTAATGGCAGACGGCCCGAATGTCTGGATCAACCAACGCCCAGCCAGCAACGGCGAGAAGGTCTACGAGCATGACCAGATTGCCACCGGTGCCGCCAGCCGGGCCAACATTCTGTTGAACGGCGGGGGGTATGTGCAACTGGATGAGAACACCGATCCCATTTTTGAGATGTCGTTCCAGAACGGCAAGTGCATCGTCAGAATCCATATCGGCTATGGAAACATCCATATCGACACCGGCGGCAGTGGCAAATGCACTGTCGCTACGTTTCTGGGCAATCTTTCTGTGGTTGCGCAAAGTGAATTCAACTTGGAAGTGGCGGGCGAATTGGCAAGGCTCACCACCTTCGAGGGCAATGTCAGCATAAACCATCCCTTCCAACTGCCGGTGCCTCCCTCTCACCAAATTGTCTTGGCGTACCGCGATCTCCATGCCCCTGTGCGCGAGCAGCGCGTCTTGACACCCGGGCAGATGCGGGAGGTTTCCCAATGGTGGAGCCGGTTCCCTGTGGTGCCTGCCGAGTCAGGCTGGTGTTGTGGCCGGGGCACAGTGATAGCGGGCGCGGCGCAAGACTGCCAGGCGCGTGGCGAGGCGTACTATCCCAGCCAAAGGGAGGCCATCAGCCGTTGCGCCCGCGTTCCGCCGTATCCTCCGCCTCCTCCGGTTTTGCCCGACCGAGGCTATTGCTGCGTGGATGGCAATATGAATCCCAGCGACGGGCAAAGCTGCGCGGGGCGGGGCGGCTTCTTCTCCCGCAGCCAAAGCGAGGCCATGGCCCGCTGCCGCCCGCCGCCCCCTCCGTCCCCGGGCTATTGCTGCGTGGACGGCAATATAGACCCCGGCGACGGGCAAAGCTGCGCGCGGCGGGGCGGCTTCTTCTCCCCCAACCGAGACGAGGTTTTGGCCCGCTGCCGTCCGTCCTTGCCCCCGGAAGGCTGGTGCTGTGAAAATGGAAACTGGTCACGCGCCTCCGCGCAAACGTGCGCCGCTCGCGGCGGCAGTTACACCCAGGCTGCCAAGCCAGATCGGCCCTGCCTTAAAATCATCACTATACCCCCCATCCAGAAGCCATCAATCGTCCCGACACCCCAAAGCCAACCCCCTATCAAAAAAGTGGTGCCCCTTCCGCCATTGCAAATACCCCTCCAACCCTCCACGCCTGTCATCAAATAATGGCTGTGGCTAGGTAGCCAGGGGGGTGATGGCTCCTGAGCGCCAGCGAAATGCTGGCGCTTCGGCAACCGCCTTTTTCCCGGTTGCTCAGGCTGCTCCACCTGCCCGCGCGCAAGCCCACACTTCGATCCGCCCCACCCCCGCCTTGCGCAAGACCTTCGCCAGTTCGTTGGCGGTCGCGCCGCTGGTCACCACGTCGTCGAGTATCGCCACATGCCCGGCTTGAAGGGGCCGGGCGAGGGCGAAGGCGTTTTTGACGTTGCGCCGCCGTTCCTTGGGGTCGTTGAGCCCGCTCTGGGCTTGCGTGGCTTTGGCGCGGACGCAACTGCGCAGGTCCAGCGGGATTTGCAATCGGCGCGAGAGGGTGCGGGCGATTTCCAGCGATTGGTTGTGGCCGCGTTCGCGGTAGCGGCGGCTATGCAAAGGCACGGGCAGGATGAGTTCGGGCAGGTCTTCGCGCCCTTCCAGCGCGTCGGCCAGCAAGTCGCCTAGCAGTCTGGCGCAGGGATGGCGGGCGTGGAATTTGAGGGTAAGGATCAGATGGCGAACTGGCTCCTCGTAGCGGAACAGCGCAAAGGCGCTGTCAAAGGCGGGCGGGTGTTGTTGGCATTCGCCGCAGGGGAGGCCGGTCTCAAAGGCCAGGGGTCGGGCGCAGCGCGGGCAGGCGGGATGGTTGTAGGGCAGGGCGCGGGCGCAAGGCCCGCAGAGGTCGCGCCCTTCCGTGCCGGCGTCGCCGCACAACAGGCAGGTGGGCGGGAACAGCCAATCCTGTATAATGCGCGGCCAGTTGTTCACTTAAATGATGCTTTAAGGTTGACGGGTTGCTATGGAATCCCCCCCTCGCCCCCCTTTTGCAGGAGGTGGGTTTAATTGATTTATTGATATTTTCCGTAGGAGCGGCCCGTGGCCGCGAAAGGCTTCGGGCAATGGGTGGGGCCAGAGATCGCGGGCATGGCCCGCTCCTACAATTCAATCAATTGAACCCACCTCCCTTTTGCAAAGGGGGGAATCAAGAGAACCTAGATCAAGAGAATTGAGAAAATGCTAGCAGAATCGACGGCCAATGTGGCTTTGAACCAATATTTCGGCGACGGCCTGCGCCATGATTGGCGCTTGGACGAGGTGCGGGCCTTGTTCGCCCTGCCGTTCAACGACTTGCTGTTCCGGGCGCAGACCGTGCATAGGCGGCATTTCGACGCCAACGAGGTGCAGGTGAGCAGCCTGTTGAGCATCAAGACCGGGGCTTGTTCGGAGGATTGCGCGTATTGCCCGCAAAGCGCCCACCACCACACCGGCCTGGGCCGCGAGGAGTTGCTGCCGATGGAGGAAGTGTTGAAGGCGGCGGGCCAGGCGAAGGCGCAGGGGGCTTCGCGCTTCTGCATGGGCGCGGCTTGGCGCAGCCCGAAGGACGGCGATGTCGAGAAGGTGGCGGCGATGGTCGAGGGTGTGCGCGAGTTGGGGATGGAAACCTGCGTGACCCTGGGGATGTTGACCGACGGCCAGACGCGAAGGCTGAAAGAGGCCGGCTTGGATTATTACAACCACAACTTGGATACCTCGGAAGAGTATTACTCTGAGATCATCACCACGCGCACCTACCAGGACCGCCTGGACACTTTGCGGCGGGTGCGCGAGGCGGGTATCAATGTCTGCTGCGGCGGCATCGTCGGCATGGGCGAGGGCGACGACGACCGCGCCAAATTGTTGATCGAACTGGCGAACCTGCCGCAGCACCCAGACAGCGTGCCAATCAATATGCTGGTGCAGGTGGAAGGCACGCCGCTGGCGGGGACCGCCAAGCTCGATCCTTTCGTGTTCGTGCGCACCATCGCCGTCGCCCGCATCCTCATGCCGGCCTCGCGGGTGCGTTTGTCGGCGGGGCGGACGGAGATGAATGATGAGATGCAGGCTTTGTGCTTCCTGGCCGGAGCCAATTCCATTTTCTATGGCGAAAAGCTGCTGACCACCGACAATCCGGTCGCCGACAGCGACCGCCGCTTGTTCCAACGCCTGGGGCTGCGCATGGCGGGCGTGGCGGCGGAAGCCTTGTGCCATGATGCCTGATGAGATTCCTGCCCAGTTGGCCGAGATCGAGGCGCAAGGGCTTTACCGCCGCCGCCGCGTGTTGGAGCGGCGTTGCGGCGCGGAGATTGATTTCGAGGGCCGGCGCTTGTTGAATTTTTCTAGCAATGATTATTTGGGGCTGGCCGACCATCCCGCCGTGATCGAGGCGATGCAAAACGCCACGGAGATTTATGGCGTCGGCAGCGGGGCGTCCCACTTGGTGTCCGGCCACAGTCCGCCGCACCATGCCTTGGAGGAGGAGCTGGCCGAATTCACCGGGCGCGAGCGGGCCATGCTGTTTTCCACCGGCTACATGGCCAACCAGGGCGTCATCTCCGCCTTGATGGGCCGTGGCGACTGGGTGTTCGAGGATAGGCTGAACCACGCTTCTTTGTTGGATGGCGCGTTGCTGTCCGGGGCCAAGTTAAAGCGTTATGCCCATGCGGACGCGGAAGCGCTGCGGACCGCGTTCGCCGAATGCCCGTCGTCGGGGCGGCTGGTGGTCAGCGACGGGGTGTTTAGCATGGATGGCGACTTGGCGCCTTTGCCAGAATTGGCCCGCATCGCCGGGGAGGCGAAGGCTTGGCTGATGGTGGACGACGCCCACGGACTGGGCGTGGTCGGCCCGACCGGGCGCGGCGTGGCCGAGCATTTCGGCTTGGGCGCGGCGGAGGTGCCTGTGCTGATGGGGACTTTGGGCAAGGCGTTCGGCACCTTCGGCGCGTTCGTCGCCGGCAGCGATGATTTGATCGAGTTTTTGACCCAACGCTCCCGCGCCTATATCTACACCACGGCCTTGCCGCCGGCCGTGGCCGAGGCGACCCGCGCCAGCTTGAGGCTGGTGCGCGAGGAATCCTGGCGGCGCGACAAGCTGCGGGCATTGATCGAGCGGTTTCGCAGCGGGGCGGGGCAGCTAGGCTTGAACCTGATGGATTCGCAAACCCCCATCCAGCCCATTTTGCTCGGTGACAACGACGAGGCTTTGCGGGTAAGCCAACGGTTGTTGGAGGCGGGATTTTTGGTCACGGCCATCCGTCCGCCCACGGTGCCGGCGGGAACCGCCCGTCTGCGCGTCACCCTGTCCACCGTCCATGAGGAATCCCAGGTTGATGGCTTGCTCCAGGCGTTGGCGGCGGCGCGACCGGCAGGAACCGAGCCGCTATGATGCCATGACGTTAAACGTGCTTGGCAATGCCCGCAAGCGAGTCGGCGGCATCATCCATGCCGAGACTTTCGGCGCGGGGCCGGACGTGGTGCTGGTGCATGGCTGGGGAATGCATTCTGGCGTGTGGCGGGGCTTTGCCCGCCGTTGCGCCGAAAATTTCCGCGTCACCCTGGTCGATTTGCCCGGCCATGGCCGCAGCGGCATGATCCCCGACTTCACCCTAGACGGCGTGGGACAGGCGCTGCTGGACGTCGCCCCGCAGCGGGCGCACTGGCTGGGCTGGTCGTTGGGGGCGAAGATCGGCCTGGGCGTGGCCGCCAGCCATCCCGAGCGCTTGACCAGCCTGACGATGCTGGCCGGCTCCGCCCGCTTCACCCGTGCCGAAGACTGGCCTTGCGCCATGGATTTGGCCTTGATGTCCCAGTTCGCCTCCGACCTGATGAACGATTACCATCGCACGCTAATGCGCTTTCTGGGGCTGCAAACCTGGGGCTTGGAAAACGCCCACGAGGTTTTAAAAGAGTTGAAGGCGCATGTGGCCGAATGCGAGGAGCCGGACGCGGCGGCGCTGCGGGCCGGGTTGGATCTGTTGCGCCATGAGGATTTGCGGGCCTTGTTGCCCGGCTTGCGCGTCCCCTTGCTGTTGCTGTTGGGCGGGCGTGACCGCCTCGCCCCGCCCGCCGCCGGCGAGGCCATGCGGGCACTGGCCGGAGGGGCGGAATTGCAGGTGCTGGCCAAGGCGGCGCACACGCCCTTTCTGTCCCATGCGGATGAATGCTTGGCCTTGCTCACCGATTTTTGGCGGCGCCATGGCGCAAACGGCGCGTCCTGACTTGACCGCGCAGGTGGCCTTGCCGGAAAAGCGCTGGGTGGGGCGCTCCTTCAGCCGCGCCGCGTCCGGCTACGACCAGGTGGCGGCGTTGCAGCGGCAGGTCGGCGAGCAGGCGCTGGCAAGCTTGCGGGAAATTTCTTTGGCCCCCGCCAGCATCCTCGATGTCGGGGCCGGCACCGGCTATTGCACGGCCCGCCTGGCCGGGCTGTTTCCCGATGCGGCCTTGATTGCCCTGGACATCGCCGAAGGCATGTTGCGGACTTTGGGCGGACGGCCCGGTTTGCGGGGCAGGGCGTACAGAATCTGCGGCGACGGCGAAGCCTTGCCGCTGTGCGGCCACAGCGTGGACTTGGTGTTTTCCAACCTAGCCCTGCAATGGTGCGCCAACTTGCCCGCCGTGCTGGCGGAATTCAGGCGGGTGTCGCGGCCCGGCGGCGCAGTCCTGTTCAGCACTTTTGGCGAATCGACCCTGCGCGAACTGCGCATGGCTTGGGCGCAGGCGGATGGCTATTCCCATGTCAACACCTTCGTTTCGCTGGCCGCGGTCGAAGCGGCTTTGGCCGACGCGGGCTTTGGCGCTGTTCGGGTTAGTGGCGAGCGGCGCGTTTTAACCTATCCCGGCGTCGATGCGCTGTTGCGAGAGTTAAAAGGCTTGGGGGCGCATAACATCACCCGTGGCCGCCCCCGCCATCTCACCGGCAAGGGGGTGTTCCGCAAGATGCTGGATGCCTATGCCGCCGCCATGCCGGAGGGGCGCATCGAGGCCAGCTTTGAGGTCATCCATGCTTTGGCGCGTTTGCCCGGCGGCGAAGTCGGGTCTTAAGGTGGCGGGGTTTTTCATCACCGGCACGGACACCGGCGTGGGCAAGACCTGGGCAACCGTCGCGCTCATGCGCTTTTTGCGCTCGCAAGGCCGCTCCGTACTTGGCATGAAGCCGGTGGCTTGCGGCTGCTTCTGGCAAGACGGCGGCCGGCGCAATGAAGACGCTTTGCTGTTGATGGAAAACGCCAGCCTGCCGGTCGATTACGCGAAATTAAATATTTACGCATTTGAGCGGCCTGTCTCGCCCCACCTCGCCGCGCAACAGGCGGGCGAGGCCGTCCAGATCGACAGGATCGTCCGCCAATGCCGGGAACTGGAACGGCTGGCTGATTGCGTCTTAGTCGAGGGGGTCGGCGGCTGGGAGGTTCCGCTCAATGCCGGGGAACGGGTGTCCCACTTGGCGATGGGCCTGGAATTGCCGGTTATTCTAGTGGTGGGGATGCGGCTGGGCTGTTTGAACCATGCTTGGCTGACCCATGAGGCGATGCTCCGCGCCGGTGTGGCCTGCGCGGGATGGATCGCCAACTGTGTGGAGGCCGACTTTTCCTGCCTGGAGGAGAATATCGAGACTTTGCGTTCCGGGCTGTCCTCGCCTTGCCTGGGTGTCATTCCCCATGGCGGCGGCCAGCCGGCAAGGCCGCAAGAGCGTTTTATTGAAGGGGAGTGTTTCAGGGAAGGCCATGAAGAAATCTTGCGCAGACTGCGCGTATAAGTTAAATTTCACCCAACTAAATAAAGGGGTACACCTTGTAAGCGGGAATGCGCCGGGCTTGCGCCGGTGTATCCCGCTGATTTTTTGCTGCGAAGATTATCAAGCCCATGCGCGACTAGCCTCGGCTGGGGGGCAGACGGGAGGTGACATCATGGTTGAGGCGGAACATGATGCGGAAACAGGCGGGAAGACGACCATAATCTTGCGGCCCAATGGTTCGCTTAACCGGCGGCAGGGCTGGGCTTTGCTGGCGTTCTGCGCCGTGTTGATGGGAACGGTGGGCGCGGTGACCGCCGCCTTCGGCGCATGGCTGGTGTTGCCCTTTTCGGGGCTGGAGTGGCTGCTGTTGGCCTACTGCCTCCGCCTTAGTCTGCGGCAGAGCGCGCAGCGGGAGGTCATCACCATCACCGATGCGCAGGTCCTGGTCGAGAAGGGGCGCGGCCATCCTGAGCAAAGCTACACCTTCCAGCGCGCTTGGGTGACGCTGGCCTGGATCGAGCCGCCAATAAGGGGGCGGCCTAGCCGGTTGGCGTTGCGCTTGCATGGCAAGGAAGTCGAAATAGGGCGCTTTCTGGTGGAATCCGAACGGCAGGCTTTGGCGAAGGATCTGAAAATTCTGTTGAGTTCCTGATAGTTCATATTCAAAGCATATTTTTTAAGTACTTGAGGAGAGGGCTGCGTGAAGAAAACAATACAACTGCTCGCCGGTTGGGTTTTGGCGTTAGGGGGCGTGGCGCATGCCGAAACGGGCAGCGGCACAGGCGTAGGCTGGGGGGCTTTGAATCTGCCGGCGGGCGTGACCCCGTCCAGCCACGACATACATGACTTGCACATGCTGATCCTGTGGATCTGCGTGGGCATAGGCGTGTTGGTCTATGGCATTTTGGTCTACTCGCTGATCCACCACCGCAAATCCAAAGGCGTGGTGCCCGCCACTTGGCATGAGAACGCCAAGCTGGAAATCTTGTGGACGATCATCCCCTTTCTGATCCTGCTGGCAATGGCGGTTCCCGCCACCAAGGTCATGATGAAAGTCTATGACACCGGTGCCTCCGACATGACCATCAAAGTCACTGGCTACCAATGGAAGTGGCGTTACACCTACTTGGACGAAGGCATCGACTTCTTCAGCTCGCTGGATGCCAAGAGCAACGAAGCCCGCCAGATCGGCTCCAAGATCGACCCCGCCACGGTGCCGCATTACCTGTTGAATGTTGACAAGCCTTTGGTCATTCCGGCCAACAAGAAAATCCGCATCCTGCTGACCGCCGCCGACGTGTTGCATGCGTGGTGGGTGCCCGAGTTTGGCTGGAAGAAAGACGCCATCCCCGGATTCATCACTGACGGCTGGATCAAAGTTGACAAGCCCGGTGTCTATCGCGGGCAGTGCGCTGAATTGTGTGGCCGCGACCACGGCTTCATGCCCATCGTCGTCGTCGTCAAGACCGAGGAAGAGTACAAGCAATGGGTTGCCGAGCAGAAAGGCGCGAAAGAGGCTGCCAAGGTCGATCCGGGCAAGCCGCTGACCTTGGATGAACTGAACGCCAAAGGCAAAGAGGTTTACGCCGCGAACTGCGCCGCTTGCCACATGGCGGGAGGCGAGGGCATGCCGGGAACCTTCCCCGCGATCAAAGGCAGCAAGGTGGCGCAAGGTCCGTTGGCTGACCACGTCAAGCTGGTGTTGAAGGGCAAGGCCGCCATGCCCGCGTTCGCCGACCAGTTGAACGATGTGGAGCTTGCCGCCGTGGTGACCTATCAGCGCAACGGCTTTGGCAACGACAAGGGTGACTCCATCCAGCCCGCCGAGATCCAGGCGCTCAAATAATCTTCAACTTTCGAGGTAAAACGGCTATGTCAGCGACAACTCATGACGACACCCATGCACATGGCGATGCCCACGGGCATCACGACCATGGCCCCGCCAAGGGGTTCATGCGCTGGGTGACCACCACCAACCATAAAGACATCGGCACCTTGTATTTGGTGACCGGCCTCATCATGTTCTTCGTCGGCGGCGCGATGGCCTTGGTGATCCGCGCGGAACTGTTCGCGCCGGGCCTGCAATACGTCGACCCGTTGTTTTTCAACCAGATGACCACGCTGCATGCGCTCATCATGGTGTTTGGCGCGGTCATGCCGGCCTTCGCCGGGCTGGCCAACTGGATGATCCCGATGATGATCGGCGCGCCGGACATGGCCCTGCCGCGCATGAATAACTGGAGCTTCTGGCTGCTGCCGTTCGGCTTCGTCATGCTGGCCAGCACCTTGTTCATGGATGGTGGCGCGGCGGCGGCGGGCTGGACCCTGTATCCGCCACTGGTGTTGCAGACCGGCAACGCGCTGCCGTTTACCGTGTTCACCGTGCATATTCTGGGCATGTCTTCGATCATGGCGGCGATCAACATCATCGTCACCGTCTTCAACATGCGCGCCCCCGGCATGACGCTGATGAAGCTGCCGCTGTTCGTGTGGACTTGGGTCATTACGGCCTTCCTGCTGATCGCGGTGATGCCGGTGTTCGCCGGCGCGGTGACCATGTTGCTGACCGACAAATTCTTCGGCACCAGCTTCTTCAACGCGGCCGGCGGCGGCGACCCGGTGCTGTACCAGCATCTGTTTTGGTTCTTCGGCCACCCGGAAGTGTACATTCTGATCCTGCCGTCCTTCGGCATCATCTCCTCGATCATCCCGACCTTCGCGCGCAAGCCGCTGTTCGGCTATAGCTCGATGGTGTACGCGACGGCCTCCATCGGCTTCCTGTCTTTCATCGTGTGGGCGCACCATCAGTACACCGTGGGCATGCCCTTGGCGGGCGAGTTGTATTTCACCTATGCGACCATGTTGATCGCGGTTCCCACCGGCGTGAAGGTGTTCAACTGGCTGGCGACCATGTGGCAAGGCGCGATGACCTTCGAGACCCCGATGTTGTTCGCCATCGCCTTTGTGGTGCTGTTCACCCTGGGCGGTTTCACCGGGCTGATGATGTCCATCTCGCCGGCGGATCTGCAATACCACGACACTTATTTCATCGTGGCACACTTCCACTATGTGCTGGTGCCGGGCGCGGTGTTCGCGCTGTTCGCGGCGACGTATTACTGGCTGCCGAAGTGGACCGGCCACATGTACGACGAGCGCCTGGGCCAGTTGCATTTCTGGTTGACGGCCATCTCCGTCAACATATGCTTCTTCCCGCAGCATTTCGTTGGGTTGGCCGGCATGCCGCGCCGCATCCCGGATTACGCGATCCAGTTTGCCGAATTCAACGCCTTGTCCAGCGTGGGCGCGTTTGTGTTCGGTTTCTCCCAGTTGATCTTCGCCTACGTCATCTACAAAGCCATCAAAGGCGGCGAGAAGGCATCCAGCGAGGTTTGGGAGGGCGCGGAAGCGCATGGCTTGGAATGGCATCTGTCGTCCCCTCCGCCGTACCATAGCTGGACGGAAGCGCCAGCCCCCGAGAAGATCTCGGATTTGCACTAAAACTTGAAGACAAGCCCGTCCCGCTTGGCTTAGGCGGGACGGGCGATGGCCCATCCATGGACACACGCAAGAAAAATATACTATTGGCGGCGGCGATGGCAGTGATTGCCATCTCGCTGTACGCCTTTTCGATTTACAAAGTCATTGCCTCAAAAGCGGAACCGACATTCAGTGGACAACAACGATAAGCGGCAAGCCAATGCCCGGCTGGTTTGGGGCATGGTGTTCGCCGCCCTGCTGATGTTTGGCTTCGGTTTTGCCATCGCGCCTTATTATGACGCCATCTGCGCATATGTTGGCATTGGCGGCAGGGTGAAAGAGGCGGCGCAAGAGCAGGCCTACCAAGCCGACCAAGCCAGGGAAATCACGGTGGAGTTCGTCACGGCGGTGAACGGCAAGATGCCGCTGGAATTCCGCGCCGAGACGGCCAAGCTGAAAGTCCATCCGGGGCAGTATTACACAGTCAATTTTTATGCGGAAAATACCTCCGAGCAAAAGCTGGTAGGCCGGGCGATACCGAGCATCTCGCCAGTGTGGGTCTCCGCGCAATTCAAGAAAACCGAATGCTTTTGCTTTTCCGAGCAGGCATTCGAGCCCCACAAGGGACGGCAGATGCCGGTGCGTTTCGTGGTCGATCCGGCGCTTGCGGCTGACATCACGGAAATGACCCTGGCCTACACGTTTTTCGATATAACCGAGAAGACAGCAACCATTAAGAAGTGACAGGGGAACATTATGGCAAGCACAACCAAAGACGCATATTACATACCGCACAAGGCGCAATGGCCCATCGTCGGCTCCATCGGCTTGACGACATTGTTGGCGGGGTTCGCCAATTATCTCAACGGGGCCGGCTACGGCTCGACGATGATGATCGTGGGCACCGGCATCATGCTGACCATGCTGTTTGGCTGGTTCGGCACGGTCATCGCCGAGAGCGAGAGCGGCACCTTCAACGGGCAGGTGGATGTTTCTTTCCGCATGGGGATGGTTTGGTTCATTTTTTCCGAGGTGATGTTTTTTGCCGCTTTTTTCGGGTCGCTTTACTACACGCGGGTGCTGTCCGAGTCATGGCTGGCGGGCGGGACGAACTTCGCTATGGGCGCGAGCAAGGAGTTGTGGGAAGGCTTCACCGCCGCCTGGCCGAACAACGGTCCTGGACATGTCGGCGGACATGAGGACGGGACTTTCGAGGCTATGGGCGCTTGGGGCTTGCCCGCGCTGAACACCTTGATCCTGCTGTCTTCGGGTGCCACGGTGACCTGGGCGCACTGGGGCTTGCTGGCGAACAACCGCGCCCAGTTGATTAAGGGCTTGATCGCCACGGTCGCCTTGGGCTTTTTGTTCGTGGCCTTGCAGGCCACCGAATATCACGAAGCCTACACCGAGATGGGCTTGACGCTGGGCACCGGCATTTATGGCTCGACCTTCTTCATGCTCACCGGCTTCCATGGCCTGCATGTGACCATCGGCGCGATTTTCCTGAGCGTCGTGTTGTTCCGCAGCATCAGGGGGCATTTTTCCGCCCAACACCATTTTGCCTTTGAGGCCGCCGCTTGGTATTGGCACTTCGTGGACGTGGTTTGGCTGGGCTTGTTCATATTCGTGTACATGCTGTAAGCGCCTGGAATCTATGGCAAACTGAAAGCGCTGCCCCGGCAGCGCTTTTGTCGTTGTAATTCCGGGTGTTCAAAACGCCCGGCTTCGACTACCATTGGTCCATCCGGCATACCGATCCTAAATTCCACAATTCAATGGGTCAACAACCATGGCGACACCCGCGACAAAACTCCCCCTTAGCGGACTGGCAAGAAGCTTGGTCAAGGAAGGACTGCTAACGGAAGTGGATGCGCAGGCGCACTGTGAAGAGGCTCTCAAGAAGCGGATGCCCGTGGTCCGCTATCTGGTGGCCAACAAGATTCTCGATAGCCTGGCGATAGCCAACACCGTTTCCCGCGAATTCGGCCTGCCGTTGCTGGACATCGCCTCGATCTCGCCTGGCACCCTGCCGATCAAACTGGTCAATGAAAAACTGATCCGCCAACATCATGTGTTGCCCCTGCTCAAGCGGGGCAACCGTCTGTTCTTGGCGGTTTCCGATCCGACCTCCTTCCAGGCTTTCGACGAAATCAAGTTCCACACCCGCCTGTCCACCGAAAGCATCGTGGTGGAGGACGATAAGCTGACGCATGCGATAGAGGTTGCGTTGGAGGCGGCGGACACGTCCATGCGGGATATGATCGATGCCGACCTGGACAACCTCCAAATCAGCGGCGGGGAGGAGGAGGAGCCGGTCGATGTCACCAGCAGCGATGTCGATGACGCCCCCATCGTCCGTTTCGTCAACAAGATCCTGCTCGACGCGATCAAGAAGGGCGCGTCGGACATCCACGTCGAGCCTTACGAAAAAATCTTCCGCATTCGCTTCCGCCAGGACGGCATGTTGCACGAAGTCGCCAGCCCGCCCGCCAATCTCGCTTCCCGCCTAGTCGCCCGCATCAAGGTCATGTCCAGGATGGATATCGCCGAGCGGCGCGTGCCGCAGGACGGGCGCATAAAAATGGCGTTGTCGAGGACCCGTGCCATCGACTTCCGCGTCAACACGTGCCCGACCCTGTTTGGCGAAAAAATCGTCTTGCGCATACTCGACCCCAACAACGCCACCCTGGGCATCGAGCGGCTGGGTTTTGAGCCGGAGCAGCGCGAGGCGTTTCTAAAGAATATTGTGAAGCCCTATGGCATGATTCTGGTCACCGGCCCCACCGGCAGCGGCAAGACCGTCACCCTGTACACCGCGCTCAATATCTTGAACCAACCGGATATCAACATTTCCACGGCGGAAGATCCGGTTGAAATCACCGTTTCCGGCATCAACCAAGTCAATGTGAACCCGAAGACGGGCCTGACTTTCGCGGAGGCCTTGCGCGCCTTTTTGCGCCAAGATCCGGACATCATCATGGTGGGCGAGATACGCGACCTGGAAACCGCCGAAATCGCCGTCAAGGCCGCGCAGACCGGACATATGGTGTTGTCGACCCTGCATACCAATGACGCCCCGCAGACGCTGAACCGCCTTATGCAAATGGGGATTCCCCCGTTCAACATTGCGTCATCGGTATTGCTCATCATGGCCCAGCGTCTTTGCCGCCGCCTGTGCGAAAACTGCAAAAGGGTGGAGGATTTGCCTCCTGAAGTGTTGCTGGACGCAGGTTTCAAGGAGCACGAGTTGGGGACTTTCACCGTGTATGGCCCTGCCGGTTGCGAGAAATGCACCAAGGGATATAAAGGCCGGGTGGGCATTTACCAGATCATGCCGATCAACGATGCGTTGAACAAAATCATTCTCGAAGGTGGTAGTGTCAGGCAAATCGAAGAACAGGCCAGGCGCGATGGCATCTCGGATTTGCGGGAATCCGGCCTGAAAAAAGTCAAGGCGGGAATCACCAGCCTGGAAGAAATCAATCGCGTGACCAAAGAATAAGAGGAAGATTTAGGATATGGCAAAAGATGAGTTAATTAACTTCATTTGGGAAGGGACAGACAGGACAGGTGCCCGTGCCAAGGGGGAAGTCGCCGCGCGCACGGAAACCATGGCGCGGGCGGATATCCGCCGGCAGGGCATCAAGATCATCAAGATCAAGAAAAAGGCCGCGCCGCTGTTCGCGCCCAGCAAAAAGAAAATCACCACCAAGGATATTGCCATATTCAGCCGCCAGCTCGCCACCATGTTGACGGCGGGCGTGCCTTTGGTGCAGTCCTTCGATATCGTCGGGCGCGGCCATGAAAACCCTTCGATGCAAGATTTGCTGATGACGGTCAAGGCGGATATCGAGGCAGGCAGCCCGCTCGCCGAGGCATTGGGCAAACATCCCATGTATTTCGATGAACTCTTCTGCAATCTGGTGCATTCGGGCGAACAGGCCGGTGTGTTGGAAAGCCTCCTGCACAAAATTGCCGAATACAAGGAAAAAACCGAGTCCATCAAGGCAAAAATCAAGAAAGCCCTGACCTATCCCATCGCGGTCATGGTGGTTGCGTTCATCGTGACCGCGATCCTGCTGATTTTTGTGGTGCCACAATTCGAAGAGTTGTTTAAAGGCTTTGGCGCGGAATTGCCGGCCTTCACCCAGATGGTGGTGGGCATGTCGCGCTTCATGCAGAACTATTGGTGGGCGATTATTGGCGCTATCGTCGGGCTGGTTTTCGTCCTCGGCAGGCTTAAGCGGGATTCCACGGCGTTCAACCATGGCTTGGACCGGGTGACGCTGAAAATTCCGGTGATCGGCGAAATCATCCGCAAGGCGGCCATCGCACGCTTCGCCCGGACTTTGTCCACCATGTCTTCGGCCGGCGTTCCCTTGGTCGAGGCGCTGAAATCGGTTGCCGGCGCCACCGGCAATGTCGTGTTCGGCGACGCCATCCTGAGCATGCGCGATGAGGTGTCCACCGGTGTGCAACTGCAAGTTTGCATGAGGCAGGCGGCCTTGTTCCCCAACATGGTCATCCAGATGGTCGCCATCGGCGAGGAGTCGGGTTCGCTAGACTCCATGTTGGCCAAGGTGGCCGACTTCTATGAGGAAGAAGTGGACAATGCCGTCGATTCACTCAGCAGCCTGTTGGAGCCCATGATTATGGCTATTTTGGGTGTGATTGTGGGTGGCTTGATCGTCGCCATGTATTTGCCTATTTTCAAACTCGGTTCGGCCATTTAAGCCGGCGCGGGCGGGCTGGGCCGCACAGCTTCCCCGCCAACTGTTGCCGTGACCGCAACCTTTCTGGAATTGCCAATCGAGTGGATGCCTTAGAAATCCTGGCCAGCAATGGCGTGTTTTTCGTTGCCACCGTGGCCTTGTTTGGGCTGATGGTGGGCAGTTTCTTGAACGTGGTGATCCACCGCCTGCCGCTCATGCTGGAGCAATCTTGGCGGGACGAGTGCGAGGAATTCCTCGGCCTGAAGGAAGCCGGGGCGGAACCCCGCCCCGCCTTCAACTTGGTCGTGCCGCGCTCCCGCTGTCCGCATTGCCAGCATGGCATCCGCGCCTATGAAAACATACCGGTGTTGAGCTATTTGATCTTAGGCGGGAAATGCTCCGCCTGCAAAGCGCCGATATCGCCCCGCTATCCTTTGGTGGAAGCCTTGACCGCCTTGGTGTCGGCGGCAGTCGCCTGGAAATTGGGGCCAAGCTGGCAAACCGCATGGGGCCTGCCGCTCAGTTGGAGCTTGATTTGCCTGTCCGCGATTGACATTGACCGGCGCTTGCTGCCGGATTCGATCACCCTGCCTCTGCTGTGGCTGGGCTTGTTCGCCAGCCTGTTCGCGGTGTTCGTCGATAGCCGCTCGGCCATTATTGGCGCCATGGCCGGCTACTTGAGCCTGTGGCTGGTTTACCAGGGGTTCAAGCTGCTCACCGGCAAGGAAGGGATGGGCTATGGCGATTTCAAATTGTTGGCCGCATTTGGCGCTTGGCTGGGCTGGCAGAGTTTGTTGCTGATTGTGTTGCTGTCCTCGCTGGTCGGCGCCTGCGTGGGCATTGTGATGATTGTGTTGCGCCAGCAAGACCGTGCGGCCCCTATTCCTTTCGGGCCATTTTTGGCCGTGGCCGGATGGATTGCGCTGTTATGGGGGCATGAAATCAGCGCCGCCTATCTGCGCGTATCGGGAATCCATTGAGCATGTTGAAAATTGGCCTAACCGGCGGCATCGGTTGCGGCAAGAGCAGCGTCGCCGAGTTGTTTGCCGCCAAGGGGGTTCCCGTTTTCGACGCCGACCAAATTGCGCACGAATTGGTGGAACCCGGCCAGTCGGCCTTGGCCGCCATCGTCGCGCAGTTTGGCGACGCGGTGTTGACGGACGGGCGGCTAGACCGGGCGGCGTTGCGCGAGCGGATTTACGCGGATGCGCAGGCCAGGCGGGCGCTGGAGGCGATACTGCATCCCCTGGTTTACCAGACGCTGGCTGATAGGGCTGGCCGTGTGCAAGCCCCCTATTGCGTTTTTGCCATCCCGTTGTTGGTCGAAACCGGAGGGCGGGCGTTTGTGGACAGGATACTGCTGGTAGATTGCCTGCCCGAACAACAATACACTCGGGTTAGAGGGCGGGACGGCTTGGACGATGCCGCGATTGGCCGCATCATTCAGGCGCAGGCAAGCCGCGAGGGAAAGCTTGCCGCAGCCGACGACATCATCGACAACACGGGGCCAGCCGGGCAACTGCGCGGGCAAGTGGAAAGCTTGCACCAAGCCTATCTGGCCGTGGCGCGCAGCCCGGAGCGGGCGCTCCGGGCTATTGACTAATCCTTCGCATCGGTCAAAATGTCCGCCAAATTAAGGAATCCCGCTTTAACCCCCCCTCCCCACCTATTACGACCGGTTCCCACCTTGAACGACTTGGTTCTCTATGAGTTTCCGTTAAATGAACGGATTCGTGTGTTTATGCGCCTTGAACAGCTTTTCCAGCAGATCGACCATTTCATGAGGGGAGATTCAATATGGGAAAGCCGCGCGGTGATTTCAACGCTGCTTGAAATCCTCACCATCTTCAGCCGCAACGATTTGAAGTCGGAGATCCTCAAAGAGGTGGACCGGCATGCCAGCGTGTTGAACAAAATGGCCAGCAGTCAGAAAATCGACCGTTCCAAAGTGGAAAAAATTCTGGCAAAACTCAACGCCATCGGCGACGAGCTATATTCCACGCCAGGGAAGATCGGTTATTCGCTGATGGAAAACGAGTTGTTCAAATGCATTTCCCAGCGCAGCTCGATACCCGGCGGAACCTGCGCCTTCGACCTGCCGGCCTATCATTATTGGCTGCAACAAGGGGAGACGCAACGCAAGCAGGATCTCGAACACTGGCTGCGGCCTTTTGAAACCATCCGCACCGCCATCGACTTGTTGTTGAACTTTATCCGCCAAAGCGCCACGCCCACCTTGGAGCAGGGGCAGGCGGGTTTTTTCCAGAAGACCTTGGACCACAGCCTGCCGTTTCAATTGCTGCGCGTCGGCTTGAAACGCTCGCAGCCTTATTTCGCGGAAATCAGCGGCGGCAAACACCGCTTCACCATCCGCTTCATGACCAGCAATGCCAGCGAAAGGCCGACCCAGAGCGATGAAGATGTCGGCTTCCATTTGACTTGCTGCATCCTCTGATTGCCCTGTCCGTGGATTATGCCTCGCTAGGCGTCTTCGGGCTGTTCGCCAGCGCCTTCATCTCATCCACGCTTGCCCCCGGCGGCTCGGAGGTGGTGCTGGCCTATCTGGTCCATCAGGCGGAAACCCCCGCTTGGGTGCTGTTGGCCGTCGCCACTGTCGGCAACACCCTGGGCGCGGCCAGCACTTGGCTGCTGGGGCTGTGGATGGCCCGCCGCCGTCCCTTGGACGCCCTGCCAGACGGCAAACGCCGCCAAGCCGTGAGTTCCGTTCGCCGCTTTGGCGTCCCCCTATTGTTGCTATCCTGGCTACCGGTGGTGGGCGACGGCTTTTGCTTCGCCGCCGGCTGGCTGCGGTTATCGTTCGCAGCCTCCCTGCTCGCCATCGCTTTGGGCAAGCTGGGGCGGTATGCGGCGATTGTCTATTGGTTTTCCTAAAGGCTATTGGGCATTGCCCACCGGCGCGGCATAGGCATCCAGCACCAGCGTTTCCACATTATCCCCGGTCAAGGCCTGTAAAAACTCCACTAGCGCGTCGATTTCCCCCGCGCTTAAGCCCAACGGCTTGACGAGCGGATCGAGGTTGTCGTTGGCCGCGCCGCCTTGGTTGTAAAACTCCACCACTTCCCGCAAGCTCGAAAACGCGCCGTTATGCATGTACGGCGCGGTGAGGGCGACATTGCGCAGGCTGGGCGTCTTGTATTTCCAGCGGTCCGCCGGGTTCTGGGTGATTTCGTACAACCCCAGGTCGCCGGGTTTGGCCTCGCCGACTGAGTTGATAGCCGCCGAGTCCAGCTCGACGCTCACCCCCGGCGCGACCTGCACCCGCTGTTTCGACGGTTCCTTGGCCATGCTCTCCCGAAACCCCAGGCCGGTGTTGTGCAGCCGGTTGTCGGTGAACAGCGCAGACCGTTCGCCGATGCTGTGGCATTGCGAACAGCCCGCCTTGCCGCTGAACAAGCCAAAACCCTGCTTGGCCAGCGGACTCAAAGCCTCCGCCTGCCTGCCATAACGCCAGCGGTCGAAGGGCGAGCGGGCTGAAACCAGCGTCCGCTCGTAACTGGCGATGGCCTGGCCCACGGTTTCCATGGACGCGCCACGTTTGAACGCTTGTTCAAACAAGCCCCGGTAATCCGCCAACCCCTTGAGCTTGTCAACGACGAAGCCCACCGCAGGGTTTCCCATCTCGTTGCGCGCCAGGAACGGCCCCCAGACTTGGTTCTCCAAGGCGCTCTCGCGCCCGTCGTGGAACAATTTTTCCGCATAGGCCACGTTGTACAAGGTGGGCGAATTGCGCCGCACGGTGCGCCCCTCGATGCCCACCGCCGTCGCCTGTTCCTGGCTGGTGAAGCCTTGCTCCGGGATATGGCACATGGCGCAGGAAAAAGTATTGTTCAGCGACAGGCGGCGGTCGAAAAACAGCTTGCGGCCCAAGGCGATTTTCTCCCGGCTCAAAGGATTGTCCGGCGGCACGGGGACTTTCGGCAGGCCCAAGGGCGGGTTTTGGGCGAGTTTCAGCAAATCGGCGGGCTTGCCTTGCCGCCGGGCCAAGGCCACCGAGTGGGTTTGGTATTGGGCGGATTCATAGCCGGATTTGTCGTCGCCGGGGCGCAGCAATGCCGCCTTGTCGCCCGGCTTTTCCGGCTGGGCGGGGACGGCGCCGGTTTCCAGCAACAGGGTTTCGACATCGGCGATCACGGTATCGGGATGCAGTACGGAAACCGTGTAGACATTGCGGATGCGCTTGTCCCGGTCAATTAGAAATACTCGCAGCAGATGGGAATATTTGCCGGTGGCCTGGCCTTTCTCATCGAATTCCTGTTCCACCGATTGGCCGTAAGCCTTGAGTATCGGCTCGATTTCGGCCTGCGAGCCAGTGGTGAGAAACCGCCATTCCACCCCGGCATCCTGAAAACCCTGCCCATAATGGGCCATGGCCTGCGGCGTGTCGTGTTCGGGGTTGAAACTCAAGGTAATCAAGCGCAGTTTATCGGCCAGTTTGGGCGAGGCTTTTAATTGCGCCTTGATTTTCTGGAACACCGCGGTCGCCAGCGGACAGCCGTTGACGTCGTCGCAAGTGGCATAAATAAAGCCGAGCAACACGACTTTGTCGCCATACAGCGCATGCAGAGTCATCGCTTTGCCGTCCGAGTCCAACACCTTGCCGTCGGCGGCCTCGCCCATGGCCGGCAAGGCATAACTGCCCGGCTTGGGCGGCGGGAAGGGCAGGGCGGCATAACCCGGCGCCAAAGCCGGCGGGTCGGCTTGGCTGGGCGCGGCAGTTAGCAGGAGGCTAAGAATGGCGAGGATAAGAGGATTCATAGGCCGATAAAGTCATGGTCTTGATGGGGGTTGCTGCCAGGGAAGTTTAGCGCAGCAAACGGCAGATTGGGAAAGCAGCCAGTCTGCCAAACCCAAGATTGGCTCTGTTTTGCTGGCGGGCCTGCAAGCCAAGCCGGCAAGGGGTGGCAGCAAGCCAAACAAGCCCGGCCTCGCCCGATGCGGCCCCCATACCCAGGCTTTCCGCCCCGCCCGCAAGGCGCTGGACATTGCGGGCAAGCCCCAGAACCTTGGCGTTGGAATGTTTTGCCTTGCCGCCAAGTCTTTTTGCCTTGCGGGCGAGGCAAGAGGGGGTGCGCATGGATCATTTTGCTTTGCGCGCAAGGCTCATTAGTCCAAGCGCAAGGCAAAAAGCCTTGTGGGCAAGCCGCCATGGCTTGCGGACGGGGAAAATAGCCTTGCGGGCGGAGCAAATAATCTTGCGCGAAAAGGGGAAAGCTTTGCGGGTGGGGCATCAAGCCCTTCGGAGGTGGGTTTAATTGATTTATTGATAGTTTCCGTAGGAGCGGCCCGTGGCCGCGAAAAGCTTCGGGCAATGGGTGAGGCCCAAGATCGCTGGCATGGCCCGCTCCTACATTTCAATCAATTGAACCCACCTCCCGCACTTCGTGTCACAGGCCGCATGAGCGGACAGGGCGGCATTCCCACGCTGGAGCGGTGGAACGAGTACAATAAACTCTAAGAAACAGCCAAGGGGCCATTATGAACGAAATCATATTTGTCGTTGAGGAGTCGCCCGAGGGCGGTTTCATCGCCAAGGCTTTGGGCGCGTCCATTGTGACCCAAGCGGAATCGGTTGACGAGTTGCATATTTGTGTTCGGGACGCGGTGCATTGCCATTTTGACGAGGGCCAGGGGCCAAGCATGATCCGTTTGCATTTCGTCAGGGATGAGGTCATCGCGGCATGAAGTTGCCGCGTGATTTATCCGGGGTTGACTTGGCGAAGGCGTTGGAGCGGCTGGGTTATCGGATCAGCCGCCAAACCGGTAGCCATCTGCGGCTGACCCTAGATTCGCCAATGCAGCATCACATCACCATTCCGGCGCATGATCCTTTGAAAGTTGGCACATTGGCCGCGATTCTTGCCGATGTGGCAGCGCACGGGAAAATTAGCCGGGAGGATCTGGTTCGACACTTATGGGGGTGATGGCTACCCAACCCGCCCCAACTTCTGCCCCAGCCTCGCCGCATCCCCCGCCTTGAGCGTCCCTTCCCAGCCGATGGCGTTTTCGCCAAACAAGACAATGATGGTGGAGCCCATGTTGAAGCGGCCCATTTCTTCGCCTTTGGCGATGACGGGCACGTCTTCGCTGTAACTCCACACGCGCACTTGTTCGCCAGCGGGCGGGGTGACTTCGCCGTGCCAGACGGTTTCGATGCTGGCGACGAAGATCGCGCCGACCAGAACCAGGGCCATCGGGCCGGCTTCGGTGTCGAAGATTGCGGCGACGCGCTCGTTGCGGGCGAACAAATTCGGCACGGTGTTGGCGGTGGCGGCGTTGACACTGAACAGCCGACCCGGCACATGGACCATTTCCCGCAGCGTTCCCGTCAACGGCATGTGCAGGCGGTGGTAGTCGCGGGGCGAGAGGTAAATCGTGGCGAACTTGCCATTTTCAAAGGCTTTGGCCCGCTCGGCGTCGCCGCCTAGCAGTTCGGTTACGCTGTAGTCCCGGCCCTTGGCCTGGATAATGCGGCCTGCGCGGATGTCGCCGATTTGGCTGACCGCGCCGTCGGCGGGGCAGAGCAGGGCGTCGGCGTCTTGGCAAAGGGGGCGGGCTTGCGGCTTGAGGGCGCGGGTGAAGAAGGCGTTGAAGCTGGCGTAGGCTTCGAGATTGGGTTCCTGCGCCTCGTCCACATTGACCTTGTAAACGCGGACGATAGTGTTGATGAAGACGTTTTTAACGGCCCGGTTTTCGCAGCGGGCGAGGCCGTGCATCAGGCGCGAGAGGAAGTGGTGGGGCAGGGGATATTGCAGCAGGGAGAACAGGGTTTCGGTCAGGTTTTTCAGCATGGGATTGGCAAGATGGGTGGGCTGGGAGGCGTGTCGCGCATTTGTCAACCGGCTCGGAAGGGATGCGGGCGGGCGGCGCGGGGCTTATGATAACCCAGACGGTTGTGGCTGGGCAGGCTTTGGGGCTGCGAGATCTGGCATGGGCCGGGCTTTCCTAGTGTGCGCGTGTTGGCGGACAATATCGGCCCATACGGCAAGCCGTCCCTATAAACTTTAAAAGCGCGTATCCCATGAGCAACGACACATTGAGCAAGGCCATTGAGTTGATCGACCGGGCCAACAGCGAAGACCCCAGCCGGGAGAGCTGGCAGGGCGAGGAACACCCGAAGGAATTGCTGTATTCCCGGCACATGAGCCGCTGGCTGGCAAAGCTCGATCCGGCCCCGTCCGAGGCCCGCCAGTTGGCGGCCCGCGCCCAGCACATCCGCCGTTGGACCGTGCCTAGGGAGGATTACCCGGAAGGCCGCGAGGGCTATTTGCGCTGGCGCAAGTTCCTCTACCGCTTCCATGCCGACCAAGCCACGGCGATCCTGCGCGAGGCCGGTTACGACGAGGCGACGATAGACGCGGTCAGGCAGATGATCGGCAAGGAAGGCATCAAGCGCAATGCCGACGTGCAATTGATCGAGGATGTCGCCTGTCTGGTGTTTCTGGAGCATTATTTCCCGCCGTTCGCCGAAAAATACGATGAGGACAAGCTGATCGACATCGTCCGCAAGACCTGGAAGAAAATGTCCGAACAAGGCCAGCAAGCGGCTTTGGGTTTGCAACTGCCCGACGGCTTGGGCCGCGTGGTGGCGAAGGCTTTGAGCCCGGACGGAGCTTGAGCGATGGCCAGGCGCCCCCAGCGGAAAACAACGGCGCGGGACGAAACACGGCGGGCTTGGCACAGCCTTGCCGCCGCGCAAGTCCTGGAGGCTTTGCGGGCGGACCGGGAAAGGGGCTTGTCTTCGGCGGAAGCCTCGGCCCGGCTGGAAAAGTTCGGACGCAACCGGCTCCCCAGCCCAAAGCGGCGTGGCCCCTTGCTGCGTTTCCTCGCCCAGTTCCACAACATCTTGATTTATGTGTTGCTGGTTTCCGCCTTGGGGGCGCTGGCCACCGGTGACCGGCTGGATGCCGCCGTCATCTTCGGCGTCGTTTTCATCAACGCGTGCATCGGCTTTGTGCAGGAAGGCAAGGCGGAAAGCGCCCTCCATGCCATTGCCAACATGCTGTCTTTGTCGGCTTCGGTGCTGCGCGACGGCAAGCGTTGTGCGATTCCCGCCGAGGAACTGGCGCCCGGCGACATCGTGTTCCTGCAATCGGGCGACAAGGTGCCGGCGGATCTGCGCCTTTTGGACGTGAAAAATCTGCGCATCGACGAGTCCGCGCTGACCGGCGAGTCGCAGGCGGCGGAAAAATCCTTGGCGCTTGCCGCCGCAAACGCCGTTCCTGGCGACCGCCCGTGCATGGCGTTTTCCGGCACCCTGGTGGTCTACGGCCAGGCCGAGGGCGTGGTGGCGGAAACCGGCGAGCGCACCGAACTAGGCCGCATCAGCGCCTTGCTCAACCAAGTCGATGCCCTGGACACGCCGCTGCAACGGCAGTTGGGGCAATTTGCCAACTGGCTGACGGCGGGGATATTGCTGCTGTCGGCGGCGACGTTCGCCTTTGGCGTGTATTTCCGCCATTACGAAATGGCCGAGATGTTTATGGCGGTGGTCGGCATCGCCGTCGCCGCCATTCCCGAGGGCTTGCCCGCCGTGGTCACCATCACCCTGGCCGTGGGCGTGCAGCGCATGGCGCGGCGCAACGCCATCGTGCGCAATCTGCCGGCGGTGGAGACTTTGGGTTCGGTGACGGTGATCTGCTCGGACAAGACAGGCACTTTGACCCGCAACGAAATGACCGTGCGTTCGGTGGCGACGCCGGCGGCGGATTTCACGGTGGAAGGCGCGGGTTATCAATTCCAGGGCAGCTTCCGGCTGGACGGCTGGCCGGTGGCGGTGGACGAGCATCCCTTGCTGCTGGAACTGGCCCGCGCCGGGGTGTTGTGCAACGACGCCGAACTGGTCAGGAAAAAAAACGCGGTGGAATTGCACGGCGACCCCACCGAAGGCGCGTTGTTGGGCTTGGGGGTGCGGGCCGGGCTGGACATTGACACGCTGCGGAAAGATTTCCTTAGGCTGGATTCGATACCCTTCGAGTCCGAACGCCGCTTCATGGCGACCTTGAACCGGGACGGGCAAGGTGCTGGCCAGATTTACCTGAAAGGCGCGCCGGAGGCGGTGCTGGCGATGTGTTCCGGGCAAAGGGAAGGCGAGGGCGCGGTGGCGTTGCAGCACGAGCATTGGCAAAGCCGCGTCCAGGCCATGGCCGAGCAGGGCCAGCGGGTGTTGGCGCTGGCGGTCAAAGCCGTGCCGGCCGGCCGGGACAAGCTAGTGGACCATCCAAGCATGGCGGAAGGGTTTACGCTGCTCGGCCTGTGCGGCCTGATCGACCCGCCCCGCGAGGAGGCCGTCGAATCCGTCGCGCTCTGCCATGCCGCCGGCATCCGTGTGAAGATGATTACCGGCGACCATGGCGTCACCGCCAGCGCCATCGGCGAGCAACTGGCTATCGGCGAGGGCAAGGTGGCGATGTTGGGAACCGAGGTCGAAGCCTTGTCCGAACGCGCCCTGGCCGGCGCGGCGCGGGACATCGACGTGTTCGCCCGCGCCAGCCCGGAACACAAGCTGCGCCTGGTGGAGGCGCTGCAAGCCAAGGGCCAGATCGTCGCCATGACCGGCGACGGCGTGAACGATGCTCCCGCCCTCAAACGCGCCGATGTCGGCGTGGCGATGGGCAAGAAAGGCACGGAAGCGGCCAAGGAAGCAGCGGTGATGGTGCTGGCCGACGACAATTTCGCCACGATAGTCCATGCCGTGGAGGAAGGCCGCACCATCCACGACAACTTGAAAAAGGCCATCGTCTACATCCTGCCCACCAGCCTAGGGCAGGCCGGGGCGATCATGGTGGGCATCTTGCTGGGGCTGACCCTGCCCATCACGCCCTTGCAAATTCTGTGGGTGAACATGGTGACGGCGATTTCGCTGTCGCTGTCGCTGTCCTTCGAGCCGCCCGAGCCGGGGGTGATGCAGCGGCCGCCACGCGACCCCAAGGACGCCTTGCTGAGTGGCTTCTTCTTGTGGCGCATCGTCTTCGTTTCGCTGCTGCTGGTCGGCGGGTTGTTGGGTTTGTTCCTCTACGAACAACACTTGGGCGCCGACATTGCCACCGCCCGCACGGCGGCGGTGAACGCCCTGGTCGTCGGCGAAATTTTCTATCTGTTCAACAGCCGCTTCATCCACGCCTCGGCCTTGTCGGGGCGGGCTTTCTTTGGCAACCGCTATGTCTGGCTGGCGATTGGGGTCATGGCCTTGCTGCAACTGGCATTCACCTACGCCCCGCCGATGCAAGCCTTGTTTGCGACCACGGCCATTGACGCGGAAGCTTGGCGGCGGATTGCCGCCTTCGGGCTGCTGCTGTTCCTGGTGGTTGAGCTGGAGAAGGGCGTGGCGCGGGTTTGGCTGGCGTGGAGCAAAAAATCCCACGCGCAGGGCCGGCCAGAGGCGGTCGCGCCGCCGCCGAAAATCGAGCGGGCCGCGTTGGCCCGCTACGCCTGGCTGTCCATCGCCGCCGCCGTCGCCACCATTGGCTTGAAAACCTGGGCGTGGTGGCTGACCGGCTCGGTGGGCCTGCTGTCCGATGCCATGGAATCTTTGGTCAACTTAGTCGCCGCCATCATGGCCCTCGCCATGCTCACCCTCGCCGCGCAGCCGCCCGACGACGAGCATCATTACGGCCATGGCAAGGCCGAATATTTCTCCAGCGGATTGGAAGGCGCGTTGATCCTGATTGCCGCCTTTGGCATAGGCATGGCCGCTTACGACCGGCTGCTCCATCCGCAAGCCTTGGAAGCGCTGGGGCTGGGCCTGGGGATTTCCGTGTTGGCGGCGCTGGTCAACCTTGTGGTCGCCTTGGTGTTGCTGAACGTGGGACGCCGCCATGGCTCCATCGTGCTGGAAGCCGACGCCAAGCATTTGCTGACCGACGTATGGACCTCCGCCGGCGTGTTGCTGGCCCTGGGCGCGGTGGCCCTGACCGGCTGGCAGAGCCTGGACCCGATCATCGCCTTTGGCGTGGCCCTTAACATCGTCTGGTCCGGCTTCGTGTTGATGCGGCGCTCGGCGGCGGGCCTGCTGGACGCCACCTTGCCGGAGGCGGAGAACGTCCGCATCGACGACATCCTCGA
>CAZOTR010000034.1:0-4409 GCA_964582755.1 uncultured Methylococcaceae bacterium | reverse complement strand
TGCTGGACGCCACCTTGCCGGAGGCGGAGAACGTCCGCATCGACGACATCCTCGACCGCTATCGCCGGGAGGGCATAGAGTTCCACGACCTGCGCACCCGCCAGTCCGGCGCCGACCGCTTCATGACCGTGCATGTGCTGGTGCCGGGCGAGATGACCGTAAAAGCCGGCCATGACCTGCTGGACCGCATCGAGGCCGACATCCGCGAGGCTGTCGGCGAGATTGTCGTCGTCACCCACCTGGAGCCTTTGGAAGACCCGGCGTCCTTCACCCACGGCGAAAGCGACCATGCGCCGCATCTGGGGCGGGAAAGCCTAAGCCCCGCGCCGCCGCCACGAAACCATCGGCACTGAAACAGCCTGTCCAAAAAATATGCTCGACGATGCAAACCAAAACGCGGCGGAATCCTCTAACGAAACGCCGACAAGCTGGCCTGCCCGAATCGGCGGCCTGTTGATTTTCCTCGGCACCGGCTTGAGCATGGTGTTGGAAGGCTGGCAGGCCGACGCGGCGATGGGCGTGGCTTTGCTGGGTTTCGTGCTGGCGCTGGCCGGGCGTGGAAAAACTAAAAACAGATGACATTCCTCGCAGGGATGTTATCCGTGCAATACATGAGAGGGTATTTATGAAAAAATTATTCTTGTCCTTGTTGCTGCTGGGTTTGGCCGTGGGGGCCACCCATGCCGAAATCTGCCCCGGCCTGCTGAATTTCACCGCGCAGAAACTCAGGTCAAAAGAAACCGTCGATTTCTGCCAAGCCTACCAAGGTAAAGTAATACTGGCGGTGAACACCGCCAGCCAATGCGGCTTCACGCCGCAGTTCAAAGGGCTGGAGGCGCTGTACCAGAAATACAAGGATCGCGGTTTCGTCATTCTGGGTTTTCCTTCCGACGATTTCCACCAGGAATTTGACGACGAGGCGAAGACTTCGGAGGTTTGTTATCTCAATTATGGCGTGACTTTCCCGATGTTCAAGGCCAGCCCGGTGCGTGGCGACGATGCCAATGCCTTTTTCAAGCAACTGGCCGAGCAGTCCGGCACCACGCCGAAATGGAATTTCTATAAATATTTGATCGACCCCAAGGGCAAAGTAGTGGATTCTTTCGCCTCCCCCACCAAACCGGAAGACCCGGACTTGAACCAGAAAATCGAAGCCTTGTTGCCCAAGCCTTAAACGAAACCTCATGAAAAGTGTTTATCCCATTGGCGTGTTTGATTCCGGCGTGGGCGGTTTGTCGGTGCTGCGCGATATTCGCAAGGAATTGTGGAATGAAGATCTGTTGTATGTGGCCGATTCCGTCCACGCGCCGTATGGCGACAAGTCGGCGGAGTTTATCGAGGCGCGGGCCATCAGCATCGCGCAATTTTTGATGAACCAGCAGGTCAAGGCGATGGTCGTCGCTTGCAATACCGCGACGGCGGCGGCGGTGGCGGAATTGCGGGCGCGTTTCCCGGTGCCTATCGTCGCCATGGAGCCTGCCGTCAAGCCCGCCGTGGAGCAGACCCGCTCCGGCGTGGTCGGCGTGCTGGCCACCCGCCGGACGGTGGCCAGCGAGAATTTCCTCAACCTGCTGGCGCGCTTCGGGGCGGACGTGGACATCAGGGTGCAAGCCTGCCCCGGCCTTGTCGAGCAGGTGGAGGCCGGGGATCTGACTGGCGACAAGACCCGGTCCTTGCTGGAGCGCTATGTCTTTCCGCTGTTGGAGCGGGGGGCTGACACCATCGTGCTGGGCTGCACACACTATCCCTTCCTGCAAGCGCTGATCCAGGCGATGGCCGGCCCGGATGTTGCCATCATCGACCCCGGCGAGGCCATTGCCCGCGAATTGCGCCGCCGTTTGGACCATGCCGGGCTGTTGTCCTGCGCGGAGCGCCAGGGCATGGAATGGTTCTGGACCAGCGATGCGCCGGAAAACGCGCAGCCGCTGATTTCCCAATTGTGGCGCTCGGAAATCGAGGTGAGGCCGCTGCCCGAGCAGTATCGGCAGGGCTGAGATGTCCGCGCCTAGCCTGTCCATCGTCATGCCTACGCTGAATGAAGCCGGCCCGATAGCCGGCCATCTGGCCGCGCTTGCGCCCTTGCGGCGGCGCGGCCATGAAGTCATCGTGGTGGATGGCGGCAGCGACGACGGGACGGCGGACTTGGCTTGGGGACTGGCCGACCGGGTGGTTCTGGCCCCGCCGGGCCGGGCCGCGCAGATGAATGCCGGGGCGGCGTTGGCGCGGGGCGGGGTGTTGTTGTTCCTCCATGCCGACACCCGCTTGCCCGTGGAGGCCGACGGGCTGGTTTTGCAGGGGCTGGCCGCAAGCGGGCGGGTGTGGGGGCGCTTCGATGTCAGCATCGAGGGCGCGCATCCCGTGTTTGCGGTAATCGCCGCTGGCATGAACCGCCGCTCCCGCTGGACCGGCATTTGCACCGGCGACCAGGCGATGTTTGTGCGCCGGGAGGCTTTTGCTGAAATTGGCGGCTTCCCGGACATCGCTTTGATGGAAGACATCGGCATCTCCAAGCGGCTGAAAGCCCTAGGCCCGCCGCTTTGCCTGCGCGACCGCGCCATCACTTCGGGCCGCCGCTGGGAACGGCAGGGCGTTCTGCGCACTGTCTTGAAAATGTGGCGCTTGCGGCTGGCTTTTTTTCTCGGGGCCGACCCGGCCCGGCTTGCCAGGGATTATGGTTATCCGCCGCGTGGAAGATGAAGCCGTCGCCATTGCCGTGTTGGCCCGCGCCCCGGTTCCTGGCTTTGCCAAGACGCGCCTGATTCCCTGCCTGGGCGCGGAGGCCGCCGCCGACTTGCAAGAGGCATTCATTATGCGCACGTTGCAAACGGCGCAGGCCGCAGGGTTGGGGCCGGTTTCGCTGTGGTGCGCGCCGGATTGCGCCCATCCGCTGTTTAAGCGCTGCCAACGGGATTTTGCCGCCAGCCTGCATCCGCAATGCGCGGGCAACATTGGCGAACGCATGGCCGCCGCCTTTGCAAAGCTATGCCGGCAAGGGCCGGCGCTGTTGGTCGGCACCGATTGCCCGGCGTTGACGCCGGGGCATTTGCGGCTGGCCGCGCAGGCGTTGCGGGAGGGCGGCGATGCCGTGTTCCTGCCCGCCGAAGACGGCGGTTATGTGTTGGTTGGCCTGCGCCGCGCTACGCCCTTGCTGTTTGCGGACATTCCCTGGGGCGGTCCCGAGGTCATGGCGGCGACGCGGCAACGCTTGCGGCAAGCCGCCTGCCGTTGGCGGGAGCCGACCCGGCTTTGGGATGTGGACAATCCCGGCGATATTGCGCGTCTGAGGGCGTCGGGATTGATGGACGGATGGTTTGAACGGTTTTCCAATTGAGAGAGAAGAGAGATGACGCCCACACGTCCCGCCCGCGAATCCATCCAAGATTACTATGGCAAAATCCTGCAATCGAAACTCGACCTGAAAACCAGCGCCTGCTGCGTGGCGGAGGCGATGCCTGAACACTTGCGGCCGATACTGGCCAGCCTGCATCCCGAGGTGAAGGATAAATTTTATGGCTGCGGCTCGCCCATTCCCCCGGCCTTGGAAGGCAAGACCGTGTTGGACCTAGGCTCCGGTTCCGGGCGGGATTGTTTCATCCTGTCCAGGCTGGTCGGCCCGGAAGGCCGCGTCATTGGCGTGGACATGACCTGTGAACAACTCGAAGTCGCCAACCGGCATATTGCCTACCATGCGGAAGCGTTTGGCTACCGCGAACCCAATGTGCGGTTTCTCCAAGGGTATGTCGAGGATTTGCAAAGCTTGGGGATAGCGGACGGCTCGGTCGATGTCGTGGTGTCCAATTGCGTCATCAACCTGTCGCCCGACAAGCGCAGTGTTTTCGCGGAGATATTCCGGGTGTTGAAACCGGGCGGGGAGCTTTATTTTTCCGACGTGTTCGCCGACCGGCGCATTCCCGCCGCCCTGTCCGGCGACCCGGTGTTGCTGGGCGAATGCCTGGGCGGCGCGTTGTATGTCGAAGACTTCCGCCGGCTGCTGGTGGAACTGGGCTGTCCCGACCACCGGGTGGTCAGCGTTGCGAAAATCGCGCTGAACGACCTCGAGGTGGAGCGCAAGGCTGGCATGATAGGTTTTTACTCGATGACGATACGGGCGTTCAAACTGGAATTGGAAGACCGCTGCGAAGATTACGGCCAAGTGGCTTATTATCTGGGCGCGATCCCCGGCCATCCCCACGGCTTTGACCTGGACAACCACCATCATTTCCAGGCCGGGAAGCCCATGCTAGTGTGCGGCAATACTGCCGCCATGCTGGCGCAAACCCGCTATGCCCCGTATTTCCGCATTCTCGGCGATACTTCCACCCATTACGGGCTGTTTGATTGTGGGCCGGAGGGCGCGTTGCGGGAAGGCGGGGAAGCCGCCGCTCCTGGCGGATGTTGTTGAAATCCAA
>CAZOTR010000033.1:0-33082 GCA_964582755.1 uncultured Methylococcaceae bacterium | reverse complement strand
CCCAGGCTTGGCTGCTGCAAGCGGACGGCAGCTACGTCCGCGCCAGCCTCAAGGAGGGCGAGCCGGCCATCCGCGCACAAACGGTCTTGCTGGAGCAATTGGCGGAAATGGCGTAAGCCCGCCGGCGTGGCGGACCCATTGCCTCGGGCGATGGAGTTGGGCGGGATAAAATGCCTGGAATGCGGCGGCTTGCTGGCTCTGAAGCCGGTCAGGCGCAGGGTGGGCAAGTCCTTTTGTTTGCCCACCGATATTGAGAGTTCCGCGTGGGCAAACGATAAAGCCGTTTGCCCAGCCTACCTGACTGCTTTTATGGGATAGCATAAATAGGCACTTGGCTTTCCACAATTTCTCGAATTTGAATATGAACGTTCTCAGGGGCGTAAATTGATTCCACAAGATCAAATACATTCCACCCGGTAATTGGTTCGTATAGTAGAGCCAAGTCCAAACGACGAATATTATTACCATTAACCAAGAGAGAACGACCCCAAAAAGATGGATCAATGGCCAAAAGTTCCTTCTTCTCGACAAACGACAATTCACGTCCCATAGGGTGACCGTTCAATCGTACATCACCAGCGATGATGCGCCATTCCCTTTGACGATAGTATCCAAGAAACTCCCCCTTATAAGAGTTGTCAGCCGGATAAAACATGTTTAGAAAAACCTCCAATATTCCTATGCTGTGATCAAATTGAATATTATTGAAACCTATATACTGAAGTAGTTGTTGTGCATGAACTGCCGGAACGGAATAAGAAGCTACAACATCGCCCACTGAATCTATGTTACGGAGGTCGAGTACGCACTTTGAGTCTACGGGATAACCGAATTTTTTTTCGGCAAGTTGCGGGTCGCTGATTTCTTTAAGTTGTTGAAGTTGGCCAAGAACGGCTTTTGTGTGATAGGCTCCGTTCACACATAAAATTGCTAATTGACTGAGCGGGCTACTAAGTCCCTGCGGCACATAGATTACTGGCATAGCCCCAGCTTCCCTGAGTTTGACGGTATTAAAGGAAAGCGCTAATGGGCCAAATGAGTTGCAGTGTTCAGATAATTCAACAGGTGCGATTTCAGTAAAGCACATGCGTCTTTGTAATGTTCTAAGCGGCACCTGACTTAACCCAAGTGGCGACAAGTCCCATTCGATAACTTCGGGTGCAAGGACCAAGCCAATCTTTCGGATTAATGCCAAAATGGCAATGGCCCGCTCCATTGTGACTTGAGTGGACTCTCCCGTCTTCGGGCGACAAAAACTGTGAATCAGTTGTCTTTGTTGCATATCAAGCCTGATTACCGAAGTTGGAGGCCGGCTTGCCTAACATATAGTCGGCATCAAAACTGAGGCCGAACCTGGAAACCAAGCATATCGGATCCATTACCTTGCGTCAACGTTGCAACTTAATGCAAGTCAATGATTTCTAACGGCTTGTCTGCAACAACCCCAGATTATGGATCGGGAAGCCGAGCTTCCAAGGCCGGGTTCCCAAGCTGGAGCTTGGGAACCAGCGCAAAAATTATCCCCCCCGCATCAACTGCAACAAATCCTCCGCCCCGATCTTGCCGCTGATTTCCCCGCCTTCCAGCAAACTGTCGGCGAGGTCGCGCTTTTGCCGGTGCAGCGAGACGATTTGCTCTTCTATGGTGCCTTTAGCCACCAGCCGGTAAACCGTCACCGGGCGCTGCTGGCCGATGCGGTGGGCGCGGTCGGAGGCTTGGTCTTCCACCGCCGGGTTCCACCACGGGTCCATGTGGATGACATAATCCGCCGCCGTGAGGTTGAGGCCGACGCCGCCGGCCTTGAGGCTGATTAAAAACACATCGCCCTGGCCTTCTTGGAACGCCTCCACCCGCTTCTTGCGCTCCGCCGCCGGGGTCTGGCCGTCTAGGTATTGGTAGCTGATGCCTTTCTCGTCGAGGTGGGCGCGGATGATGGCGAGATGGTCGACGAACTGGCTGAACACCAAGGCTTTGTGGCGGTTGTCCAGCAACTCGTCCAGCACTTCGCCGAACAATTCCAGCTTGCTGCTGGCCAGCCCCAGATCCGGGGCGACCAGTTGCGGGTTGCAGCAGGCGCGGCGCAGCTTGGTGATGGCGGCGAGGACTTGGAAGCGCTTGTCTTCGATGGGGCCGGTGCCGGCGGCGAGTTCGTCCATCAGCTTGCGGCGCAGGGCTTCGTAGAATGTCGCCTCCTTCTCGCTCAATTCCACTTGCAGTTCAATTTCGGTGCGCGGCGGCAGTTCATTCAAAACTTGCGATTTGGTGCGGCGCAGGATGAAGGGCTGGATCAGCTTTTTCAGTCGGTGCTTGGCCTCGCGGTCTTGGCTGCGTTCGATGGGGCCGGCGAAGCGGCGGTTGAAGCTTTCCAGCGAACCCAGCAGCCCCGGATTGGCGAAGCGCATCAAATTCCACAATTCGCCCAAGTGGTTCTCCACCGGGGTGCCGGTGGTGATGAGTTTGAATTCGCCTTGCAGCGCCATGGCCTGCTGGGAACGCTTGGTGGCGGGGTTTTTGATAGCCTGGGCCTCGTCCAGCACTATCGTGCGGAATTTCGCCCCAGCCAGCAACTCGCCGACGGCTTCCTGTTGCAACAGGCCGTAGCTGCAAATCAGCAAATCCCAGGGCTTGAGGCTGTCAACGGTCTGCTGCCGGTCGCCGCTGCCTAGATAGCGCACGTTGAGGGTGGGGGCGAAGCGCAGCAGTTCGTTCTGCCAGTTGAAGCACACCGAGGTGGGCGCGACCACCAGGGTCGGGCCTTCGCCGGCGCGGGTGAGGATCAGCGCGATGGCTTGCAAGGTCTTGCCCAGGCCCATGTCGTCGGCGAGGCAGGCGCCCACGCCCCAAGCCGCAAGCCGCGACAGCCACTCGAAGCCTTCGCGCTGGTAGTCGCGCAGTTCCGCCTGCAAGGTGGACGGCAACTTCGGCTGGAATTGCTCGGCCTCGCGCAGGCGCTCGATCTGTTTGCGCCAAGCGGCGTCGCCTTTGAACTCGCCGACTTCCTCGGCGATTTCCTCCAGCACCGGCAGGGCCAAGGCGTTGAGGCGCTGATCCTTGCCGTGCTTTTCGGAATAGGTCCGCAAATCGTCCAGACGCTTGCGGAAGGCGTCGGTCAAGGCCAGGAAGCGGTTTTCATCCAGGCGGATGAATTTGCTGCGCGAGCCCGCCGTCAATTCCAGCAGGCGCTGCATGTTGACGATCTCGCCGTTGTCCAGCGTCAACTCGCCGCTGACGCTGAACCAATCGCGCTGCTGCTGGAGCTTGAGGCTGAACCGGCCCAGCCCGGCCTGTCCCAGCAGCTTGAATTTTTCGCCCTGCGGCCACTCGACCAGCGCCTTGTCGCCCAGCTCGTGCAGTTCCAACAGCACTTCCAGGCTGGTTTCGGCGTCCGGGGCCAGCCACTGGCATTCCTGGGTTTCCTCCGCCTGCCCACCCAAGCTGGGGCAAAGATCCTGGATTTCCTCCGACAGCTTGCGTTCCTGTTTCAAGTCGCGCTGGGTTTGCAGGCGCTTGCCGCCGATTTCGGCGATCAGCCCGACCCCGCCCGTGCCGGGGGCGTAATAAGCGCCTTGCTCGCCGAACGGGCGCACCAGCAAGGCGATGCGCAAGCCCTCGCCTTCGGGGATCAATTGGATGCGTGGGCGCGGGTCGGCCTCGACGGTCTCGGCGGCGGCCAGTTCGGTCCCGCCGATGTCGGAATGGATGGTGACCAGGGAAGACACCGCGCTGAGGCTGGCAAGGATGCGCTCCTGCGCGGCCAGCGGCGCTTCCAGGCCGTCGCCGATGATGTCGGCGAGGCGGTGGTGTTCCGGCTTGAGTTCGATGATTTGCAACCGGCTCAAGCCGTCCTTGGCGATAGCCACTTTCTGTCCCTCGTTGACGGCGGGCCAGAACTCGATGCGCACCAGCCCGGCCTTGGCTTTTTTCTTGACCCGCAATTCCGGCTCGGCGACGGCCAGCTCCAGCGGCGCGCCGCCGTCCCGCCAGAACACATAAGGGTGGCCGGCCAGCGCCAGCCAGCCCCGCTCGCCCAAGAAGTGCGCGCTGCTGTAACGGTCCGGGCTGATATGAGCGGCGACGCGGACATCCTGCTCAGACAGGCCGGCGGCGGTGCCTGCCTCCTCCCGCAGACGCTTGGCTGAGATGACTTTGCCCTTGTTCCAGCCGCCCCTGGCATTGCGGGTCTGCTCCCTGATTTCGACGCTGTAGCCGGTCGGGGAATAGCCGCAGGAAAAGACATACCAAGCCAGCCGCGTTTCCACAGCGGCCTTTTCCTTGCTCTCCTTAAGCCTGGACACCGTGTTGGAGATGGCCTTGAGGGCGCGTTCCCACGGCTCTTCGCGGCGGATGCGATGGGCCAGGAGTATGCAGCCGGTGCGCGACTCAAAGGCCGCCGCCTGTTCCTCCGCCTCCGTCCGGGCCGGGTCCACGCCGGCCAGCAAACCCGACATTTCCGCCGCCAGCCAGGCAAAGCCGAAGGTCTGCGCCCTGGCGCGGCAACTTTCCAACACTGGCAGGTATTTGGCCAAGGCCGGGGCGGCCTGATAGCGGTAGAGGATCACCATCCCCACCCAGAACACCCAGGGCTGCATGTCGCCGACGGACAGGCTCTGGTCGAAGAGGGCGCGCAACTGCTCCAGCAACCCCTTGTCGTTGCGTTCCAAGAGGGCGACATGGCCGAGGAAACGGTAGGCCAAGGCAAGGTCGTCGGCCTCATCCACAGCCACAGTTAGCTTCTGCGCCTCCTCCATGTCGGCGGCGGCGTTGCGCTGCTGCAAAGCCATGACGAAAAACAAGCCCAACGGCCCCGGCAGGACGGCCTTTTTATTTCCGATTTCCCGCCGCAACAGGTTCATGCCCTCGCGAAAGAGTTTGACCGCCCCGTCCACATCGCCCCGCAGCCAGGCGAGCAGGCCATGCGTGCCGATATCCACCGCCTGGGCTGCGTCACGCGGCAACAGATCCAAGGCGGCCTGCCAATCGCCGCGATAAACCGCCAGCAAAGCCGCCACATTGCGCCATTCCGACGATGCCTCGGCGGTTCCCAAGCTCCCTTGCAACAGAGCCAGCGCCTGCGCGTCGCAGCGCCAATCCGCCGCCAGCAAGGCCAGCGTGGCGGGCAAGGCCTTCTGCTTGATGCCTGGCGGCAAGCCCTGGAACCATTCGGCGTCGAAGGGGTTGCAGCAAACCCTGGCGTAAACCGACGCGGCCTCGGACCATTGCTGCCGGCCGCCGGTGTAATAAGCGTAGCGGTGCTTTTCCAGCATCCGGTACAGGCTGGCGATGTAAGCCTCGTCGCGCCAATACATCCCCAGGCGCACTTCCCGGATCAGTTCTTCTTCGTTGCGGAAAACAAATTCGTTCAAATTGTCGCGCAGATAGCCTTTTTGCAAAGGCGCCGCCACATGGGCCAGATCGACATAGACATTGAACGTCCCTTCGAGAACCAAATCCCGCGCCAGCCGTTCGACGAGCAGCGGGGCGCAGCCCAGCCGCTGGCCGTTCCAATCCTTCACGGGACGCAACAGCTTGAGCCGGAGCAAGCCGCTATAGTCGATCTCCTTCGCCAAGGTGGGGCCGACGACCTTGCGCAACACGGAGGAAATCTGGGATTTGCCCAGCGGCCCCCAATTGACGGCCAGCAGCTTGAGGACCGCCTGCTCCGGGGCATCGAGCTGGCGGTATTCCTCCATCAAACGTTGGCGTTCCTGTTCGACAGGATCGACCATCTCGGGCAGTTCCATCACAATTCCCGTGTCGCGCTGAAACGGATGTCCGGCCAGCGCTCCTCGGTCAGCGCCAGATTGACCCGGCTGGTGGCCAGGTAAACCAAATAGCCGCTGCCATCCTCGGCCAGGTTCTCGAAGGCTTTCTTCCTGAACTCCTCCAGCTTCTTAGGATCGTCGCAAGACACCCAACGGGCCGTGCTGACGGACACGTTGTCGTAGACGCACTCGACATTGTATTCACCCTTCAGGCGGAAGGCGGTCACGTCGAACTGGAGGATGCCTACCGCGCCGAGGATCAAATCATTGTTCTTGAGCGGCTTGAACAACTGCGTCGCGCCCTCTTCGGTCAGTTGCTGCAAGCCTTTCTGCAAGGCTTTCATGCGCAACGGATCTTTCAGCACCACGCGGCGGAACAACTCCGGGGCGAAATACGGCACGCCCTCGTATTTCAGATTCTCGCCTTGGGAGAAAGTATCCCCCACCTGGATGGTGCCGTGGTTGTGCAGGCCGATGATGTCGCCGGCGTAAGCCTCCTCGACGCTCTTGCGGCTGTCGGCCTGGAAGGTGATGGCGTTGGCGATTTGCACCTGCTTGCCCGCGCGGACATGGAACATCTTCATGCCCTTGTCGTACTTGCCCGAACAGATGCGCAAAAACGCCACGCGGTCGCGGTGGGCCGGGTCCATGTTCGCCTGGATCTTGAACACGAAGCCGGTGAACTTCTCCTCCTCCGCCTCCACCATCCGCTCCACCGCCTTGCGCGGCTTGGGCCTAGGCGCGAAGTCGGCGAACGCGTCCAGCAGCTCCAACACGCCGAAATTGTTGATCGCCGAGCCGAAAAACACCGGCGTCTGCTTGCCTGCCAAATAAGCCTCCAAGCTGAACGAGTGGCTGGCCCCGCGCACCAACTCCAACTCCATGCGCAGCTCGTCCGCCATGTCGCCGACCACCGCGTCCAGTTTGGGATTGTCCAGCCCCTGGATGACCTCGCCCTTGACGATCTTGTCGCCGTGCGAGGCGCTGAACAAATGCACCGAATCCTCGATCAAGTTGTAAACGCCCTTGAAGCGCTTGCCCATGCCGATGGGCCAGGTCATCGGCGTGCATTGGATGTTCAACACGCTCTCCACCTCGTCCAGCAACTCGATAGGCTCGCGGCCCTCGCGGTCCAGCTTGTTGATGAAGGTGAGGATCGGCGTGTCACGCAGCCGGCACACCTCCATCAGCTTGACCGTGCGGTCCTCCACGCCCTTGGCCGAGTCGATCACCATCAAGGCCGAGTCCACGGCGGTCAAGGTGCGGTAGGTGTCTTCGGAGAAGTCTTCGTGGCCGGGGGTGTCCAGCAGGTTGAAGATGCAGTCTTTATGCTCGAACTGCATCACCGAGGTCGTCACCGAGATGCCGCGCTGCTTCTCCATCTCCATCCAGTCGGAGGTCGCATGGCGGGCCGCCTTGCGGCTCTTCACCGAACCGGCCAGCTGGATCGCGCCGCCGAACAGCAGCAATTTCTCGGTGAGGGTGGTCTTGCCCGCGTCGGGGTGGGAGATGATGGCGAAGGTGCGCCGGCGGTTCAACTCGTTGAGCAGTTCGGACATGGAAGGAGGCACTGGCTGGCAAAAACCGCCATTATACCGGACCCGTCCGGCCAACGTCGGCCCGTCAAACCCAAAACCACCTTCACAAAACCCGCCGAAACACAATCTATACATTTACGCGGGGCTGACGCAAAATTCCCGCTGAACTTTTCCGCAAAATTCCCGCCCAACCGACACGAAGACTGTAGTCCACGGGCGACGCAGGCTGCGGTGCGGGCTGTTTCCCGCAGTCCGTCACCCATTGAACCAACCCCAGAGAAACACCATGCCAAGCAAATTCCAAGAAAAAATCGCCAAGCTGCCCAAGCCCGTGTCCATCATCGGACTCATCCTATTCATCGTTTTGCTGTATGTCTCGCTGCAAAAGGGCATCATGCCCATGGTGATGAAGGTGGTCGAATCCAATTTTTTCTTTGAGGAGGAAGAGGAGAAAGAAGAACTGGGCAAAATCAGCAACGCGCGCGGCGAGCAGGCGTTTGCCCAGTGCAAGAATGTGATGGTGGCGGACAAGCACGTCCCGGAAAACGCGCAATTCATCGACAAGGACTACGAGGCTTGGGCTCTGGGCGGCAGAACCTACCTCATCCGCTCCCATGTCAACGTCAGTTCGCCGGACAAGGGCGCAACAGACCGGAAATATGCCTGCAAAATCCGCTTCAACGGCGGCGAGATGAATGACGCCAAGAGTTGGGACATCCTCGGCGTGGACTTTAACGAACCCGGCTAAAACCGGCTACCCGGCAGGGGGCGTATAAAGCCCCTGTGCGCGGATCATCGCCAACACCGGATCAGGCAACAAGTAACGCGGACTTTTTCCTTCGGCAAGCAAACGCCTGATGCCGGTGGCCGAGATGGCCAATTGCGTCACCTCCACAAACACAATGCACCCCGCCGGGGACAAGCGCAGATCCTCCGCCGCCTCCGTCCGCCGGTCCCGCACGGCTTCAGCCAGCCCTTCCACCCACTCCGGCTCCGCCGCGCCGGGCCGCCGCATGACGGCGATATGCGCCAGCCCGAACAATTCCCGCCAGCGATGCCAGGAAGGCAAGCCACAAAAGGCATCCAGGCCGACGATTAGGCACAGTGGGCGGACGGGATGCTCCTCCCGCAGCGAGGCCAAGGTATCGACCATGTAGGACGGACCCTCCCGCTCCAATTCCCGCTTGTCCACCGTGAAACCGGGATCGGCGTTTTCCAAGGCCAATTCCAGCATCCGCAGGCGCTGCGCCGGGCTGGCCCCCGGCGTCCCGCGATGGGGCGGCAGGCGGCAAGGCAGCAAGCGCAACTCGGCCAACCGCAAAGCCTCCTTCACCTCCAAGGCCGTGCGCAAATGGCCGTAATGGACCGGGTCGAAAGTGCCGCCGTAGATGCCCAACATAGTGGTAACACTTACCCTTGGTTTGCCGACCCGTTCATGCCCACCGTGGATTTGACCAAATATGGCGGACGCGCCTTGATTTCCTCGTAGATCTTGGCGATATACTCGCCGATTATCCCCAAGCTTATCATAATGAAACTGCCGAGCAACAGCAGCGTGATAATGATGGTGGCAAAACCGGAAACCGCCCGGCCATGATACCAAGACCACAGGGCTTCGCTGGCCACGCCAAACCCCAAAACCAAGGTGGTAAAGCCTAGAAAAGTGACGATGCGCAAGGGCAGGCTGGTGAACGAGGTCAAGGCGGTGATGGACAATTCCACCAGCGACCAGAACGACCATTTGCTTTCATTGTCGACACGGCTGGACACGTCAAACTCGATATACGCCTCATCAAACCCTATCCAACTGGACAGGCCACGAAAGAAACGCGCACGCTCCGGTAGTTGGTAAACCAATATATCGACGATTTCCCGGTCCAGCAGCTTAAAATCCGACGAATTGTGGATGTTGATGCCGCCCAGTCGGGAAATGAGTTGGTTGACCGCCCAGGCGGACAGGCGCTTGGGGCCGCTGTCGGTCTTGCGGCTGCGCTTGACGGCATGGACGATTTTCGCTCCTTCCCGCCATTTCGCCAGCATCTGCGGGATCAACTCCGGCGGATGCTGGAGATCCGCATCAATGACCACAACCCCCCTGCCCCGCGAGTATTTCAAACCGGCCAGCACTGCGGCCTCCTTGCCGAAGTTTCGGCTGAAAGAAACCCCTTTGACGCGGGCGTCGTTTGCCGCGTAGCGGCACACCCGCGCATAAGTGTCATCCCGGCTGCCATCATCAACGACGATGATTTCAAAGTCCTCGGAACAGGTTTCCAACACCGAGGCGATGGTTGCCAAGGCGCGTTCGACGCCCGCCCCTTCGCCGTAGGCGGGAATGATGACGCTGAGTTCAGGGATAATTGACGATGCGGATGGCAAATTCATCATATAGGTCCTTAAGCTGCGGGCTGGTCAACAAAGCCAATTCGCCTTCCCAGGCATGGTAGGCCAAAAGCCTGGGGTCGGAGATTTCGGCAGGGTCGAATACACCTGGATGGCACATCAGTTCGTAAACCACGCCCGGTTTCAGCTTGGCAAATAGTTTTTGCAAATACGCCAGATCCAACTTGCCGCTGCGGCTCAAGCCGATGAATACAGGGGCATTGGCGGCGGCTTGGAAGCGCCATTGGTTTTCCCACGCCATCGCCTGCAACACACTATTGCGCAGCAAAGCGGGGAGTCCAAACGGCGGCAGCCAATCGGCGCGGGTCAAACGCACATGGGGAATCTTGTGTTCCCTAGCCAAGTCTTGGGCCAAGCCGAAAAGGCCGGGCAGCATGTGGATATGTTCATGGGAATTGAGAAAGCGCAGCGGCAACCCCAGGCGCAAAACTGTTTCAATCTGCGCCTGCCATTCGGCGCGGACGGTGTCCAGGCTTATCCTGCCAGCAAGGATTTTTCGGGCCATGCTGAAAACGCCGGGAAAATGCCCGCCTGCGAGTTTGTCGGCCATGCCCGCAGTCAATGGCTGGCGCGAAGTCAAATTTAAATGAATCCCCACATCCAGGTTCCCACATTCACCCAGCCAGCCCAGTTGCCGCTGCAATTGCGGCCCGTTGGCGAGTATGCCGGTGGCGCTGATGGCCCCGGCGCGGGCCGCCTGGAGAATCCCCCGGCTGACGCAGGAAAAATAGCCGTAATCGTCGGCATTGACGATCAAGCGTATGGCTTGCCCCGGCATTTCCCCCCGCCCGTCTTGAGCCATCATCACTCCCCCGCCTGGGGAGTCCGGCGCAACAGCATGAAACCGTTATAGATTCCAATAAATTGCAAACGGTCTTTGACGGCGTCCGGCAAGTCGGCCCAGTTCCGCTTCGGGCAGACAAAGAAATCCTGTCCGGGCCGCTCCAAAAAGTTCTGGAAATCCTCGACATTGGACAATTCCTTGGATTTTCCACGGCTGTAAAACTGCGCGGAAAAGGGATTCTCACGCAAGTAAAGCAAGCGCTCCCCGCTGTCCCCGCGCGCCTGGAAATACTTTTCCACTACGGCTTTTTGGGTGCGGACAAACTGGAACGGCACGAATTGCCAGGCGATGACCGCCCCCAGAAACAAAACCGGAACCAAGACGCCGACGCCGGCGGCAGCCCCGTCGCGGGCAAGCCAACGCAACCACCCATCACGCCGCCACTCAGCCAGCAACAGGGCGCAACCCGGCAAGCCGGGCAGGACGTAGGTCCAGATGACGTTGGCCGAGACGGTGAAAAACAGCAGCGGCGAGAGCATCCATAGCAAGCAATACCCGCGCCAGCCGTCGGCGGATTCCAGTAGCTTGCCCGCCTCCTTGCGCCACAGCGCCACCGCAACCACGGCCAGAAACAACGGCGACCAAGGCAGGGTGGCCAACAGCCAGTAGATCCAGATGATCCCTCGCGCATGGGCGCGGCCGCTGCCGTAAAGATCGCCCTGCCAGCCGGGTTCGGTGAAACGCTTCCAATGTTCGCCGATGAAAAAGTATTCCAGGAATCCCGGCGTGCGATGCTCGGCAAGCAGATACCAAGGGACGCTGAGAACCAGCAACAGCAACGTGCCTTTGATCCAAGGCAGACGCCGCCAAACGACTAGCCATTCGTTGCGCAACAAGGTCCACAGGCCGATGGGCAGGCCGGCCAGGATCACGGCGATGGGGCCTTTGGCCATCAACCCCACGCTTAAGCCGAGGAAAAACACATAGCCATAAACCGGCTTGCCGCCGCGCAAAGCCAGCCAAAACGCCGCCATGGCCAGCGCAACGCCGAAGGTGAGGCATTGGTCCATGGCGGTGCTGCCGGCCATGACGAAAAACAACACCATGCCTGACAGCATGGCCGGGGCGGCGAAGGCTTGCCCATTCCCTCCCCGCGTGGCGGCGAGGCGATGGACGATCCAGACTGTGCCGGCGCAAAGCCACAAGGCGGACAGGCGCACGGCGAATTCGTTGGCGCCGAACACCTCCAGGCTGAAAGCGTTCAGCCAGACGGCCAAGGGCGGCTTGCCCCAGAACGGCACGCCGTAGTCGATTTGCGGCGTGACCCAGTTGCCGGTTTCCACCATCTTGCGCGCCATTTCCGCATAGCGGCTCTCGGTGGGGTCGATCAGGGGGTAAGCCCCCAAGGTCAGCAAACGGATGGCGAAAACCAGGGCAATAACGAAGGCGGGGCCAAGGCGGAATGCCTGCCGGGGAATTTTGAGGAAGACATAAGGAGCGGCGCGCACCAAGGGGGGGGCCTTATCCAAAGCGGGTTCCTCCTGAAATGCCCGCCAACGCTTGCCAACGAAATTCCACACTACCAGCATGCCTGTCACCAACACGTGCGCGAATAGGTAATAAATGCCCAGCCAATCCCCCCGTGACGCCATCGGCGCCTAGTCCGGCCCCGCCACCCCACCGGCGGGACAAGTGAATGCGGGGAAGGCGCGGCCCAACCCACGGTTGGACAGCAGGGTTAGCCCCCAAGCCCGCCAGCCCACCCCGGCCGGCAGCGGCGACGGGGCCGACGCGGGCGGCTTCGGCCAGACCGGGAAGCAGCGCGTAATGCGCCACGGTTCCCGCCCAACCGACTGGCGCGGGCGCGCCAAATTGTTTGCCGGGATTATCCAAGGCAGGCTTGCGTCCGACGGCCATTCATCCGCCAACCGGGCAGGTAACAACCCTGCTCCGCCGGTAGCCCACCGCCAACAGGCATGACCAAACCGCGAGGCTGGCCCAACACAGGAAGCGATACAGATGCATGTCCTTGTCCACATTGCTCCACAGCGTGAGGACGAAAAACAGGGACAGCGCCGCCCAGGCCAGCCGGCGAGACCCGCGGTCGGCGTCGCCGAGTGTGATGGCGGTCAGCACCGCCAGCGGCAGAATCATCAAACCAAAATAATGCGATTCCGAGATAGGGGGAATTAGCAGATTCCACGCCAGGAAAGCCGAAACCACCAACACTTGGGTCTTGGCATCGGCCCGGCGCGCCACCCAGGCCATGGCGGCGAGCATCCCCAAGGCAATCCCGGCCAACAAGGGCTTGATCTGTCCGCGGGGCGCATCCAGGGTGAGCAACAGCGCCTCGATGGATTGGTTGCGCGGCTTCTGCGGATCCAGCAATTGGTCATAAAGCGCCCAGGCTTGGTTTTTTCCGGGCTGGGCTTGCTGGGCGCTCAAGGCCGGGCCTGCGACCAGTTTTCCCCATTCCTGCCAGTAATCGAGGTTTTTCTGCCAACCGAACACCGCCGCCGGCAAGAGCAAGCCGCCCAGCACCAGCCCCAAGCCGCAAGCGCCGAGGAAACGCCATTGCCGCCGCCAAGCAAAATAAGCCAATAACGCGAGGGGGAACGCCTTGATTAAACCTGCCGCCGCCAAGCTCATGCCGCCTAGGAGCGGGCGGCCCCGCCACCCGAAATAGACCGCCGCGACCATCAGCCAGATCATGAATTCCGAAGCTTGGCAGCGGATCATGCCCGATGCCAGCCAAGGCGAGGCCAGAAACAGCGGCACTTCATACACGCTCCAAGCGTCATTTTGCCCCGTCAACGGAGGGACGGCGGCGCGGGCCAGCCGGGCCGACATGACCGCCACAGACGCCACGCTTGCCAGCGAGAGCAGATACCACAGGCCGCTCCCCCAGGCCAGCGGGAGTTTGGCGAACGGCGGCAGGAAAACGGCGAAGGTGGGCGGATAGACATAAAACCAGCCACGCGAATTGTGCGCTTGGTAGATGTCCGTGCCATCCAGGACGGCCTGGCCGGCCGCGCTGTAGACGGTGAAATCGGTGCGTTCGATGTCGTTCCAAGCCGTGCGGTAAATGGCGCTATAGCCCAGGGCAAGCACGAACAACACCACCCAGCCAAGAAAGACACGGCGCGGCCAATCTGCGCCAAGGCTCTGCGGGCGGCGGGAAGCCACGGCAGGGCTGCCCGCTTCCACCCCGACGAGAACACCCGCGGCATCAAGGATAGGCACAGTGTATTTTTCTGGGGAACTCATGCTTTACGGGGAGGTGGGAGGAAGGCTTCCAACGGATCGGGAATGCCAAACACTGTGGACTGGCAAAAAACCGGGTAATTCTATCCTAAATCATCGCCACATGCATGAAACGGACAATAGTTCCCCATCGCCTGCGCGGATTCAATTCATGGCGCAAACCACCCGCCCGCAAATTTGCATCTGGGCGAATCAAAACCTCATAGTTTCCCTTGTGAAGACCCGGCGGCAGGCCGGACAGGCTTCCCGGCCTATGCCCCGCGGATTTCTTCCCCAGGTATCATCCGCCCTAGCACACCCTGTCCGGCAAGCTTAGTCCGGGAGGCCGGACCTAGCAGTTGCGAGCCTTCGCGTGCGTAAGCGCCCCGTTCCGCCGCATAATCCGCCAGCGCCTCGTCCGCCGCAACCTGAATCCGGGCGAGGCCGGCGTTGATCCCGGCGCGCAAGCCCCTGAGGGCGGCGCGTTCGGTGGACGGCTTCAGTTGCAGCCCAATGAAAAACGGCAGCAGCCAAGCGATGGCGATGAGCAACGCGCTATGCGCGGCAAAATCAACACCCAAGAACCCGCCATGCGTGAGCGCGCTTTCGTAATAGGCGGCCACCGCCTGCCAGGACACCCAGCCGATGGCGGCCAAGGGCAGCAACACCGCGCACAAGCCGGTCAGTTTGAGAAAAAATCGTTGCAGGACGTTGCCGGGCTTGGCCAGGCTTAAGCGCAAAGCGCGCTGCGCCTCGTCCAGCACCCGCTTCCGCGCCCCTTCCGCCACGGCGGCCACGCCGGCTTTCAGCGGCGCGACGGGTAGGCGGCGTTCCCCGGCCTCCACCAACAGCCGGTCCAGCGCGTCCTGCAATTGCATTTGCGCCCAATCGTCCCAAAGAATGGAAGGCGTCGCCGGCTTGCGGGCCTGTTCAGGCTGTTCCGGGCCGTCCAGTTTGATGGCCCGGCGCAAAGGGTTGGCGTCGTGGCGGACGAAGGCCCGCGCCACCTCGGCCATCGGCCATTCCAAACCCTTCAACAGCCCCTCGCCCGCCTCGTTCCAAATCTCCGCCCACTGCTCCCGCAAACCGCCAGCCGCCGACTCGCCGCCCAAGCGGGCGAGGCAATGCCCTAGGGCGGCTTGCAGCGCCTCGCGGCGGGCCTCCAAGGCGCGTTGCTCCAATTGCTCGATCAAATGGCTGTCGGCCAGGGACTGGATGGCCTCCTCCAAGGCCGTGAATTCATCGGGCCTGCGTTTGGCCGCGTCCTCCCGGCAATCGGTGAGGAACACCAGCGGGTTGGCAAAACCGCCCTGCCCCAGCAGCTTGATAAAATCCTCCCGCTGCGGCGCCTGCCCCCGGTCCCACTGGTTGATGACGAACAGCCAGGCGTGTTCGCGCACATGCTCGCGCAGCAGCCGCCAGCCCTTGTCGTCGCGGTAGCGCTCCGGGCTGACGACGTAAATCAACACGTCGATATGCGGCAGCCAGTCGGCGACCAAATCGCGGTTGCTGGCCTCGGTGCTGTCGATGTCGGGCATGTCGATCCACAAAACCCCCCGGCGCTGGTCGTCCGAATGGCGGGCGACGCGCACCCGGTCCACCGGGAAACCCGCCGGCAACTGGCGGATATGCAAGGACTCGTGCAGATAAATCGACACCTCCCGCGAGGTGGGCCGCTCCACACCGGCCTTGGCGATGGGCTGCCCGGCCAGGCGGTTGAGCAAGCTGCTCTTGCCCACCCCGGTGCCGCCGAAAAACGCCGCCACCAAGGGCCGGTGTTCGCCCGCCTCAAACAAGCTGGCCGGGCTGCGGTTTTCCAACGCCGCCAAAGGCGCGATGTCCGAATCCGCCAGCCACCCGGCCTCGCAGGCTTGCTTCGCCCAGCGCTTGGCGGCTTGCAGTTGTTGGTCGAAGTCTTCGTTCATGGGGTGGTTTGTGGAAGCGGATAGGGCAATAGCCGCAATCCATTGATGAAGCGGTAGTCGCGTTGGTTTTTGGTGACAAAATCTTGGTCGAGAAACAAAGCCGTAGCGGCGATAAGCGCGTCGGGTATCACCAAGCCATGGCTCAAACGATATTGGCGCAATAAATCCGTCGCTATTGCCGTGATATCGCCATTCAAGCTGACAATTTGAAAACGTCTCAAGAAGCGTTCCATGACTTGAAGTTCCACTTTATTTCTACAGCCGACAATCAATTCCATATGTGTGATGGCGCTAATCCCCAAACTTGAAACCTGTTCAATTTGTTCTAGGCACGTTATTGCCTCTTGAATTTGGCGGGATGCGTCAATCAATATATCCGTATCCACCAACGTAACGTCAGACAAGGCTAAGACTTCCACTCGCTGTCCCGTAATTTTCGCACCCAGTCTGAGCTATTGCCCAAATCTTCACGATCACTCCACATACCGATGAAAGGCTCATCTGCCAAAGCGTTTTTAGCAGGATTTTCAGAGACCTGCAAGGAGGCATAGCGGGACTTCAGAAAAGCGACAAAATCAGCCACCTCTTTCTGCGCCTCCACAGGCAAGGACGTATAATTCCGAAGCAATTCTGTGGCATTCATATTTTCCTCGATAACGATATTTCTTACCAGCATGTAGGCTGCGCTGAGGTACGAAGCGCATCAATCGCGAACGATGCGCTTCCTTTGTCAGCGCATCCTACGCGGGCTTCCTTCGCCCAGCGTTTGGCGGCTTGCAATTGTTGATCGAAATCTTCGCTCATAGTGGATTTTCAAACAGAGCCTTACGCAAATGCGGCATCACCGTCCACAAAAATGCGCCGCATGTGGGATGCGCCCCTTTGCCAGCGCATCCTGCACGGGATTTTTACTTGTAGACCACTTGGGACTCCAAGTTGGGCATGGCTTTTTCAGCCACCTCTTTATAAGCTTTAGCGATTTTTGGCTCGCACACCGGGCCTGGGGTAAGGTCGTCGTATTTGCGTTTGGCCGTCAGCTTGTTGCCGCTCAGGACATACTCGGCCTGGTAGGAGACCAGTTCGTTGTTGGCCGAGAAATTTTCCGGGGCCGCGAGAATTTTGATGTTTTTTGGAAATTCATAGACATACTCCTCCATAAAATGCACTCCGGCGCATGAGAAATCATAAGGCGTGTCGTCATCCGCCTTGGCGCTTTTGACCACCGAAAAAATCGAACTCGACGAAAAAATTGGGTTTATTTGAAACGCGCCAGCGGTGCCGACGCGGATAAAACCCTTGACATCGAATGATATTTTACGCTTGGCTGTTCCAGGGGATTTTGAGGGCTGCTCCATATCCATGGCTATCTTCCCTCCTTCGAAGCCATATTTCGTCACCATGTCCTTTGAATATTCCTCGACTTTCTTTTTGTCTTTCTTGAATTCATTCCATTTTTCGACAGCGCGCGGGGAATTGGCAAACAAGGCATTCCTGCCTTCGCTAATCCATTCAACATCGCCTTTGGCCGAGCCGTCTTCACCGATGGTAATTTTTGCTTTGACGGCTTGTCTTCTTTCTTCGTGGGTTACTGCCGGGGTTTTCAAGCCTTCCTGGTAGCCATCGACTAGCAGCACAGGCTTGCCCGTCTCGACATCGGGCAACAGGCCGAAAGGCGTTCCCTCCGCCGTCGCGTCGGCGAAAATATTCAGGCTTGGAATATAGTTGATGACATGGTTCACGGTGGAGACGACCGGTATCGTTGGCAAGTCGTACAACTTGTGGGTGTTGATCAATGCCTGGGTGCTGGCTATCTTCTTGGCGGCCAGCAATGCCTCTAGCAAAGTCGCGTGGTCTTTGCAGTCCCCCATGTGGTTGTCCAGCACGAAGCCGGTGTCGCGCGGCACGACCGCGCCCACGCCTATGCAATTGCCAGCATAGCTGATGTTCTTGCTGACCCATTCGTACAACGCCTTAGCTTGCTCGTAGGGGGCAGTTTTGCCTTTGGTAATGTCGTCGGCCAGTTTCTGGATGCGCCCAGTCACTTGGGCCTTGGGCTTGGCCTGCGCACCGTAGGCTTCGGCGATGGCCGCGTAAGACGGGAAGGTGGAAAACATGTAGCCCGGATCTCTGCCAAACCGGTATATGGTTGCTCCGTTTTCTTTGCTCTCGATCGGTTTTTTATTCTGGTATGTCCACTCGAAGATTTTGCGCCCGTTCTTCTGCTCGACTTTCTTTTCCTTCATTTCGGCAATTTCGTAGCGGGCCTGCATGTTCTCGGGAATGTCTATTTTGACGCGCACATCTTCAAAGATTCTTGATTTGGGATAAATTTGTATTTCGGAAAACTGCCCCGGAAACAATGGCTCAGTCTGGGTGAGTTTATAGCTGTAGCGGATGGTGTCGCCGACAGCCACATCCGGGAACACCAAAGTCAGCGTGGTCCGGTCGGAAAAAGCGGGGGTCTTGCCGTCTTTGCCGCTGTTGACTTCAAGTTGGAAATTGGATTTTGGCACGTCTATGCGCTTGCCGTTGGCCTTTTTCGTATAAGCCTCCACGACTTCCAATTTTTCGGCGCTGGTGCTGTAAGCAATCGTTTGCTGCTTGAGGTCATCGATGCCTTCTTCGGTCAGGACAGTGAAGGCGTAGTCTTGGAAATCGCTGTTTGAGCCGTCGGGATTAACCGTGCGGGTCGAATATGCATGGGCAACTTTGCCATGGGGGTTTGTTATCTCTTTATCTTCCGCCAAGATCGGCAACGATAGCAGCGACAAAACCAAAAACGCCGAGATTTTTTTATTCATAACGTCTCCATTGCGATTGCGGGTTTAGCAGTTTCGTTACAGGTGCGCGATGCGCACTTTACATGGCTATCTAACACCGAGAAAACTCGGCTTTCAAAACCCATCACACTTTGCGCCTGCCCGCAGCAGAAGATCGGCAGGCCGGACGATGGCAATTCCTTGAAACAGGTGCGACACCAAAGCGACACGCTCGGACCGGCCCGATGGCGCGGCGTTGCTCTTCATCCAATATGTCTAGGGCTTGTTCGGTGAGCCGCGTAGGGTGCGCATCTTAACCAATGCCGGAGATTGGGCACGATGCGCGATGCGCACCCTACGATTCTTCATGGCAAGTTTAACAATTCCTCCGCCGCATCTACCATTTCCGCCGGAATATTAAACCGCCCCTCCTGCTTCAGCCGCTCCGGCAGGCCGGCCAAAACCGGCCGCAGGCTTTCCTCAAACAGCCTCTGCGTCTCCCTGAGCTGGCGGGCCTTCAATTCCGCCTCCGCCTTGTGCAGATAATGGCCCAAGGCGCTTTCCGCCAGCAGGCTGGTGACGGAGAGGATGGCCGGGGCGATGATGAAATCCTGCACGCCGATGCCGCCGGTGTGCAAGGCCAGGCCCAAAGCCGCCGCGTCGGCGGTCGCCCGCGTGGCGCGCAGCGTGTTGAGGACGGCGGGCTGTTCGCGCAGCTTGTCGTGCAACTGGCGGGCAGTGCGCTCGATTTCCGGTTGGAAACCCGCGACATGGCGGGCCAGCGCGGCGGCGCGGGCAAGCTCGCCGTTTTTGCGCTCCTCCCGCAGCAATACCCCCAACTCACGCCAGAACGCCGACAGGGTTTCGTCGCTTCCGCCTTTCTCCAGCAAAGACTGCCCTAGGTGGATGAATGTATGCTCCAGGGTGCGGTTTAGCACGGCGGTTTCCTGGCCGAGATTTTCCTTGCCGCGCAAGCCTTTGCCCAAACGGGTGAGCTGCCGCGCCGGCCAGGTGATGAGCTTGCGGGCGGCGACCATGCCACCGGCCAGTCCCGGAATCTCCAACAGCGTGAGCAGTTCCGCCAACGCCCGCTGGAAAGTCTCGTAATGGTGGGGATGTTCGAGGAAATCGCGGCGGTAGATGGCCAAAGCCTCGGCCAGCGCGGCGTCCACGGTGGCGTTCCATTCCTCCCGCGCCGCCAGTTCTTGGCGGATGGGGGCCAGCCAGTCCGGCCAGTGGACGGCGACCAAGGCCCGCGCCCGCCGCTCGAAACCGGGCCGGTCCACTCCGCCGCAAGCCTCGGCCAGCAAACCCAGCAGCTTCTTGCCTTCTGCCGCCGGCAACACACCGTCGGCCTCCTCGATCCAAGGCAACGCGGCGATGCCCGCAGGCTGGCCGCCACGCGCCGCCCGCCATTTCTCCCGCAGTGAGCGCACCAGCGTGTCGCCGGATCCTGCGTCCAGCTTGTTCAGGCACACGACGGTGGGCTGGCCCAGAGGCTCCAGCAGGCGCAGGGTGTCCCACACCGACTGGTCGGCGTATTTGTCCTTGCTCACCGCCAGCAGGATCACGTCGGCCAGGGCCGCCGTGCGCAGCACCGCGTTGCGGTAGTCCGTCGCGTCCACCGAATCGAAGTCCGGCGTGTCCCAGACGACGGCGGGCGGCAAGGGATGGCCGGGGTGGTTGATGGCCTCGCCCAGCGCGTAATGGCCGTAGCTGCCTTTGGGCAGTTCCTCGGGCCGGCAGCGGCGGTAATCGTGGAAATAGCCGTCCAGCCAAGCCCAATCGACCATGCCTGTGTTCAGCGGAAAGCCCTGTGGATGCACGGTGTAGCCGGCCAGCGGGCTGACCTGCGCCCTGCCCTCGCCGAGCAGCAGGTTGGCCAGCGAACTCTTGCCCGACTGGGTAGGGCCGATGACGGCGATTTGCAGCGGGTGGCCGGGCAGCCGCCGGTTGATCTCCGCCTTTTCCAGGCAAGCCTCGGCCAGGCGCAGGGAAACCAGGCTGTCCGCCAAACGGCGGGCATACACGCCGCCGCCCGCCGCCTCCAACACGCTTTCATGGCGCTGGCGGAGCAGACGGACGCAGGCGGACAGGGAGAAGTCTGGGTTCACGGCGGAGGCACGGGCAACAAAGCCCGCATTGTACACGATGGCGTTGCGGGGACGCGAAGGAGGGGCTTGCATCTTACCAGGGGATTTCCGCCACCTGGACAGCCACCCGCATCTGCGGAGACAGCAAGCTGTCGGCAAAAAACGAGCCGGCCACGGGGGGGACGGATTCGGGGTGCCGGCCCACGGCGACGGCGATGTGGTCGCCGCCGGCCAGCAGCCCGGAGGTGGAGTCGAAGCCCTTCCAACCGGCCCCCGGCAAGTACACTTCCGACCACGCATGGGTCGCCCCCGGCCCTTGCGGAGCGCCGGGCGAGTGCAAATAGCCGCTGACGAAGCGCGCCGCCAATCCCAAACAGCGGCAGGCTTCGATGAACAAAGTCGCCGTGTCCCGGCAGGAACCGCTGCGCTCCGCCAAGCTCGCCGCCGGCGTCTGCACACCCGGCTGCTCCCGCTGCATATATGTGAAACCGGAGGCGATGGCTTTGTTGATCCATTCCAACAAAAGATAAGTCTCCACCACTTGGCCGGGCTGCCACAGAGGCCGCAACCAAGCCGCTATCTGCGGCTGGTCCGCCGGGAAAATCGGCAACAGGTAAGGCCCGAGGTCGATCTGTTCGGCGGGGTCGTACTGGAACGGATAGCGGACGGCACTGTCAGCCACCAGAAAATCCAATGGCTGGCTGCCGTACTGGCGGAGCAGGACATGGCTTTCAATCGAAAGCCGCTGGCTGGGCGCGGTGAAGCTCGCCACGGCGGCCGAGTTGCCGTACACATCGTGCTGCCAGCGCAGTTGGTGGGCGGGGCAGATCGCCAGAGTGGCCGATTCGATGCGGACGTCCTGGCCTTCGCGGGGACGCAGCAGCAGCTTGTGCGGCAGCAGGGTCACGGCCTCGGCAAATTCGTAGACGGTCAGATGGTCTATTTGCAGGCGGCGCATCGGCTTTGGCAATCCTTTCGCTCAGGCATAATCAAAATCACGCGCCGCGCAATGGGGCTGGGCAGGTGTTTCGTCGGCGACATGGACCGCCCCCAACAGATTCAACACCCCGTCCAAGCCGACAAAGTCGATGGCGCAAGCGGCCTGGGCGCGGACCACTGGCTTGGCGTGGTAAGCGATGCCGAAGCCGGCGGCGGCCAGCATCTTGATGTCGTTGGCGCCGTCGCCAATCGCCATCACCCGCTCCTTTTCCAGCCCCAATTCGCCGCGCACTTTGACCAGCCAGTCCTGCTTGCCACGGGCGTCGAGGATGTCGCCGAGCAGCCTGCCGGTGAGTTTGCCGTCGATGATCTCCAAGGTGTTGGCGACCGCGTAGTCGAAGCCCAAACGCGCCTTGAGCCGCTCGGTGAAATAGGTGAAACCGCCAGACAGCAACATCGTCTTGATGCCTCGCCGGCGCAACTCGCCCAGCAGCGCCTCAGCGCCGGGATTCAGCCGCAGCCTTTCGTCGTAGACCCATCGCAAGGCCGACTCGTCCTCGCCCGCCAACAAGGCCACGCGCTGGCGCAGGCTCTCGGCATACTCGATCTCGCCCCGCATCGCCCGCTCGGTGATCGCCGCCACCTGCGGCCTGAGCCCTTGCAAGTCGGCGATTTCGTCGATGGTCTCGATGGAAATCAAAGTCGAATCCATGTCCATCACCACCAGCCCGAAACTGTCCAAGGTGAGGCCGGCGGGCAGCAAGGCGCAGTCTATCCCCTGTCCGGCGCAGTAGGCGCTGATCTCGCCATGGCGCTTGCCATCGAAACGCAGGGTGTAGGCATAGGGGGCGATGGCGGCAGGCTGCGGGTCGCCGCCCAGCAAGGAAATGTGCTGCAATTGCTCGGGGGTATCCACCCCCTGGATTACGAGACGCATGGTATGGGCCCTTTCAATCAATGGAATGGCTATCATACCCTGCCCCCGCTTGGCGAAAACGCAGGCTGGGGGAGATGGACTGTTACCGGTCAGGCCGGGCGTGTTTGAAAAGCGATTACCGTGGCCCGCCCTGCGGGGAGGGGGCTTTATAAAACAGGTTCCAAGAAAGAGCCACGGCAGGCCACCCAAAGAGCGCCTCAGCAGCGGCCCGACCGAAGAATCCCGCAGGCAAGGGTTTAGTCGTGGCCTGGCGCGACAGCGCTTGACCGGGGTTGCGCGGCATGGCCGGGAGCGGCCTGCACGGTTTGCCGATGGAACACATGGGGTTTCGGCGTAGCGGAAAACGTGTCTAGCGTGTCGTCGGCAAGGCCGAATGCCAAGGCAATCAGGCAACCGGCGACAAAGGCAAGCAGATTGTTGAAGATCTGGAGCCAGGGTTCCGGGCGCGGGTGGCGGCGCGTGATGATTTGGCTATAGTCGAAAGCCATGGCCGCAGAAGGGCCGGTTTGTCCGGCTGCAAAGTTCGTCGCGTTGTTCATGGTCATGTCCGGTAAGCGGGTGGATTTGCTTTTTTATAGAGCAACTAGCTTGCCAAACCGGCTTAGATCTGGAGCGAACCGCCCACAAAGGGATTGCGGGCAAATTTACGCTGGCAAGCTTTGCGAATTGCAAGCGCCCTCACAAAAAACTTGCAAAATGCAAAACAAAACACGGAAACGGGTAATATTCACTTGCAAAAGCCAGACTTTTCCGGGGGCCAGCGGAGAGAAAGCTATGGCAGAATGGATTGGCTGGCATTAAAGTAATGCCCCAGTTCCTTAGGTTAGCTCGGACAGGCTCGGGAGACGCTTATCCCCGCCCACCCAACACAAAAGCGGCGCCCCCAACCGCCCCCCGCACACCCACCGCAGAGGCAACACCATGAATGCAAGCACCTCCGGCAATCCCGCCCGCCCCCGCCCCCGCATCGTCATCGTCGGCGGCGGGGCGGGCGGCCTGGAACTGGCGACCCGCCTGGGAAAAACCTTGGGCAAGAAGCAACACGCCGAAATCACCCTGGTCGATTGCAGCCAAACCCACATTTGGAAGCCGCTGCTGCACGAAGTCGCGGCCGGCACGCTGGACTCCCACGACGACGAGTGGGCCTATCTGGCGCAGGCCCGCGCCAACCATTTCCGCTTCGTGCTGGGACGGATGGACGGGCTGGACCGGGAAGGCAAACAGGTGAAACTCGCCGCCATCGTCAACCAACAGGGCGAGGAAATCGTGCCCGCCCGCAGCCTGGGCTACGACATCCTAGTCATCAGCATCGGCAGCCTGTGCAATGACTTCGGCATCCCCGGCGTCGCCGAGCATTGCCAATTCCTCGACACCACGGAACAGGCCGAGCAGTTCCAGCAGCGCCTGCTGGAAACCTATCTGCGCGTCCAGGCCCAAGGCGGGGCCAGCGGCCAGGGCGAGCTGGACATCGCCATCGTCGGCGGCGGGGCCACCGGCATCGAACTGTCCGCCCAGTTGCACCAAGCCACCGCGCTGCTCAACGCTTACGGCCTGGACAAGATCAAACCCTCGGATGTCAAGCTGCATCTGATCGAAGCTTCGGACAAGCTGCTGCCGCAATTGCCGACGCGATTGTCGGAGGCGACGGCGCAGCAACTGCGGGCCATCGGCGTGAATCTCCGTCTGGGCGAGAAAGTCGTCGAAGTGACGAAGGAAGGCGTGAAAACCCAATCTGGCCTATTCATCCAAGCGGCAACCAAGGTCTGGGCGGCCGGCATCAAAGCCCCGGACTGCCTGCGCGGCATCGCAGGCCTGGAGACCAACCGTATCAACCAACTGGTGGTGCGCCGAACTTTGCAAACCACGCTGGACGACGACATCTACGCCCTCGGCGATTGCGCCGCCTGCCCCTGGCCGGAACAAGGTCCGCAAGCCACCGTCCCGCCCCGCGCCCAATCCGCCCACCAGATGGCCAGCCTGGTCTATAAAAACATCCAACGGCGGCTGGACGGCCAGCCGCAGAAGGATTACGTCTACACCGACTACGGCTCGCTGGTTTCCTTGGGCAAATTCAGCACCGTCGGCAATCTCATGGGCAATTTGCTGGGCAGCGTGATGGTTGAAGGGATTATCGCCCGGCTGGTTTACCTGTCCTTGTACAAAATGCACCAAATGGCTTTGTTTGGACCTTTCCGCGTCGGTTTGTTGGTGGTTTCCAATTTCTTCCGCAGCCGCTTGCAGCCGAAGATCAAACTGCATTGAGGGGTTTAGGACAAGGCATTCCCTACATTCCGCCCAAATCTAAAATCGCATCCACGACCATCCTCGTGCCGGTCGAGATCAGCAGAATATCATTCGCCACGCGCACATAACGGTATCCTGCCGGCGGCATTCCAATTTGGCCGATGATTGTTGACGGCAGGCCATAAATCACCACATCGCGTGGCAATGGCTGGCCCATCGCCCACTTTTTTGCCTGGCCGGGCGGCACACAGCCATTGTGTTTCTTGGCTAGGCCAGGCGGGCAGCGGCCGACTTGAAACTGCCCGGCATAATAATCATGGACAATCACTCTGTGATGGTCGTCGAAATATCCGCGCTCCCTAACGGCTTGCCCGCCCTGTTCATGCGGCGGCTTCCCGCCGTGTGCCCAGTCGTTCCCCTCCCGGTTTTCGTGCCAGTCTTTCTGCCCGTGTTTGCCGCCTTTACCCCCACCGGCCCAAGGCGGTTTATCCGCAAGCGCAGGAGTGGCCGCCAATATTCCGGCGATGAGAATAGCCAACGCGCCGCCTTTGCGAAATTTAGTGATTAGCATAATTTGTCTCCGCCTAAAACGTCCGTAAAGGGCTTCAGTTTTACTCCGGCGCCAACCAATCCAACTTGAAGCCGCCTTGCCCCTCCGGCGACAAGGCATTCCACAGCCACGGCCCCAAGGTTTTCAATTCCTCGTCCAGCCGCCAGGGCGGGTTGATGACAACCATGCCGCTGCCGTTCAGGCGCAAGGGCGCGTCCTCGCCGAAAATCCGCAGTTCCGCCGCCAGGATGTTGCGGATGCCGGAGCGGGCGAGTTGGCGGTGCAGCCAGTCCACCGCCGCCCGGTCCTGGATCGGATACCAGATGGCATAGACCCCGGTGGCGAACCGCCTGTGGGCCTCAAGCATGCCTTCCAGCAAACGCGCCCGCTCGTCTTTGAGTTCAAAAGCCGGGTCGATCAACACCAAGCCGCGCTTTTCCAGAGGCGGCAGGAACGCCTTCAAGCTGTGGTAGCCGTCGATGTTGTGCGTGGCGACTTGGCGGTCGCCGTGGAACTCGCTGTGCAAATGCTCCGCTTCCTTGCCGTGCAACTCGCACAAGACCATGCGGTCTTTCGGCCTGAGAAAATGCCGCACGATGCGCGGCGAGCCGGGATAGGATTGCAATTCCGGCGTCGCGTTCACCGCCCGCACGGCTTCCAGGTAGACCCGCACCGCGTCGGGAACCTCGTCTAGCTTCCACAGCCTGGCGATGCCGGACGCAAACTCGCGGTTTTTCTGCGCCATTGCCGAACCGAGTTCGTAACACCCCGCCCCGGCGTGGGTGTCCAGGTAGAAAAACGGCTTGTCCTTGCGCAACTGCGCCCGCGCCAGCAGGCTGAGAATGACGTGTTTGAACACATCGGCGAAATTGCCGGCGTGGAAGCCGTGGCGGTAACTGAGCATGGCGTGGTTCGGGCAAGTGATTGGATGCCATGGAGGCCGGTGGGACGCCGACACTCCCAGGCATCAGCCAATATGAAGGGCCTTATGTGTAGGGCGGGCTTCAGCCCGCCAAGGTGGCCTGAAGGCCACCCTACCACCGGAATTCTTCACAGTTTCAAATCGCCCGCCGTGGAGGCCGGCAGGCTGGCGACGACCTCGCGGACTTTGTCGGAGCGCACCCGGTCGATATAGGTTTTGGACTTCTCCACCTCTTGGGACAAGGTGTCCACCGTCTGCCTCATGTTTTCCAAGGCTTTCTCCTTGAAATTGGCGACAGTGTCCATGGTGTCGTAGATGTTCTGGAAGGCTTTCTTCAGCTTGTCCAACTCCACGGTGGAACTGGCGGCCTGCTCGTGGATCTGCGTGGACTGCTGCTTCAACATGGCCGAGGTGCCTTCGATCATGTTGCTGGTGGTGGTGTTCAAGGCGGTGATCTGGTCCAGCACCAGCTTCTGGTTGGACAGCGCCTGGGCGACGATCACCGCCGTGCGCAGCGCGGAGACCGTGGTGGTGGTGGCGCGGTCCACGCCTTTGATGAGTTCCAAATTATTCTTGCGCACCATGTCCAAGGCCAAATAGCCCTGGATCGTCACCGCCAACTGGGTGAGCAAGTCCTGCACTTTCTGGCGGATGTAAAACAGCATTTCCTCTTTGACCACCCGCGCCTTTTCCATGTCCTGGGTTTCCAGCACGGCAATCCGCGCCTCCAATTCGGCGTCGATCTTCCGGCCCAGGTAGGCGTATTGTTCGAGCTTGTTCATCAAGGCCCAGGCGTTGACCTTCTCCTGCTCGATGGCGGCGTTGTCCTTGCGCAACTCGTCCTGGCCGTTGTACAGCGCCTTGATGATTTCGTTGAGATGGGTTTGCGCCGATTGATACTGGCGGAAATAATCCTGGATCTTGTTGCCCAGCGGGATGAACCCCAGCAGCTTGCGCGTGGAAAACAAATCGCCTTGCTTGGTGGGGTCCAGGGCTTCGATGGTGTTGCGCAGATCCAGCAGCGTCTTGGAAACATTGGCGTTAGGCCCGCCTTGCAGGTCGGCGACCGGGCGCTCCAGCAGGCGGTTGGAGATGTTGGCGGCGGCGCGGATTTCATCGCCGCCCAAGGCGTGGATGCTGTTGACTTTGCTGATGAACTCCGGGCTGTGGGAGTCCAGTTGCACCACGGCCTCGACAAAGCCCTTGACCTTGTCGTCCAGCATGAGCTGGGTAGGCTCGTCGATCTTGACCATGCTGGAAGCCTGCTCCGTGGCAACCGGCTTGACCGGCTCCGGCGGCGTCAGGACTAGGGTTTCGGGCGGGTTCAGCACTACTGCGTTCATGGAGGGGTTCCCTTGGGTTGTGGATCAATGATTGGAGCGCCGGCGTCTCGCCGGCTTTTGTTTGGCTTAAGGCCGGCGAGACGCCGACGCTGCCAGGCTCAAGCCGCTTCCCCGCAAGATTCCCGCCCGGCCTGGGCCAGCCCAAAGCGGTAATCGCAGGCCAGGCAATGGTCCAGCCATTGGGAGAGGAAGTAATTCAGCGTCCATTTGTAATCCATCACCTCGCGGGCCTGGGCATAGCGCTGCAACGCCTGATGCACACTGGGGCGGGCGTGGTCGCTCAACACTTCGGCGGCGCGGGCGTCGAGGTAGACGCGGATGCGCACCGCCGGCTCCAGCAGGGACTCGAAGCCAAAACAATGGCTCAGTTCCAAGGTGAGGGTATGGGGGGAATGGTCCAACAATTCAAGATGCAGCGCGGGCTTGCCGTCGGCGCGGGCGACGGCGGAGCGGCCCATGCCCTTAAGGCCGGGGACCAAGCGGAGGAGGCGTTCGTAATTGGCTTCGCAGAGCTTGGCCAGCCAGTAAGATTTTTCGTGGAGCTCGAGAACGCTCATGCCGGGCCGCGCGCCGCCGTTTCGCGGTAAGAGGCGCAGGAACTGGCGGTCTCCCACAAGGTGACCTCGCGGACGGGGAAGCCCTTGGAGCGGACGAAATCATGGATGAGCTTGGCCAAATATTCGGAGGTCGGGTGGCCGGGCAGGACCAGGAAACGCTCACCGGCCTGCTCCAACAACGGCACCAGCGGGTCGTCCTGGTGCAGCAGGAAATTGTGGTCGAGCTCGGCCTCGATGTACCCGGACGCGGCGGCGGCGATGTCGGCAAAGTCGCAGACCATGCCCTGCCCGTCCAAGGCCTCCGCCTCCAGGGTGATGGCGGCTTTGACGCTGTGGCCGTGGAGATGGCGGCATTTGCCAGGATGGTTCATCAGCCGGTGGCCGTAACAAAAATAGACTTCTTTGGTGATGGAATACATGGACTTAAGGCTAAGGGGATGTGGGCGCTTGGCTCTTGATGCCTTTGATGGCGCCGGCGATGCGGTAGCGGCCTTGGCTGGTCCGGGTGCAGCGGTTGACTTCGATCAAGGCGGTCAACGGCGGGGTGATGCGGTCGGCGGGAAAGGTGCGGATTTCCAGCGCCCTGCCGAGTTCGACCGCCTCATCCGCCTCGAACATCAGCCCCGAAGCACTGATGTCCATGCACAGGGCGTGGGCCTGGTTGCCGCTGGCGACGCGCTTGAAGCTCATCGCGCAATTGACTTTCATGCGCGGGAAGCGGCGTTTTTCCTCGTAGTCGATCATGTGCGGGGCCAGGGTCTAATCAGCGGGCGGTTAAAAATGTTAGCGTATTGTAACCCTTAGGCCAGCCTTATGCATCCCGCACCCAAGTGCGGCCATCCCTGGGTCATTGCCAACCCAATACTTGGTACTGCACATACCAGATTGCCAAGGTACTGATGAAGTTAATTAAAATCGCAGGCAAGAATTGAAAATGCGTGCCAAATGTGTAGGACTTGTCAATGGTCATGGCCAGCACGCCCGGTGCCGAACCCACGGCCGTGAGGCTGCCACCAATGGCGATCAATAACATATTCAACGCCCACTGGTCGATGCCAATATTAGGTTTTGCCCCTAGCACTGCCGCCTCCAACACGTTGTTATCGACACAGCAGGAAACTATGCCGATGAAGACATTCACCCAAGTCGCGTCCTCATGCTCAAACAGCCAAGAAAGATAAGTCAGCCAGCCCACATGGTTTAAAGCGGCCACGCCAGTGAGGATGCCGATGTAATACAACAGCGTGGCAAACTCCACCTTCTGGAGTTGCCGGTGCAGATGGATCTTGATTCCGCGCTTTTTCAATACCCAGAGATGGAAGGACAGCAGGGCGAAACCGAAGCCTAGGGCAAACTCCAAGTCCACGTGGAAAACCATGTTCAACAACACCGCCCCGGCCATTGCCAGCATGCTGACGATGGCCAAGCTGATTCCCCCCGGCTTTACGCCTTCATGCGGGGCAATCGGGCGTAATAACTGTGCGGCGTCAAGCCGCCGCAGATAGAACAAATCAAGGGCCAAGGCCCCGGCAAACCAACCGATCAACGAGGCGGGTATCAGCAAAATGACATCGCGAAAAGATACCCGATGCGCCAACAACACCATCAAAGTCGTCGACACGCCCACGAACCAAATGCCCGCATTGGAGGCAATGATGATGTTGCATAGCATGGCGTGGGTGTAGCGGCGATCCATGGACACGCTTTGCAGCGATTTGCCGAAAATCAGCGCGGTCGTGATGCTGCTGACGAACGGACTCAACACGGCGCACAGGAAACCCATGGCCCAGAAGAAACCGTGCGCTCCCAAGCCTTTGCCCAATAGAAACTCATTGAGCGCGCCAAAGACGTTCCGTTCGCCCAAGATTTCGACAATCATCCACATAAAGGCCATGAACGCCACCAAAGAGAAAACCTCCCCTTTGGTTGTGTCCAACAAGCGATGCAAAGGCTCGAAACGTTCCGGGGCGTCGCCGGAAAAATAGTAGTGGCCGCCAATCAGGACTAAGGTACCCTGCATCATCAAGGCAGGCTTGTACTTGTTCATGTCCAGTTGGACTTCAAAACCAATCATCAGCAAGCCGGCCAGGAAAACGCATAGCACGGAGATGCCGACGGGCGACAGCGGATGAATTGACGATGGGAATCTTGTTTCAGCCAATCCCAAGGCAGGGAGCCAAAACAACGCATTACCCAGTATCACAGATGCATAAGGCATTGCGATTTCAATCAGAAGTAGCGGGCGTTCACCAGGAAATGGACGCCGATGGAGGCGAAATAGCCTAACAGTATCACCGGAAACCATTTCAGATGGGCGACAAACGAATATTTCCCCTTGGTAAGTCCCAGCAGGCCGATGCCGGGGGCCGAACCGATGGCCAGCAGGCTGCCGCCCACCCCCAAAGTCAGCGTCAGCAACAGCCACTGGCCTTGCGGAATGTCGGGATGCATGCTCAGAACGGCAAACATCAAGGTGCCATTGTCCACGAATGCGGACGACAGGCCGATCAACACATTCGCCACGGAGGGGTCATGCTGGCCGTACAGCCACTGGGAAACCGCGTCCAGATAGCCAATGAAGCCCAGCCCGCCGATGCCCATCATCGCGCCATAAAAAAACAGCAGCGTGTCCCAGTCCAGCCGTCCGACTTTCTCAAAAATATCGTAGGAGTAACGCTCCAGCACATTGATTATCTTGTCGGATTCATCAACATTGGATTCCGCTTCGCCGGGGGTTGGCTGTTCCGTTTTCTCCAGGTAAAAACTATAAAATTGCAGCAAACTCAAGCCGGTCATCATGCCGGCGGCGGGCGGCAGGTGCAGCAACATGTCAAAGGCCACGGCCAAGGCGATGGTGACACCGAACAGCAAGATGACGCCGACGGCACCCCGCTGCACCGTCACCTGCTTTGCCGTGACGAGCGGGCAAGCCTCGGGCACGGCAAAATGCATGATGGCGGCCGGCACGAGGAAATTGACTACGCAGGGAATGAATAGGCTAAAAAACTGGCCGAATTCCACCATGCCTTTCTGCCAGACAAACAGCGTCGAGATGCCGCCTAGCGGACAGAAAGTCCCGCCGGCGTTGGACGCCACGACGATGTTGATGCAAGCCAGGGAGACGAAACGGGGATTGTCCTTGCCGACCGCCACGACCACCGCGCCCATCAACAGCCCCGTGGTCAGCCCGTTAATCAGGCTAGACAGCGCGAACACCAAAAGCCCAGTGATCCAAAACAGCTTGCGATAGCCAAACTGGCTGGCCACCAGCCGGTTGCGCAGCGCCACAAACACCCGCATGTCTTCCATCGCGTTCAGGTAAGTCATCGACACCATGATGAACAGCATCAATTCGACGTAGGACTGCAAGTTCGATTTGAAAGCATCGACGACCAACTGGACATCGCCTTGCTGCCGGTAAGCCAGGACGACGACAAACCAGATCAGCGCCGCCCCCAGCAGCATCGGCTTGGATTTCCTTAAGTAAGTCTGGTCCTCCAGCATGGCGGCGACATAAGCCAGCACCATCACCACGAGGGAAAAATAGCCGGCCCAGTGGCGGGTCAGATCCATGGGCTGGATTTCTTCCGCGCCGGCCAAAGCGGGAAACGCCAGCATCAAAAGACCGGCCAATCTTATCGATTTATACATGGAAACGTCCTTAGAAATAGCGCCCGTTGATGAAAAAATGCACGGCAATGCTGGCGGCATAGCCTAGCGCGATGACCGGCGTCCACTTCAGATGGGAAACGAACGAATAGGCGCCCTTGGCTTGGCCCATCAGCCCGACGCCGGCCGCCGAGCCAATCGCCAGCAGACTTCCGCCCACCCCGGCGGTCAGCGTCACCAGCAGCCACTGCCCTTCGGATATGTTTGGTGCCATGGTCAACACAGCAAACATGATGGTGCCGTTGTCGATGAACGCCGAGATGATGCCCACCAGTATGTTGGCGAGGGTGGGATTCAAATGGGTGTTGTAAAGGAAATTTGAGGCATGGGCCAGATAGCCGATGAAACTCAAGCCACCGACGCTGAGCATGACACCGTAAAAATACAGCAAGGTGTCCCACTCCAAGTGGGCAATATTGTGGAACACGTCGAAGTGTTGTTTCGTTTCGACGAATTCGGGAGCCATATCCACAGACCCCTCCGCCGATTCTGGCTTGTCGTCGTGTCGCCAGACGACACGGACCTTATAGAGGTAGAAAAAGTAAAAACTCAGGTAGGTCAGCCCGGTCAACATGCCGGCCACCGGCGGCAATCCCAGGAAGTTTTTAAAACATACGGCGGTAAGGATGGTTAGGATGAACAGGATGATGATGCCCTTGGCACCGTGCCGCAAGGCTTGGGGTTCGCCCGCGAACTGGGGAGATTCCTTCGGCACCCAGAAATGCATGATGGTGGCGGGCACTAAAAAATTGACGATGGCAGGAAGCAGCAGGGAAAAGAAGTCCGCGAACGGCACGACACCCTTCTGCCAAACTAGCAAAGTGGTGATGTCGCCGAATGGGCTGAAGGAACCGCCGGCGTTGGTGGCGACCACGATGTTCACACAGGCCACACAGATGAAGCGGCGGTTGTCCTTGGCCATGGCCATCACCACGGCCCCCATCAACAAGGCGGTGGTCAGGTTGCTGAACAGGGAAGACATCACAAAGGACAGGATGCCGGTGACCCAAAACAATTTCCGGTAACCGAAGCCCTTGCTCAACAGCCAGATGCGCAGGTTGTCGAACACCCCGCGCTGCTCCATCGCATTCAAGTAGGTCATCGACACCAGGATAAACAGGAATAACTCAGCATAGCCTTCCAGATTCGAGCGGAACGCCCGCCCGGCTTCCTCGTTAAAGCCGTTGGCGGCATAGACCGCAGCGATCAAGATCCAAATCAGGCTGGCCGCGAAGACCATGGGCTTGGACTTGTGCATCCGGGTGGATTCTTCCAACATCGCCAGTTCATACGCGATGAAAAAAATCGCGATGGCGGCGAAACCGACGGCATGCATGGTCAAGTCCAGCGTTTGCGGGGCGCTCCCGCCGCCTTCCGCCCAGGCGGCTTCGGGCAGCACCGCCAACAACAGCCAGGG
>CAZOTR010000032.1:26716-33209 GCA_964582755.1 uncultured Methylococcaceae bacterium | reverse complement strand
CCGAAGATCGTCCGCTTCTCCGGGGCCATCGTGCTGGCGCTGGGCGCGATCATGCTCAACCGGGGTTTGGTGTTGAGCGGGGCGGGCTACGATTTCACCACCGGGCTGGCCTGGGTGCAGGCGCAGATGCGCGAGCGGATGGGCTGGGACATGAGCGCGGACATGGTTGCCACCATGGGCCAAGGCTACCAATCCATTGAAATGAGCTTCACCGAAGCCAGCACCAATCCCAAAGTCATCGTGCTGCAAAAAGGCGTGCCGGTGAGATGGAAAATCCACAACGGCGAAACGCAATCCTGCGTCACCGGCGTGGTCGTGCCGAAACTGGGCCTGGACGTGCCCTTGAAGAAAGGCGAACAAGTGATTGAGTTCACGCCGCAGCAGGAAGGCCTGATGCCCTGGTCCTGCTCCATGGGCATGACCACGGGGACGTTCAAGGTGGTGGATGGGAACGGGCATAAGACGGACGAGGCGCCTGCCGTTGAACCGGCCAAGCCAGAAGCGTCCCAGGCAGAGCCACAGAAAGCGGAGACACCGGCCATCGAGCCGCCGCCGGCCGTTGCGACGCCAGCCTTGGAACCCCCCAAGGCAGAACCGCCGCAGGCGCAGCCGCCAAAGAAAGCGGGATCGAAAAAGGCAGATCCCCAAGCCCATCACCATTAAGAGCTATTGGGTGATGGGGTGGCGGGTGGTTTAACGGGTTTGCGAATGCCTTGGCAGCCGTCACACCCGCTTTATCAGCCGGATGACGAAAATCAGCACCAGCGCGCCGATGGTGGCGACGATGATGCTGCCTACCATGCCCCCGCCGGCGGCGATGCCCAGTCTTTGAAACAAAGATCCGCCGATAAACGCACCGACGATGCCGATGGCGATGTTGCCCAAAATGCCGAAGCTGCCGCCTTTGGCCAACACACCCGCCAGCCACCCGGCGATGAGGCCGACCAACAAAAACGATAGTAAACCCATAACGGATCTCCTCAGTGGATGGATGAATTAAGCGTCCAAACTTCCCCCGCCCTCGGTTTTCTTCCTGCCCAGGCGCTTGCCGAAGAGGCCGAACAAGGCGGCGGCGGCGATGGCGATGAGCTTGCCAAATTTGGCGAGGAACAGCCCGCCCAGGGCGAACAGGCCGAATTTCTTGGCGACCATCGCCCCGCCCACCAAGGCGGCCAGGCCATACTCGGCGGTATGGTCGGTGTCGGCGTTGAAATCCTCGTAACGCTTGCCGGGGCTGAACTCCAGCGCGGCCAGCAGAGTGTGCGCGATGGGTTTGCGCTGCGCCAGCTCGTCGCGGGAAGTCACCAAGTTCAGGCTGAAATAGCCCTCGCGCCCCAAGGCGTGGGTGTTGTAATTGACGCTTTGCGGCTGGTCGGCGGGCGCGCCCTGGTTGCCCACGGCCAGCGCCCACACCAGCCGGTGGCTGGCGGCGTCATAGGCGGGGGTTTCGGCCCAGCCCAAAAGCTCCAAGCCGGGCATGCCCCGGTCGGCGCGCGTCTGGTTGATCTCCTCCACGCCTTCCTTCAAGGTCTTGAGCATGTCATCGACATTCCAGTTTTTCGCGTCGTCGTCGCGGATGTAGCCGGATTTTTCAAAGCTGACCGAGGCGATCCAATCGGCTTGTTCGTCTTCAGGCTCGGGCAGGACCAGCCCCAGGAAACTGTCGTCCACCGGGTTGCCCATGGCGGCGACGAACCGCGCCGCCGCCGGGTTGGGGACGAAGGCATAGCCGGCCGGCAGATGCAAGACGGCTTGTTGCAGGAAGGGGATGTCCGTCGGCCCTTTTTGCTTGGCGGCGTCCATCCCTTGCCGGGCGGCCTCGAATTCGCGCAACAAAGCCTGCCGGGAATCGGCAGCCTCCCCCGCCGGGGCTTCGGCGCGGGCCACCGGGGACAACAACAAGCCGAGCAGGACAAAGGCCCGGGGGTCAATTAAGCGCAATACGTTCATCATTATGTGTGGAGGGGAAGAAATAACTGCCGGCTTTCACAGCCGACTTTGGGTGGTTTGGTAGATTTCCTCGACGGCGCGGTCCTGCCCGGCCAGCAGCGCCTCAAGCTCGCCCAGCCGCGCTTGCACAAAAGCCTCGTCCTTGATCGCCCCGGCGTTGACATAGACATTCAAGGCGGCGCTTTTCAACGCGCCATAAGCGGCCTGGACTGCCACGCCGGCGTCGCTGACGACATTTTTATTGCCCTGCTCGGCGACTGTCCGGCTGAGTGTGATGACTTCGGCGCAAGCCCTGGCGCAATCCAGCGGCACCTCGGTGGCGGATTTCAGCGCGGCCTGGATGGCTTCGGCGCGGGCTTGCTTTTGTTCCTCGCTGTCCTTGGGCAGGCCGTAAGCAGCCATGACTTGGTCGAACACCGCCGCGTCGGCGCGGACCATGCCGGCCAGACGGGCGCGGAGCTCTTCCGAACGCTCCAGCGTCGCCTTCATGCCCTCCTCCACCGCCTCATAATTCTTCTTGCCGAGGGTGAGGTTGCACACCATGCTGACTAGGGCCGCGCCCATCGCGCCCATGACCGCCGCCGCGCCGCCGCCGCCTGGGGTCGGCGCTTTGCTGGCAAGCGCGTCGAGAAACTGCTGGATGGACGGGTCTTTAATCATGGCAAGGCTCTCCTGTTGGCCGCTGGATGCATTAAAATAGGCAAGCCATTATAGGACAGCGCCCCGACGAGGCATAAAACTTCTAGCAGGACTCTTGATGAAAAAACTGTTGTTCCAGTTTGACACCGATCCCCATCCCTCCGTGTTCGACACCGTGGTAGGCTATGACGGCGGGGCCGACCATGTCATCACCCATGGCGGATTGACGCCGGAAAACGTCGGCGCCCTGGTCGAAGGGGCCATCTTCACCCGCTCCCCGAAGGACAAGAAAAACACCGCCATTTTCATCGGCGGCGGCAACATGGCCGCCGGGCAAGCGCTGTTGCAAGCAGTCAAGGGCAAGTTCTTCGGCGGCTTCCGCGTCTCGGTGATGCTCGACAGCAACGGCGGCAACACCACGGCGGCGGCGGCCGTCGCCAAGCTGGCCAGCAGCGGCGCCATCGCCGGCAAAAAGGCCGTGGTGCTGGCCGGCACTGGCCCGGTGGGCCAGCGCGCCGCCGTCATGCTGGCCCAGGAAGGCGCGGCGCAGGTGGTCGTCAGCTCGCGCCGGCTCGCCCAGGCCGAACAAGCCTGCGACGCCATGCAGGCGCGTTTCGGCGTAAGGCTGACAGCGGCGGAGGCCGTCGATGAAGACGCCCGCGCCAAGCTCATCGAAGGCGCACATATTGTGTTTGCCACCGGCGCGGCGGGCGTCGAGCTGCTGAAAGAAGCGCATTGGCGCGACAACCCCACGCTGGAATTGATCGCCGACGCCAACACCACCCCGCCCGCCGGCATAGGCGGCATCGACCTGCTGGACCGGGGCGCGGTCCGCCATGGCAAAACCGTCTGGGGCCCTTTGGGCTTCGGCCCGCTCAAGCTGGCCCTGCACCGGGCCTGCGTCGCCCGCTTGTTCGAGCAAAACGATTTGATCCTCGACGCGGAGGAAATTTTCCAAACCGCGAAACAAATGGCCTAAACCTTCGGAGTAAACCATGCCTGAATTTAAAAAATACCTGTGCGTTGTCTGCGGCCTCATCTATGACGAGGAACTGGGTGACGAAGATTCCAACCTGGCCCCCGGAACCCGCTGGGAGGATGTCCCCGACGACTGGGTTTGCCCGGATTGCGGGGCCAGCAAGGACGATTTCGAGTTGATGGTCGAATAGGCGGCAAGCCCATGCCTAAACACATCGTCGTGGTTGGATCAGGCATAGCCGGCGTCACCTGCGCCGAGGAAATCCGCAAGCTGGAGCGGGAAGTTTTCATCACCCTGCTGACCCGCGAAACCTTCGGCTATTATTCCCGCCCCTTGTTGTCCCACGGCTTCACCCGTGGCGACATCGAAACCAAGATCGTCCTCAAATCCTTCCCGGCGCTGGTCGGCAACCACATCGCCGTGGAGAGCGGAGTGGACGTTTTGCGCGTGGACCGGGCCGCGAAACAACTGGTGTTCCGCAAAGACGGCGCGGAGCAGCCCCTAAGCTACGACAAGCTGGTGCTGGCCACCGGCTCGGACGCCCTGGTGCCGCCGCCTTTCCGCGCACACGCCGGCTTGTTCCACACGCTCAACAGCCTGGGCGACCTCGTGGCGCTGCGGCGGCTGCGCGCAGCCATCCAAAGCCAACATCCCCACCCGCGTTGGGCGGTCGTCGGCGGCGGGTTGATTGGCTGCGAAATCTCCGCCGACTTGGCCAAGGCCGGGGACGCGGTGGTGTTGTTCCACGCCCTGCCCCGTTTGATGGAAAGGCAGTTGGTGGAGGAAGACTCCGCCAGCCTGCTGGGCGTCCTGCGCGACGGGTTGGGCGTCGAGGTGTTGCTAGACCAGGCGGTGCAAGGTTTTGCGGGTTCGGGGACAGATTTGGCGGTGAAACTGGCCGAGGGCGAAAAAGGCGGCTTCCATGGCATCATCGTCGCCTGCGGCTTCAAGCCCCGGACGGAGTTGGCGGGGGCTTGCGGCCTGGAAACCCGCCGGGGCATCGCGGTGGACCCCTTCCTCGCCACCGCCGACCCCGACATCCACTCCATCGGCGACTGCGCCGAACTGCCCGACGGCAGGATCTACGCCTATGTCACGCCCGCCCGCAGCCAAGGCTTGTGGCTGGCAAAATATTTGGCGGGCCAGGTCCAAGATCCTTGGGCCGTTCCCGCCTTCAAGCCGAAGGCCAAGGTGCCGGGGTTTGAGGCGGCGTTTCCTTATCTGTTTTGAGCCGCCTTATTGCTTGGGTGCTTTTTTGCCTTGACGGGCTTGGCGATATTCTTCGGGTTTGCCGCGTAATCGCTAGTGTCCGGCGGGCATTCCAACTCGGCGGCACGGGTCCACGGCTTGTCCAGGTAAAGCTGCCAACCGTGCGCGTTGGCGGCATATTGCTCCTTGCCGGTCGGATCGCCGCAGGTTTCGGCGGAAACCGACTGGCCCGGCCCGACCACCACCACCGCCCCCGCCTTCAACGTGCATTTGGCGACCCAAGCCAAGTCGTTCCATTCCTGGCAAATTTCATAATCTTTGCGGTATTTCGCCACCGGCCCCTTCGGCGCGTCGTATGACCACCAGCCGCCCAGGCGGTTGGTGTTGCCGCGCGCGTCTTTCTTGTCGGGTCCGTTCCACATCCGGTACACCGGGATGTCTTGGGTCGTGCGCACCACCAGACCGGCCGAAACGCCGCCCTGGCCTTCCGGCTTGACGGCGGAACCGATGACCGCCTTGGCATAGTCAGGGTCGGCGGCGTCCAGCACGGTGGCCTTGCCTTCCAGCTTGCGCGGCAGGCTCAGTTCTTCGGCATGGGCGGCCTGGCACAGGGCGAGGGCAAGCAGCGAAACAAACGGGGCAAGCATTTTCATCGGGATGGGTTCCTATTTAAAATTGCAAGGTAAGGGCGGGGCTGTCGCCTAGCGGAAACACCCCTTCGCCACGCGGTGTGCGGATGCGGTATTCGCCACCATCCGGCCAAGCCTCGCTGTCATCCAAGCGCAGCCGGGCGGCCTGGCGCAGGCTGGCGGCGGCGGCGGTGATTTCCAGCCCGGAGGGGGACCAGACCGACAGCACCCCCGGCGCGCCTTGGCCGCTGTCATGCAAAAACTCCAAGTCCAGCCGGTCTCCCGCAACGCGGGCCGACAGCAGCCGGTAAGCTTGGTCATGGGGCCGGACCAAGGCGAATTTCCAAAAGAAAATGGCCCCGAACGTCTTGCCTTGCAAGGCGGCTTGCAGTCGGTCGGCCAAATCGGCGAGGGATTGGGAGGCTGAATCAGGCATAGTCGGGCTCTCTCAGGTTTATAGGCGGGAAAAATATAACATGCCGATGGAGAGACGCGGACAGCCAGGGACGCCGCGCCAGCCATTCCCGGTTTTGGCGCAAAACCCTGGCGTTTCGGCCGGGACATTAGGCTTCCCTGGCCCCGGCAATTTTCCACGCCCCGCTTGAAAAAATCCCAGCCATCCCAATAATACCTTCGTTATGGCCGCCAGCGGCCCCGTCTCCAGACCCATCTACCCACGAGGATAAGCAACCACCATGACTGTTGCGGAAAACAAAGTCACCCTAGGATTTGAAGCGGAAGTCAAACAACTGCTTCACCTGATGATCCACTCCTTGTACAGCAACAAGGAAATCTTCCTGCGCGAGCTGATCTCCAACGCCTCCGACGCCGCCGACAAGCTGCGCTTCAATGCGTTGAGCAACGAAAGCCTGTACGAAGGTGACAGCCAGCTCAAAATCCGCGTCGATTTCGACAAGGACAAGCGCACCGTCACCATCACCGACAACGGCATCGGCATGAACCGCGACGAGGTGCGCGAGAACATCGGCACCATCGCCCGTTCCGGCACCCGCCACTTTTTCGAATCGCTGACCGGCGACGAGTCCAAGGACAGCCAGTTGATCGGCCAGTTTGGCGTAGGCTTCTA
>CAZOTR010000032.1:10875-26616 GCA_964582755.1 uncultured Methylococcaceae bacterium | reverse complement strand
CGGGTGGAAGGCACCAACGAATACACCTTGCTGCTGTACATCCCGTCCCACGCGCCCTTCGACTTGTGGGAGCGCGACCCCAAACACGGCGTGAAGCTGTATGTGCGCAAGGTGTTCATCACCGACGACGCCGACAAGCTGCTGCCGCGCTATCTGCGCTTCATCCGTGGCGTCATCGACTCCGACTCGCTGCCGCTCAACGTCTCCCGCGAACTGCTGCAAGAAAACAAGCTGCTGGAGAAGATCCGCTCCGGCGCGGTGAAAAAGCTGCTCGGCCTGTTCGAGGATCTGGCCAAGAACGAGCCGGACAAATACAAGGCGTTCTGGAAAGAGTTCGGCCAGGTCATCAAAGAAGGCGTCATCGACGACTTCAAGAACAAGGACCGCATTGCCAAGCTGTTGCGCTTCTCCTCCACCGCGAACGACGCGCCGGAAGTCAGCCTGGACGATTATGTCGGCCGCATGCAAGAAGGCCAGGACAAGATCTACTACATCACTGGCGACAGCCTGTCGGCGGCGAAGAACAGTCCGCACCTGGAGATTTTCCGCAAGAAAGGCGTGGAAGTGCTGCTGCTCGGCGACCGCATCGACTCCTGGCTGGCGGACCACCTCACCGACTACGAAGGCAAGCACCTGCAATCCATCGCGCGCGGCGATTTGGATCTGGGCAAGCTGGAAGACGAGAAAGACAAGGAAGAAATCGAGGCAGTCGGCAAGGACTTTGAAGAAGTGGTCGACAGGATCAAGAAAGTCCTCGACGGCAAGGTGGCCGACGTGCGCATCAGCCACCGGCTCACCGACTCGCCCACCTGCCTGGTCAGCGAAGCCTATGGCATGAGCCGCACCATGGAGCGCATCCTTAAGGAAGCCGGGCAGAATGTGCCCGGCAGCAAGCCGGTGCTGGAGATCAACCCCGCCCACACGCTGATCGCCAAGCTCAAGGACGAAGCCGACGAAACCCGCTTCGCCGACTTGGCGCTGATCCTCTTCGACCAGGCCGTCCTCAGCGAAGGCGGCACCATCGACGACCCGGCGGCCTTCGTCCATAACCTCAACAAGCTGCTACAGCAACTCATCGGCTAGGCCGCCACGCGCCGGACAGGGCCGTTGTCCCGTCCGCGCAGGCGCGGCGGACCCCGCGCAAAACCTCCGGGCCGGGATTGCAATCCCCGGCCCGCTTTTTTGGCAACCCAATTCCCGCCCCCCCATGGCTTACCGTCTGAGCGCGGACGCGCTGGTGCTTGTCCACTTCGCCTTCATCCTCTTCGTGCTGTTCGGCGGCTTCTTGGTGCTTTGGCGGCGCTGGCTGGCCTGGCTGCATTTGCCGGCGGTCGCTTGGGGAATACTAGTGGAATTCACTGGCTGGATTTGCCCTTTGACGCCTTGGGAACAGGCGCTGCGGGCCAAGGCGGGAGAAAGCGGTTACGGCGGGGGATTTATCGAGCATTACCTGCTGGCCTTGATCTACCCTGCCGGCCTCACCCCGGCGGTGCAGACTGTCTTGGGTGCCGGGGTGGCAATCACCAACCTAGGCGTTTATGCCTGGATTGCTTGGCGAACCCGCAAGGGGACGTGAATCCGTCAATCAGAGGATTTGGCCAGCCGTTGTTTCAGGTTTATCCGGCTTGGCTTGCCTAGCAATTGCTTGAGGTATTCCACGGTGACGATGGATTGCATCGCCTCGCGGTCCAAGCTGTGCAAATAGCCCCCGTCTTTGAACAAGGTTTTCACGTCGCTGGCAGGCAGCGAGCCGTCGGCTTCGACTTGCCTTTCGAGCGCGTCCAGATACTCCTGGACAATGGGCCGGAGTTGCTCTGTCGGCAGCCGCTGAATCTCCAGCAGCTTATCGGACCACGCCGCCGTGTCGGCAATGCGGCGATGCTCGACGATCCGCTTGAGCACATCGGCAAAGCGCCGCAGCCCATCGTGGATATGCGGACGTTTGACAAAGTTGATGTTCGACCAGCCGGCCCTCAGCCATTTGAACACGCCAAACCTGACGGCAGGGTTTGCGCCGCCGTCTTCCAGGTAAAATGCCACGGAATAGGAATCATACATATAAGAATCCACCCAACCGAGTCCGAAGCGGTTTATCCCGGATTGGCGGGTGTAAATATAATCCCAGGCATCGTCCCGGCCAATAATTAAACCTTGTTTTCCGGCGCTGGAAACTCCTTGTTGCCTGGACAAGCTAATCAACAGCTTGCGGCCATCGACTTGGGTGAGAATCACCGTCCGATGCAGGTCATAGTCATAATAAGCCCCCGTGGTTTGGTCCGGCGTATTGACCAAATGCTCGATGCCGGTGAAGAAAACCGGCGAATTTAAATCCCCCAACTGTTCCCAGAGCTTTGGCCGCTGCTGGCCGGGGGTGTCGATGCGTGTCCAGCGGGCCGAGCGGACGGTGGAGGGGGCGGTGAAAACTGCCGGGACATCGGGGTTGTCGGTCAACCGCAGGAGTTGTCCCAGACTGCGGGCGACATCGGTTTCAAAATAGGCCGATGCTGTTCCGTCGGGCGCGTCGGGGTAGTGCAGCGTTTCTTTTGCTTTGGGCTCGGCGACAAATTTCACCAGCGTGGCGATCATTTCCGGCTTGAAGCCCCGAGGATCGGCCCGGTTTGGCCCGACGAAGCCGAGCAGGTAATTCAATTCTTTGCCGATTGCATCCGGCGTTTTAACCTCATTGCTGAGGGTGTCGGCGATGCCGGCTATCGGCAACAGCAAAAGAATCAAGATGGCCCACCGCCTAATCCAGGTCGGGAATGTCGCTGCGATTGTCATGGCTTGCTTTGCACGCTCCACACCGAACCCCCATGGATATACACGACCTTGTCGCCCCAATTGGCCAAGGCCATGTCGGCTGAAATGGTTTTGTCCTGTTTCTTGACGACAGTTCCATTGCTGGGGACGAAGATCACTAATTCGCCATCGTCCACAATCGTGGCGCACACGCGCTTGGGCAATATCGCGATGTTCAAGTCCGCATTCGCCGTGCCGCTTTCCCAGACGGAGTATTGCTTGTAGTCTTCGTTGAAGCACAGCTCAAACTTGCGGTATTCGCCTCGGCGGTTGAGGCCCACCAGGCTGATAAAGCGGTTGCCCGCCTTCGCGGCAACCACTTTCACCGCGTCCAATTCCTTGACCCGCACTTGCGCGCAGGCTTTTTCCCCAAACGGGGCGATCAAGAAGGTGGCCCCGAAGGCGTCCTGCACGCCCACGCCGTCAAACCAATGGGTGGAATTCACCATCACCCCCCAGGTGTTTCCGGCGGCCAGCAGGGCATGGCCGAACAGCTTCAACTCCACCTCGGTCAAGCCTTGGGCCGTCACCAAAAACATCCGGTTTTCGTAGCGCAGCATCCTGGCGGCATCCAGTTGCAGGGCCAGCGGCTCCTCTTGCAGGCTGGCGGCGTGGATGTGCGAGAAACGCAGCTTGCCGCCTTCCCAATCGGCCTTCAGCCAGCCATTGCCCGCCTGGACCAATTCACACTCGTAGGATTTTGCCACCCCGATGGCGCGTTTGGAGGCCAAGTCAAACAACCGGCCCGAGGCCAGCAACACCACGCCGCAAGGAAAAATCCGCAGCGCCGGGTTGTCGGGGTCGCCGAACAATTTGTCGAAGGCCAGCATTCCGCTGGCCGTGGTGACGAGCCGGGCGATTTGTATGGCGGGCGTGACGGCGACCGGCTGGGCGAAGGGCGAAGGCGGCTGTGTCCGCTCGCAGTGCTGAAAAACCGCCACATACCAGTCCAGCAGCACCGGCGGAATCTCCGCAAAATCGCGCACCGCCCGGTTCAGCCGCACCCCCGGCGTGAACACCGAGGCGTTGGCCTTCATCCGCGCCTCCAGGTCGGCAGGCTTGTAGCCATCCAAGCTGCCTTTGTAGGGGTGGATGCCGGTGTAGATTTGGAAAGTGACGACGCCCCAGGCAAACCAGTCGGTCAGTTCGTCAAACCCCTGGCTGTGCCAATCGCGGATCGACGGCATGATGACCGTGGCCGGCCACGGGCCGATGGCCCAGGAATCCACATCCAGGGCGCGCGGCGCCGGCTCTTGGCCCAGCACGGCGATCCAGTTCAATTCATTGGCGTCCACCATCAAGGCTTGGTTTTGGTGGGCTATCCGCATGGCCTCGCGCATCCTGTCGACCAACACCGAAGCGTCTTGCCGGGTGAAGCCCTGGCGGTTGCGGAAATCGTTGGTGAACACCCGCGACAGCGGCTCACCCTCGACATAGCCCATGTAATAGCCTATCGGATTGGAACGCTCATCCAGCACCAGCCCATGCGGCGAGACGATATAGTCGTGGCGAATCGCCGACAGCCGCCTGATCTTGTCGGCCATGCCGTCCCGCGCCATTTTGGCGGGGTCGGTGTATAGCTTGATGACGGTGTCTTGCAAGCGGAAGGCCGAGCCTTCGCCGCCGGTGCCGATATGGTCGTTGGGGTTCAGGCTTACCGGCCCCCTGCCCTCCAAGATGACCTTGGTCTTGACCTTAATCACCGCTCACGCCTCCGCGACTTGGATGACCGCATAGGCGATATCGTCCACCGGGCCTTTGCCGGTTTTCAGCGCGTCTTTGACCAAGCGGTTCATCCGCCGCTTGGCGAATTCCCCGGCGCTGGTCTTGAAGGCCAGCAATTGCAAGACCGCGTCCTTCCAGTCCACACCGTCGATTTGGGAAACGCCGTCGGTGAACACGGCGAGATAGGCCAGCCCCGCCAAGGCTTCGGCGGAAAAGAGCCGGGTGATGCCGCGCATGCCCTCGTCCAAACGAAAGGTTTCCGCCGCTTGTGCTTGCAAACCCAGCGCCGGGGAGTACTGCCAGGACTCGGCGCTTAACGACTCCGCCGCCAAATCGCCGCCGTGGGCCGCGATGAAAGCGGCGTACCCGTCCAGGGCATAGGCGAGATACAGCGGCGTGTTGTGCTTCCATTCATAACGCGCCATGTCCACCCGGCCATCGCGCCACACACACGCCAACACGCCATCGCCTTGCAAGTGGACAAAGCCGCCCTCCGCTGTCAAACAAGCGTAGACCGCCGTCGCCAGCAGGTCTTGCTGGGTGAGGGACAGGCATTCCATGGCGGCGGACACGGTGTTTTGTTGGTGTGCGCGTATGGTTTCGACATCCAGCGGACCGGGGCCGCGCAAGGCGGTTTCGGTTGCCAGCGCGACGACCCGCGCCCCGACATCGGTGCGGCGGCCGGTCGAACAGCCGTCGCAGACAATCGCGTAAGCCCTGCCGCCGCCGTCCCCGGACAAGGCGTAGTCCTGGCAAGGCTTGCCCGCCGTGTGGTGGGCGTAGCCGATCAAAAAATGGGAATCGCTGCGAAACACCGCGCCCCCTTATGCGCTTAGATCGTCGCCGCGATGTTCTGGCTAGGCCCGCCCGTGCCTAGCGCCTGGCTTTGGCTGGACACCGACTGCGACACGAAAGCCGCCAATTTGGCGAGGTTGCCGGGCGTCGCGGCACCTGCGTCGACATACTGGTCGATGCCCGCCTCGCGCTGGAAACTCTCCAACGCGCTGCGGCAACTCGCCGCATTGACGCCAATCAGGATGCTTAACAAGGACTCCAGCTTTTCCTCGTGCCGCGCATTCACAATCAAGCTTTTCACCATGGCCGGCGTGGTGCTGGAGCTGTTCTCCTCGCCGTCGGTGACGATGAAGGCGATGCCGTTGGCGAGGAAATCGTTTTTCATCAGCTCCACGCCATAGTCAATCATCGCGCCCACCGCCGAGAAAGCCGCGTCGCACAAGGGCGTCAGGCCGTCGGGGTGGAACGGCGGATAGTCGGCGGCGGGGTCGATGTCCGCCAAGGGTTTGAAGCCGTGCAATTCGTTGATTCCGACATAGGATGAAAACGTCACCACCCGCAGCAGCAAATTGTCGCTGCGCGGCGATTTTTTGCAGGCATCGACGACGGTGAGCAGCATGTTCCGCAATTCGCCGGCAAAAGCCGCCGTCGAGCCGGTGACATCAATCACCACCGTGCACAAGGTATATTCGGTCGCCCCCAAATCCCCAACGCGGGTGCCTTGGAAGGTGAAATTGCTGCCGGTGATGGGAAAGGTTACGGTGTCGCCAATTCTCGCCATGACAAAGCCCTCAGACTCACAAGTGGATAATAATCAAGCCATGAACGACGTGGAGGCGGCCAAGGTCATGCCCCGCCGTTCCATGTCCTGGAGCCAGCGCGCCGCCATCGCCGGAAAATCCGGCCCGTTCGGCAACGCCGGGACCGGGCTGGAACAATCGGTCAGGATGTGGAATTTGCGCACATGCTCCTCGCCGATATTGTTGGCGATCTGGTTCACCGTGCTCATCACGCAATGGCTCAAGGCCTCGCCGGCCACGGCGACGATGTCGGCCTGGGCCAACACGCTGAGAAACTGGGTGTTCAGCCCCGTGCCGGGGTCGGTGGGCATCGGCACTTCCGCCATCAACGCGCCGTAGTGTTCGGTGAAGCTGTTGGTGCCTTTGACCACATAATCCACGTTGGCAAACTCGCGGCGCTCCCACTCAATCAGCGCGGCCATTAGATCCGCCTGCACCGCGTGGCCGGGCGTGCCGATCAAGCAATGCTCGGGCCACACCATCAGCGGATACTGCCCGCCCGCCGCCAAGGCCCGCGCATACTCCAACATATACTGCCCGAGGGACTTGCCGCCCAGTTCGGCCAGCTTAGCGTGTTCGTTGCGCGGACGCCACACGCCCGTCTCGATGTCGGAGACGGAGATGATCGTGAACGGAGACGGCAGCTTGCCGTCCTGGTTGCGCCACATCCCCGGATGGCCGATGTCGATGACGCGGTGCGAATCCAAAGTGACATGGATGTCCGCCAAACGGTTGCCCACGCGCTGGATCATCGCCGCCAAGCGGCGCATGTCGGCGTTGCCGCCGGGAACCGGCAGGGCCGAATTCGGGCTGTCCATGAAATCGACTTGCGGATCAATGATTAACAGATGGACGGAGAGTTTGCTCGCCATGGTGGAAGCCTCTGCTGAGTTTGGATGTGGCTGTGGCTTTGTGTTTGCCGAGCCAGCCGGAGGAATGTGCGGCTTGGCGAAGAAGCCAGCAAGGACGCCTGCGCCAAGCCTTACGGCCTGCCGCGCTGTACGATACGTGGTTTGATCTGTCGAGGCAAGCGCGTTGCCGCGAAAGTCGCCGGGCAATCGCGCCCGTTGCTTGGCCTTGGCCGCCGAAAGCTTTCGCCCTTCCTTTGCGCCTTGCGGTGGGGGATTATCGCAACAAGGGATGGTCCTTGGGCAATTGGCGGGCAATCCATAGAGCCAGTTTGTGTTTCATATTGGCGACGGTTTCTTGGTCGGGGGCAAGCGCGGTGATGAGCTTGTCATTGACCAGCAGGCGATAACTGCATTCCACTTTCTCGTTGGCCGAGGCGGTGGGCGGGAATTCTGTGTAGCCACGATTCTTGGCGTATTTCTCCGCCACTTCCACGGCTTTTTTGAGCAATTGGGTTTCATTTTTTAGTTTTGCCATCTTCTAGCTTCCGAGAGGATAAATCCGTCGCCTGCGACATTGAATCTTGTCCAAAGCAAGGCGGCTTATGTGCCTTCCAGGCAAGCGGGCAGGCCGCTGGCAAGGTCGGGATAGCGCAGCACCACCCCCAGCTCCTCCAACATCCGCCGATTGTCCAAGCGCTTGGACTCTTCCAGAAACGACAGGATGCCGGGGCCGAGGCTGGCCCGCGCCTCCTCCATCGCAACAGCGGGCGGACGGGGAAAGCCCAGGCAATCGGCGACCCGGTAAAAATAATCGGTCATCGTGGAAGGGTTGCCGTCGCTGACATTGTAAACGCCGCCCGCCCTGCCCCGCCGCGCGGCCAGGAAACAGGCTTGCGCCAGGTCGTCCGCGTGGATGCGGTTGCTCCACGGCGATTCCTCCTCGCGCACCACCGGCACCCCGCGCCGGATGCGCTCCATCGGCAGCCTGCCGGGGCCGTAGATGCCGGGAACGCGCAAAATCACCGCCTCCACACCACGCGCCCCGGCCCATGCGCTTAAGCAAGCTTCCGCCGCCGCCCGCCGTTTGCCGCGCTCCGAACGGGGGTTCATCGGCCAGCCTTCGTCCACCCACGCCCCGCCGCAATCGCCATACACCCCGCTAGTGCTGATGTAAACCACCCGGCGCGGCAGAGCCAGTCCGTCCAAAGAAACCAGCAGCGCCGCCAGCCTGGGGTCGTCCCCGCCAGTCGGCGGCGGGGGGGCGAAGTAATACAGCGTCGCCACGCCGGACGGAAGGCCGCGCAGGGACTCTGGCCGGTCCAAATCCCCCGCGACGGTTTCGATGCCCTTCCGGGCCAGCCCAAGCGCGGAGGCTTCCGACCGCGCCAAGGCCACCACCCGCCGCCCCGCTGCCTGCTCCAACACCGCCACCCGCAGGCCAATATCGCCACAACCGACGATGAATGCCGGGTTCCCGGCGGCGATTGTGCCATTTTCGATCATGTTTCCGTCCAAAAATTGATTGTTGCATCCCATTTCTTCATCCACAGAAAGCGTGGACAAAGCTGTGGATAACTTTGTGGATTTTGCCTAGGCCACGCGCCAATCCAGGGCTTCCGCTGGCTTGCCCAAATACTGGACAGAACCGGCACACGCCGCTTGACAAGACTTAAGCCATTGATTTTAAAAAATATGGGGGCTTGACACGCGGTAAGCCTTTGAATTGCCGTTGTTCCCTGGCGACAAAATCCCGTCCGCAGGCCAACGGTGGATAACCCATCCCAAATTTAAAACTTATCGAGGCCGGGAAAGCGCCGCCTTCCCCTTATCCTAGGCCAAACGGGCGCCCATGGGCAAACGACCATGCCGCGCAGCCCCAAAAAAGGGCGGTTTATGCCCGGAAAACTTCCATCGGCGACGGTTCGCGTTATGGCGCGGCGGCTTTATCGCCCGTACAATGCCAAGCATCGCAGATCGAGCTATCAGCCAGCGCAACCGAGGATCACGCCATGTCCGACGCCCCCGCTTCCCTTTCTTCAACCGACGGTTTGCAAGCCGTGGCCGACGGCGGCTTGCTGGACCGGCGCCGGTTTCTGCGCCAAGGCTTGGGGCTGGGCGCGGCCGCCTTCGCCGGCAAGGATGCGCTGGCCGCAGAGTTTGAGCGCCCGGCCTGGATGCTGAAACCGGGCCAGCCTTTCAGCAATTACGGCCAGCCCTCCCCCCATGAAAAAGAGGCCATACGCTGGATTTCCGCGAATCCGGAGGTGCCGGGCAACGGGGTTTCGTGGACGCCGTTGCACAAGCTCGCCGGGACGGTCACGCCTTCCGGGCTGCATTTCGAGCGCCACCACAACGGCGTTCCGCAAATCGACCCCGCGCAGCATCGTTTGCTGGTCCATGGGCTGGTGAAGAACCCAATCTTCCTGGACATGGACCGGCTGGCGCGCTATCCGATGGTTTCCCGCTTTTGCTTCATCGAGTGCGGCGGCAACAGCAACACCGGCTGGCACGGGGAACCCACGCAGGCGGCGGCAGGCAACTTGCATGGATTAGTTTCGTGCAGCGAATGGACCGGAGTTCCCCTGTCCATCGTGCTGGAAGAGGCGGGGTTGAAGCCTGAAGCCCATTGGTTGGTCGCCGAAGGCGCGGACGCCGCCGCCATGGACGTCAGCATTCCGGTGGAAAAAGCTTTGGACGATGTGATCTTGGCCATTTACCAGAACGGCGAGCCTATCCGCCCGGAGAACGGCTATCCGTTGCGCTTGCTGGTGCCGGGCTGGGAAGGCGTGACCAACGTGAAATGGCTGCGCCGCCTGGAAGCCACCGACCAACCGGCCATGGCCCGCAACGAAACCGCCAAATACACCGAATTGCAGCCGGACGGCAAGGCGCGGCAATTCACTTTTATAATGGAGGCCAAATCCTTGATTACCCGTCCCTCGCCCGGCGATAGACTGCAAAGGCCGGGGCTTTACCCGATTGACGGCCTGGCCTGGAGCGGACGCGGCAAGGTCAAAAGCGTGGAAGTTTCCACCGACGGCGGCAAGACTTGGGGCTTGGCGCAATTGCAAGAGCCGGTGCTGGCCAAATCCTTCACCCGCTTCAGCATCCCCTGGCGCTGGGACGGCGGGCAGACGGTGTTGACAAGCCGCGCCACGGACGAAACCGGCTATGTCCAGCCGGCACGCGGCAAACTCGTCGCCGAGCGCGGCTGCAACGGCTATTTCCATTACAATGCCCAAGTGGCTTGGGCCGTGGCGCAGGACGGCAGCCTCAGCCATGTTTACGTTTGACGGAGGTTAGCCCCGCATGAAGAGGTTTCTGCCCATGATCGCTCCGGCTGCCATGCTGCTTGCCGGGCAAGCCAGTCATGCCGCCGACGGCCCCAGGCTGGGCCAGCCCGCCAGTCCGCAAGACATCGCCGCGTGGAACCTGACGGTCTTCCCCGACGGCAAGGGACTGCCCGCCGGACGCGGCAGCGCCGTCGAAGGCAAGGCGGTCTACGCGCAGCATTGCGCGTCCTGCCATGGCGCCCAAGGCATGGGCGGCAGTGCCGAGGAACTGGCGGGGGCCACGCATGGTCTGACCGACGCCACGCCAGACAAGACCATCGGCACATACTGGCCCTATGCCACCACCTTGTTCGACTTTGTGCGCCGCTCCATGCCGCCAAACGCGCCCGGTTCGCTGGGCAACGACCAGATTTACGCAGTTTGCGCCTATCTCCTGCATATCAATGGCATCATCCCCGAGGCCGCTGAGATGGACGCAAGCACCCTGCCCTTGGTGAAGATGCCAAACCGGGAAGGTTTCATCCGGGTCGACGCGCCGAAATAATTTTCGTGAGGATCAGGAACAATCTTCCGTTTCCGCAGGTCAGATTAAGCATTGGGGGCATCGCAGGCAACTCGCAACTATCCAGTCATTAGGCCAATGGATACCCGCCTTATAGTCGCGGCATAGATCCTGACTGTTTTTATAGGCTTTTGAAGCCTGACAAATTTCAACTACCCTACAAAGGAGCTATCAAAGTGAAAGACATGCTCAAGAACATATTGCTATGGGTTGCCATTGCCGTCGTCTTGATGTCGGTATTCAATAATTTTGGCAACCGTAAATACGAAGACACTTCGATGCCCTATTCCCAGTTCATCGCGGAAGTGAAAGCGGGGCAAATCAAACAGGTGACAATCGAAGGGCATGTCATCAAAGGCTACACAGGCTCGGGAGACAGGTTCACCACTTACAGCCCGGACGACCGTGGCTTGGTTGACGACCTCTTGAACAACCATGTGGAAATCAAAGCCCAGCCCCCGGAACAGCAATCCATGCTGATGCAGATTTTCATCGGCTGGGCGCCCATGTTGCTGTTGATCGGCGTGTGGATTTATTTCATGCGCAAATCGCAAGGCGGGGCCGGCGGCGGCGCGATGTCCTTCGGCAAAAGCAAGGCGCGCTTGCTGGAAGAAGACCAAATCAAGGTCACCTTCGCCGACGTGGCCGGTGTCGAAGAAGCCAAGGAAGACGTTGCCGAAATGGTCGATTTCCTGCGGGATCCGGGCAAGTTCCAAAAGTTGGGCGGGAAAATACCGCGTGGCGCGCTGATGGTCGGTCCTCCGGGAACGGGCAAGACGTTGCTGGCCCGCGCCATCGCCGGCGAAGCCAAAGTGCCATTCTTTACGATTTCTGGCTCGGATTTCGTGGAAATGTTCGTAGGCGTGGGCGCGTCGCGTGTCCGCGACATGTTCGAGCAAGCCAAGAAACGCTCCCCCTGCATCATCTTCATCGACGAGATTGACGCGGTGGGCCGCCATCGCGGCGCGGGCTTGGGCGGCGGGCATGACGAGCGCGAGCAAACCTTGAACCAGTTGCTGGTGGAAATGGACGGCTTCGAGGGCAACCAAGGCGTGATCGTGATCGCCGCGACCAACCGCCCCGACGTGCTAGACCCAGCCTTGCTGCGCCCAGGCCGCTTCGACCGCCAAATCACCGTCGGCTTGCCCGACGTGCGCGGACGCGAGCAAATCCTCAAGGTGCATGCCAAACGCCTGCCGATAGCCGAAGACGTGGAAATCAAGTATCTGGCGCGTGGAACCCCCGGTTTCTCGGGCGCGGACTTGGCCAACCTCATCAACGAGGCGGCTTTGTTCGCGGCGCGCAAGAACAAGCGCGAAGTGCAGATGGAGGATTTCGAGAAGGCCAAGGACAAGATCCTCATGGGCGCGGAGCGCAAGTCCATGGTGATGAGCGAGGACGAGAAAAAGCTCACCGCCTACCATGAAGCCGGCCATGCCATCGTGGGCCGCATCGTCCCCGAGCATGACCCGGTGTACAAAGTCAGCATCATGCCACGCGGCCGGGCTTTGGGCATCACCATGTTCCTGCCCGAGCGCGACACTTACAGCGCCAGCAAGCAAAAGCTGGAAAGCATGATTTCCAGCCTGTTTGGCGGACGGCTGGCGGAGGAGATCGTTTTCGGCAAGGACAAAGTCACCACCGGGGCGTCCAACGACATTGAACGCGCCACCAACCTGGCCCGCAACATGGTCACCCGCTGGGGCTTGTCCGACCGGCTCGGCCCTTTGGCCTATAGCGAGGAAGAAGGCGAGGTGTTCCTAGGGCGGTCGGTCACCAAACACAAATCCGTGTCCGAGGAAACCGCCCACCTGATCGACGAGGAAATCCGCTCCGTCATCGACAGCAATTACGAGCGGGCCGAGCGCATCCTGCGCGAGAACATGGAAAAGCTGCACATCATGGCGGAAGCCTTGATGAAATATGAAACCATCGACCACTTCCAGATCGACGAGATCATGGAAGGCAAAGTGCCTAGCCCGCCGCAAAACTGGAATGACAATCCGCCGTCCAATGGCGACAGCCAACCCGGCGCGATGTCCAAGAAGCCTGACGAAACCGCTGGCTTGGGCAAGCCGGCCATCCAACATTAAGCGCCGATCTGCTTAACCGCCCCCAAAACCCCGGCACCTGCCGGGGTTTTCGTTGAAGGTAGGCCGGAATAAGCCGCGCCGCACGGGCTTTGCCGGTTTAAAGCGATGTTCGGCGCGGCGTTTCCGGTCCTTTGCTTGGATTTGCCTGATATGCGGTAAAATCCACCCGCCCGATCAACAACTCTCCCAAGGTTTTAAGAGGACGGAAGCTTGAAAACGCACACAGACCGACCACCCTCAAGGCTTGCAACCCTCCTCGCCGCCTTGTCCCTAAGTGCGCTGGCGTTGGGCATGGCCGCCTGCGCCGGCAAGTCCGGCAAGCCGGCGGTCCAAGCCCGGCCGGAAACCGCCGCCGCCTGCGTCGGCGAAAACGCCCGGCCTGCCATCGAATGCGCCAAAAGCCCCAGCGTGGCCTTCGACCAGAACGGCAAGCTGTGGGCGGCTTGGTCCCAGGCCGGGAAGGTGTATGTCAACCATTCCAATGACTTGGGCAAAACCTTCTCGCAGCCCGTCGCCGTCAATCCGGTCGCCGAGCCGGTCGTGGCCGGCGGCGAAGCCCGCCCCAAACTCGCCCTCTCCAAAATCGGCGCGCTCTATGTGGCCTGGACCAAGGGCCAGGGCGACGGGCAATCCGGCGAAATCCACTTCAGCCGCTCGCTGGACGGTGGCCAGACCTTCACCGCGCCGTTCCAGGTCGGCGGCGGCGCTGCGGAAGTCGGCCACCGTCTCGAAGCCTTGGCGGTGAACGACCGCGACTATGTTTACCTAGCCTGGGTCGCCGGACCCGGCGCGGCGCTGTATTACGCCTATTCCAGCGACGGCGGGCGCGGCTTCCACCCCGAAAAGAAAATCACCGATGCCGTCTGCGCGGATTGCCGTCTGGCCATGCAAATCGACAGCAAAAAATTCCCGGCGATCCTCTGGCGGCAGGCGCGCGGCCATGCCCTCAGCCACTTCACCGCCAAAGACCAGCCGGGGCCGCTACAGCCGGTCAGCGAAGACGCTTGCCAAGCCTGCTCCGGCCATGGCCCGGCGCTGTCCATCTCGCCGCAGGGCGATTACTATGCCGCTTGGTCCGCCGACGGCAACACACGCAAAGGGCTTTTTTTCAGCGCCAGCCAAGACCACGGCAAGACCTTCTCCCCGCCCGTGGGCTTCGGCCACGCCCCCCAGGCTCTGCACCCCGACATCCTCGCCGACGGGCAGTCCATCCATCTCGCCTGGACAGAGTCTGACGGGAAAAAAACCGTGCTGTTCGGGCAATACTCCATTGACGGCGGCGCCTCCTGGTCGCCCCCCAAAACAATGGCGGAAACCGCAAGCGAGCCGGACCATCCGTTTCTGCTCGCCCATCAAGGCCGACATTATGTGGCGTGGCAAACCCAGGCCGAAGGTTTCCGCCTGCTTGCCTTGGACAATTGAACCGGTCCGCATCATGAAAAACGGGTTTTGTCGGGGCTGAGAGTGTGTCATGATCCTTGCCATCGCAACCTTTCCACATCGCCACGCACCCCGTACAGGCCCATCAACCCGCGCAGCGCGCGGCTTACCAGCGACGCTTAAAAATGTCCTCTGAATTGTCAATCATCAGCCTCGTCCGGGAAGCCAGCCCGGTCGTGCAGGCCGTGATGTGCATCCTGGCCTTGGCCTCGGTGGTGTCCTGGACCTATATTTTTTCCAAATACCGGGAAATCCGCCGCGCCGTGCAAACCTCGGACGAATTTGAGGAACGCTTCTGGTCCGGCATCGACTTGGCCGATTTGTACCGCGAACTCGTCCATGAAGACTACGAGAGCGAAGGCATGGAGAACATCTTCCTGGTCGGCTTCAAGGAATTTGCCCGGCTCAAGCAACAGGGCGTCGCCGCCGAGGCGGTGATGGAAGGCGCGCAACGCGGCATGAGGGTGGCTTTGTCGCGGGAGTTGGAATTGCTGGACGAACACCTGCCGTTCCTCGCCACGGTCGGCTCCACCAGCCCGTACATCGGCCTGTTCGGCACGGTCTGGGGCATCATGAATTCATTCCGCGCCTTGGGGGAGGTCAAGCAGGCGACGTTGGCGATGGTTGCCCCCGGCATCTCCGAAGCGCTGGTGGCGACGGCGATGGGCCTGTTCGCGGCGATTCCGGCGGTGATGGCATACAACCGCTATTCCACGGACATCAACCGGCTGGCCAACCGCTATGAAGCCTTCGCCGAGGAATTCCTCAGCCTGTTGCACCGCAAGGCCCACGCGCAATGAACCCCTACTCCCGAAGCGGACGCGGCGGACGCCGCAGGCCAATGGCCGAAATCAATGTCGTGCCGTACATCGACGTCTCCTTGGTCCTGCTCGTCATCTTCATGGTCACCGCCCCGCTGTTGCAAACCGGCGTGGACGTGAACCTGCCCCAGGCCGAAGCGAAAGCCATCGACCCGGCCAACGATCCGCCGGTGGTGGTGACGGTTGACGCGACTGGGGATTTGTTCGTCGATGCCGGGGAGCATAAAGACTTGGCCGTCAGCCTGGACGGCTTGCGCGAGTCCGTGCTGGCGGCAGTGAAGGACAAGCCCGGCAGGCCGGTGCTGATCCGTGGCGACCAGTCGGTCGAATACGGCAAAGTCATCCGCGTGATGGCCGCGCTCAAAAAAGCGGGCGTGCCCAGCGTTGGCCTGATGACCCAACCAGAAGAATGATGCCGCCTAGCACCCGAAGCCTGTGGGGGCCGCTGGCGTTCGCCTTGCTGCTCCACCTGCTCCTGTTACTGCTGCTCGCCTTCCGCCTCGATACCCCAAAAGCGCCCGCCCAACCCGCCCAACCCGAAGTGATGCAAGCGGTGGTGATG
>CAZOTR010000032.1:0-10775 GCA_964582755.1 uncultured Methylococcaceae bacterium | reverse complement strand
GTGATGCAAGCGGTGGTGATGGACGAGACGCAAGTCCAGGCCGAATTGCAAAAAATCGAGCAGGCCCGCCAGCCGCCGCCCCCGGAGGAAAAGCCAGCCGCAGAACAGGCCGCGCAAACCCCGCCAGAGGAGCAACACGCGGTCGAACTGCAAGAAGGCAAGCCAGATGTTCGCCAACAGGAACAAGAGGCGGAGAAACAGCGCCTGGCCGAATTGGCGGTTGCGCAGGAACAAGCGGAAAAACAACGCATCGAAGAGGCCAAGCGCCAAGCCGAGGCAAGCGCCCGGCAAGAGGCCGAAGCGCAAGCCACAGCCCAACGCAAGGCCGAAGAAGAGGCCAAGCAACACGCAGAAGCCGAGGAAGCAGCCCGACGCCTTGCCGTCGTCGAAGAGGACGCCCGGAAACAAGCCGAACTGGAAGCCCAAGCCAACGCCCAGCGGCAAGCCGAAGAAACCGCCAAACAAAAGGCCGAAGCCGAAACGCAGCGCCTAGCCGAGTTGGAAGCCCAGCGCGCGGCGGAAGCCGCCGCCGAACGCGCAGCGGCGGAAGAGGCCCGGCGCCGCGCCGCCATTGAGGCGCAAAAAAAAGCCGAGGAAGAAGCCCGGAAACAGGCCGAAGCCGAGGCGAAACGCCAAGCCGCGCTGGCAACCCAGCGCGAGGCCGAGGCCGCTGCCGAGCGCAAGGCCCAGGCGGAAGCCAAACAGCGGGCGGAAATCGAAGCGAAGAAAAAAGCCGAAGCCGAAGAAAAACGCCTGGCCGCCCTGGAATTGCAGCGGGAAGAAGCCGCCGAAGCCAAGCGGCAGGCCGAAGCCGCCGCCCGCCAGCAAGCCGAGGAAGAAAAGCTTCGCCAGCAGCAGGCCAAAGACGCTTTGCAAGAGCAATTGAAAAAAGAGCAAGAAGCCGAACAGGCCAAGGAAGACGCGAAAGCCGCCGAAGACGCCGCAAAAGCTTGGGTACGGAATCGTTACAAAGTGCTGGTGGAAAGACGCTGGGTGAAACCGCCTAGTGCCACCAGCGATCTATCCTGTAAAGTCCAGATCACCCTGCTTCCTGGCGGCGCGGTCGCAGGCACGCGGGTCATCAAAAGTAGCGGCGACGAGGCGTTCGACCGTTCCGCCGAAAATGCCGTGATGAAAGCCTCGCCCTTGCCTTGGCCCAGTGATCCAAAGGTGGCCCAGGTTTTAAAGTCAGAACCGGTGACCCTCACATTCAGACCAAACGATTAGGATTGGTTTTAGGTGATAATAAAGCAATGAAAAAAATCATTTTTGCCACGCTGTTCGGCACATGGCTGATGACAGTCGGCTTAACCGCCCGCGCGGAATTGACTGTGGAAATCAACCAAGGCGCGGAAGGGGGCATCCCCATCGCCGTCGTCCCCTTCGGCGGGGCGCAGGCCGGCGAGAACTTGGGCAGCATCGTCGCGGCGGATCTCGCCCGCATCGGTCGCTTCAGAGTGTTGCCGGAATCGCAGTTGCCGGAACGCCCCGCCAATCCCGGACAAATCCAGTTCGCCGCCTGGAAAGCCCTAGGCCAAGACAATCTCGTCATCGGCCAGGTCCAACAAGACCCGCCCGGCCATTACACCGCCCAGTTCCAACTGTTCGACGCGGTGCGCGGCGCGCAATTGCTGGCCCTCAACCTGCCTTTTGAAGCGCCGCAGGCGCGCAAGGCCGCCCACCGCATCGCCGACCTCATTTACAAGCAGTTGACCGGCGAGAATGGCGCGTTCGCCACCCGCGTCGCCTATGTCACCGTCGCCCAAGGCAATGGCCCGCAAGACCGCAGCTACAGCCTCCAGGTCGCCGACACCGACGGCTTCAATCCACAGAATCTCGTCAAATCCCGCGAGCCCATCATGTCCCCGGCTTGGTCGCCGGACGGGCAGCGCATCGCCTACGTGTCCTTCGAGAGCAGGAAATCCGCCATCTATGTGCAAACCCTGGCCACTGGCGAACGCGAGAAAATCTCCGAACTGCCCGGCATCAACGGCGCGCCGGCTTGGTCGCCGGACGGCTCGCAATTGGCGATGACCCTGTCCAAGGACGGCAACCCGGACATTTATGTGATGGATTTGGGTAGCCGCGCCCTGCGCCGGCTCACCGACCATTTCGCCATTGACACCGAACCGGACTGGTCCAAGGACGGCGGACAGATCGTGTTCACCTCCGACCGCGGCGGCAAGCCGCAGCTTTACACCGTTGCGGCCACTGGCGGCGAACCCAAGCGCATCACTTACGAGGGCGACTACAACGCCCGTGGCGTGTTCTCGCCGGACGGCAAGAGCCTGGCCATGGTGCATGGCGTAGGCGGCAGCTACCGCATCGCCGTGATGGAACTCGCCAGCAAGCAACTGCGTGTGCTGACCCCCGGCAACCTGGACGAATCCCCCGGCTTCGCCCCCAACGGCAGCATGATCCTCTACGCCTCGCGCACGGGCGGCGTGGCGCAATTGTCCGCCGTCTCCATCGACGGCAAGGTACGGCAGAGCCTGCGCATCGACGGCGGCGAAGTGCGCGAACCAGCTTGGTCGCCCTAGACGGGGACGACATCGCGCCCGGCGATGCGATCCCCAAGATGCCAGCACTCCAGAATTTATGTATGCTCAAGTTTTACCCAGGAGACATGTGATGAATTTTCTAAAGACCGGCGCGGCTCTGTGGGTCGCCGTCCTGCTTCTGGAGGGTTGCAGTTCCACCGGCAAGGCCAAAGGCGAAGGCATCGATGGGTTCGGCACGGCAAACGCGAACCTGGAACTCGGCAAATACCAAGACGGTTCCGGCGGCGCTTACGGACGCGGGCAACACGGCGCGGACGGCGGCACGGCTGGGCAATACGGCGGCAAATCGCCAGACAGCCCCGGCGGCCTGTTGTCCGTGCGCATCGTGTACTTCCTGTATGACAGCAGCGAAGTGCAGCCCCAATACCTTCCGGTCATCAACAACCACGCCAGTTACCTGCTTGCCAATCCCGGCAAGACGGCGGTGCTGGAAGGCCATGCCGACGAACGCGGCTCGCCCGAATACAACATCGCCCTGGCCGAGCAACGCGCCCAGGCCGTCGCCAAGCTGATGAAGCTGCAAGGCGTCGCCGACAGGCAAATCCAGATCGTCAGCTTCGGCGAGGAAAAGCCCCAAGTGCCGGGACACGACGACGACGCCTGGCAACAGAACCGCCGCGTCGAAATATCCTATCTAGTGCAATAAGCCATGACTAAAAAAACCTGCGTCGCCGCGCTATTGGCCGGCCTGTCGATTTCCGCCGCCCACGCCGCGCCGGGCGATTACGAGCCGTCCTACGACCAAGGCGGCGGCTACGGCACCGCCACCTTGGACGAGCGGGTGGCGAAACTGGAGAAGAAACTGTCCGCCGACAGCCAGATGGAAATGTTGAAACGCACGGAGCAACTGCAAAGCGATGTCTTGCGCTTGCGCGGCGAAGTCGAGGATTTGGCCCACCAGTTGGAAGCCGTCAAACGGCAGCAGAAAGACCTGTCCCTGGATCTGGACCGCCGCCTCCAGGCTGGCGCTCTGCCGCCGCCTGCCGCGACCACGGAAGCGGCGCCCACGGGAAGCCAGGAACCGCCGGTCGTGGCGCAACAGCCTGCCCCGCCGCCAGCACCCGCCCCAATGCCCGCCGCGCCTGCGCCCGTCCCGGCACCTGCCGCGCCCGCGCCAATTCCTGCACCTGCCGCGCGGCCATCCGCCGCGCCCGCCCCGGCCCCAAGCCTGGCCCCGGCCCCCGTGCGGACACCGCCGGCGACAGCGCCTTCCGCCGACTCGGCGGCACGGCAAGCGGCCTATCAGAAGGGCTTCAATGTGCTGAAGGAGGGCAAGTATGCGGAAGCCATCAAAGAATTCAAGGGCTTCCTCGCCGCCTACCCGAAGGGCGAATATGCCGACAACGCCGCGTATTGGCTGGCCGAAGCCCATTATGTCAACCGCGACCTCGCCGCCGCGCGGGAGTCTTTCCGCAAGGTCGTCAAGGAATTTCCGCAAGCCCCCAAGATTGCCGACGCGCAGCTCAAGCTAGGCTACATCGACTATGACACCGGGCAATGGGCTAGCGCGAGGGAAACCCTAGGCGAGGTGATCAAACGCTATCCCGACTCCAGCGCCGCCAAACTGGCGCAAAAGCGCCTGGACAAAATGCAGCAGGAAGGACACTAACGGGAGCGTTCCCATAAAGCGCAAGCCCGCGCCAGGAACCGCAACCATCCACCCATTGCAATCTAAAGCCCCTCACTTTGGACACACTCCGCATCACCGAAATCTTCCTGTCCTTGCAAGGCGAATCCCGCTCGGTGGGCTGGCCGACGGTGTTCGTCCGCCTCACCGGCTGCCCCCTGCGCTGCGTCTACTGCGACACCGCCTACGCCTTCAGCGGCGGCGAAAACCGTACCCTCGCCGACATACTCGAAGCCGTGCGCGGCCACGGTGTCCGCCATGTCTGCGTCACCGGCGGCGAACCTTTGGCCCAGCCGGGTTGCCTCGCGCTGCTCAAGGCGCTGGCCGACGCAGGCTATGAGGTTTCCTTGGAAACCTCGGGCGCGCTCGATGTCAGCGGGGTCGATCCGCGGGTGGTCAAGGTCGTGGATCTGAAAACCCCGTCCTCGGGCGAGGCGCGGCGCAACCGCTACTCAAACATCGGACACCTCAACCCGCAGGACCAAGTCAAATTCGTCATCATGGACGACGGCGATTACCGCTGGGCGGTGGAAAAATTACAGAAATACCGCTTGGCGGAACGTTGCGAAGTCTTGTTTTCCCCGGCGATGGGCTTGCAAGACCCAAAAGAGCTGGCCGAGAAAATCCTGGCCGACCGGCTGCCCGCGCGCTTCCAACTGCAATTGCACAAAATCCTCTGGGGCGATGCGCCAGGAAGGTAAGACGCCAACACGCCTGCGGTGGAAAAAACCCGTGATTACTGCTTTCGCCTATGGCACACTACGATTCTCAAGCTTCGACTAAGGTTGTTTTCATGAACATTACTCTGGACAACAAGGATGACATCACGCTGGTGCGGCTGCACGAGGAAAGGCTGGACGCCCACAATTCGCAGGAGTTCAAGGATTATCTGCTGCGCTTGCTGGAGAGTGGGACGAAGGCTGTGGTCCTCGACCTGTCGGAAGTCGGTTTCGTCGATAGCTCGGGTTTGGGCGCGTTGCTGTCCGGGCATAAAAACGCCGGCTTGCGGGAAGGCCGCTTTGCCTTGTCCGGCGTGCAAGCGCGTGTCCAATCCATGTTTGAGCTGACCCGCTTGCACCGGGTGTTTGAAATCCACCCAAAAGTGGAAGACGCCATCGCTTTCCGCGCCGGGGGAACGCCCCATGAGCCGAAGCCGCATTAACCTGGAAATCGAAATCCCCACGCAGACCCGTTACCTGGGCCTGATCGGCAACATCGGCGAGCAATTGGCGCGGGATCTGCGCGAATATACCGGCGACCCAGAGATCTTCGCCTACAACATCAACCTCGTGCTCACCGAAGCCCTGAGCAACGTCATCAAATACGCAAGCTGCGACAGCCCGACCTTGCGGATCTGCATCAAAATCGAAGGCGACCTCTTGTCCATCCAAGTGCATGACCAAGGCCGGGGCTTCGACCTCGACAGCCTGCCCTGCGCCGAACCGGAGGCGCTGTGCGAGCGGGGGCGCGGGCTCTTCATCATGCGCCAGATCATGGATTCCGTCGGTTACCGCAAGACGGAAAACGGCAATGTGCTGGAAATGACAAAAAAAATCGCCTGACGGCGCGGCTCAGGTAAATTCCGCCACAATCAAGGTGACATCATCCTCATAGGCCGTCCCCGCGCCGAAGGCAAGAAGATCGACCAAGATCGCCTTCACCGCCTCGCGGGGCGGCAACTCCCGGCAGGAGGCGAACAAATGGCACAGCCTGCGGGTGCCGAAAAACTCGCCGGCTCTGTTGCGCGCCTCCACGATGCCGTCGGTGTACAGCAACAAGCGGTCGCCCGGTGCCAAAGACAGCGCCGCCTCCTCGAACTCCACCTCCCTTTGCACACCCAAGATCAAGCCCTCGGCATCCAGCGGCTCGCAGGCCGGGGCGTTGGCGCGCAATAGCAAGGGCGGGTTGTGGCCGGCGCTGGCATAGCGCAGTTGCCGGTTTTGCGGGTGGTAGCGCAGGTAGAACAGGGAGATGAACGAACCGGCCCCGTCCAGATCCTCGTACAGCAATTCGTTGAGCACCGCCAAGGTTTCCCCCGGCCCATGCTCCTTGGCATTGTTGGGCCGGCGCGCCTCCACCTTCAACAAGCTACGCGCCTCGGCCATAATCAGCGCCGAGCCTATGCTATGCCCCGCCACGTCGGCGATGACGATATCCAGAAAGTCGCGGACGCGGAAATAGTCGAAATAATCCCCGCCGACATGGCTGGCGGGAACGCAAACGCCAAAAACCTGCGCATCGGGAAGGACGAGGGGTTCTTTGGGCAACAGGGAAAGCTGGATTTGCCGGGCGATGTCCAATTCGCGCCGTTGCTCCTCGGCGCGCCTGCGCTCGGTCACGTCGGCCTGTATGCCGATGTAATGGGTCAGCCGGCCCGCCTCGTCGCGCACCGGGGAGAGCGACAACTCGTTCCAGAACGCCGTGCCGTCCTTGCGGTAGTTTTTCAGCAAGACTTCGCACGCCTGCTCATGCGCCAGCGCGGCCGCGATTTTCGCCACGGTGGCGGGGTCGGTGTCCGGCCCTTGCAACATGGCCAAGCCGCGCCCAACCAGTTCTTCCTCGCCATAGCCGGTCATCCTGCACAAGGCCGGATTGACATAGGCCATGGGAAAACCCGGCGTCGCCGCATCGACGATGCTGATGCCCACGCTGGCGGCCTCGATGGCCCGGTTGCGCAGGCGCAACTCGTCCTCCCGGCGCTTGCGGGCGGTGATATTGTGGTCCACCCCGCGCCACTTCCTAAGCCGTCCCTTGCGGTCGAACAGCGGCACGCCGGTCGATTCGGTGTAAACCTTGTGGCCTTCCTTGTGGATATAACAATTGAGCAAACGGCAGAACCCCAAGCTTTGCTCGGCTATGCCGGGGAATTCCAGCCCCTGCCCCCGTTCATCCCCGGCGACAAAATCCAGTTGCCGCTTGCCGACCATCTCCTCCGGCCGGTAGCCCAGGATGTCCTTGACCGCCGCGCTGCTATACAGGTAACGCCCCTCCGGGTCTTGCTCCCACAGCCATTCGCCGGTCATGTCCGCGACCTGGCGGAAGCGATGCTCGCTTTCCTCCAGGGCTTGGCGGTCGATTTTCTGCCGGGTGATATCCTGGCGGATGACCAGGAAGTGGGTGATCTTCCCATCCGGGCTGTTGATCGGGGTGATGCTTTCCTCCGCCCAGTAGGGTTCCCCGCTCTTTTTTTTGCCCCGCATCTCGCCCCGCCACTCCCGGCCTTCGCGCAACACCCCGCGCAGCCCGCGATAGCGGTCGGAGACGGCTTCCCCCAGGGACAAAGGCGGATGTTCGCCGACCACATCCTCCGGGGTGTAACCGGTCAGTTGGGTAAAGCTGGGGTTGACATATTCAACCACCCCGTCGGCGCGGGCGATCAAGATGGCATTGGGGCTTTGCTGTACGGCGCGGGAAAGGATGAAGATCTGCTCCTGCGCCGGTGTGCGCCATACCCAAACCAAGCCCTCGGGACCGGAACGGCGCGGCATCGGGGTTTATTGCACTTTCTTCATTTTGAACAAAGGGTTGTAGCGCGTCTCCAGGCCATAGTTGTCCCACACAAATTGCGGCGTGGTGAGGGGTTCGGTGGGTAGCGGGAAGGTCATCACATCGACTATCCCGGCCATGAAGCGCCCCGCCATGTGCAAAAAGCCCTTGGCCACGCCGCCGGTGGAGCCTAGGGCGAGATTGGCCTCGTTGGTGGTGTTGATGATGTTCTTGGGTATTTCCAGTGGACTCAAAACTAGGTTGGAGAGGCCTGTGCCCAACTTGGTGGTGATGGCCCCCCCATAGCTTTCCGGCCTCTTGGAGGCGGCAGTTCCATAGCCTTGGGGGGTCATGGAGGGGTTTCCGTAAGCATCGGCGAACCCAGGGATGGGGACGGCGGCGGACAAAAACGCGGCTAACAAAAAGAATTTGAGTGGTTTCGACATGGCGCTCCTCGCTACAGTGGAAAAAAGGGGATCGAGCTGGGCCAAGGGTAAGCAAAGTCAGGCATTTTTTCAAATTTTGGCCCCCTCTCCCAAGGGCGCGGGAGGACTTAAGCCAGCCCATTTCCTGTAAACTACTCGCCCCCCCACGCCTGACAAAAATAATAACACGCCATGCCGTTCATCCGCCTTGCCGACGTCTCCATCGCCTTTGGCGTCCACCCCGTCCTCGACCACGCCGACTTCCTGCTCGACCCCGGCGAGCGCGTCGGCCTCATCGGCCGCAACGGCGAGGGCAAGTCCACTTTGATGAAAGCCATCGCCGGGCAGGTAGCCGCGGACAGCGGCGAAATCTGGCGGCAGCCGGGCATCCAGGTCGCCATGCTCGAACAAGAGCCGACCCTGCCGGAGCAGGCCACCATTTACGACGCCGTCGCCGACGCGCTGGGCGACATCGGCCACTGGATCGCCGAATACCACCGCCTGTCCGAGCATGCCCACGACGCGGACACGCTACAGGAAATGGGCCGGCTGCAACACCAACTGGAGTCCCAGGACGGCTGGCGGCTGCAACAGCGGGTCGAGCATGTGTTAAGCCGGCTGGATTTGGCGGGCGGGCAGCCGGTGGCCGGGTTGTCCGGCGGCTGGCGGCGGCGGGTGTCGCTGGCGCGGGCCTTGGTCGTCGAACCCGATGTGCTGCTGCTGGACGAGCCCACCAACCACCTCGACCTGGACACCATCCTCTGGCTGGAGGAGCAGTTGCTGCAATTCAAGGGCGCGGTCTTGCTCATCACCCACGACCGCGCCTTTTTGCAAAAAATCGCCACCCGCATCGTCGACCTGGACCGAGGGCAACTCACCTCCTGGCCCGGCAACTATGCCGACTACCTGGAGAAAAAAGCCGCCGCGCTGGAAGAGGAAGCCCGCCACAACGCCTTGTTCGACAAAAAGCTCGCCCAGGAGGAAACCTGGATACGCCAGGGCATCAAGGCCCGCCGCACCCGCAACGAAGGCCGGGTGCGGGCCTTGAAGCAACTGCGCAACGAGCGGGCCGAGCGCCGCAACCGGCTAGGCCAGGCAAAAATCGAACTGGAACAGTCCGAACGCTCCGGCAAGCTGGTGATTGAGGCCGAGAACGTCAGCTTCGCCTACCCCGAGCGCCCGATTCTGCGCGATTTCTCCACCACCATTATGCGCGGCGACCGTGTCGGCCTGATCGGCCCCAACGGCGCGGGCAAGTCCACCCTCATCCGAATCCTGCTCAAGCAACTGGAACCGCAAGCCGGCACGGTGCGCCACGGCACCAAGCTAAACATCGCCTATTTCGACCAGCTCCGCGCCCAGCTCGACCCCGACCAGACCCTGGCCGACGCCGTCACCGACGGCAAGGATTATGTGGACATCAACGGCCAGCGCATCCATGTCATGTCGTATCTCGCCAATTTCCTCTTCCAGCCCGCCCGCGCCCGCTCGCCGGTGCGCAGCCTGTCCGGCGGCGAGCGCAACCGCGCCTTGCTGGCGCGGCTGTTCAGCCAGCCCTGCAACCTGCTGGTGATGGACGAACCCACCAACGACCTCGACATGGAAACCCTGGAGCTGTTGGAGGAACTGCTGGCCGGTTTCGAGGGCAGCCTGATCCTGGTCAGCCATGACCGCGCCTTCCTCGACAACGTCGTCACCAGCACCCTGGTCTTCGAGGGCGGAGGCAAGATCGGCGAATATGTCGGCGGCTACTCGGACTGGCTGGAACAGGCCAAACCTGCCGAACCCAAGCCCGCAGTCCCTGCCCCCGCCCCGCCCAAGGCGGAACCGGCGAAAGCGCCCGCGCCGAAGAAAAAGATGAGCTACAAGGAACAACGAGAACTGGAGAGCCTGCCGGGGCAAATCGAAGCCATGGAAGCCCGCCAGGCGGAATTGAACGCCACCCTCAACGCGGCGGACTTTTACAAGCAAGACGCGGAGACGGTGAAAAAAATGCTGGCCGAGGTCCAGTCGCTGGAATTGGAGCTGGAAGCGTCCTACCAGCGCTGGAATGAACTGGATGCCATAGCCTCGTAACCATCGATGTAGGGTGGCCTTACAGGCCACCTCGCCCATGAGAACTCCGCCATGAAAACCGACAATCTCTTCTACCGCCTGCTGCAAGCCCAACCTACCCTGGCCTTTGAACTGGCCGGGCTGGCCGTGCCGGAGCCTGAACGCTACGGTTTCATCGCGCAGGAAGTCAAACAGACGGCGTTCCGGCTGGACGGCATCGCCGAACCGCCCGCCGACCGGCCCGACGCGCCACGCGGCTATGTGGAAGTGCAGTTTCAGCCTGACGAGGATTTCTACCCACGTTTTTTTAGCGAAATCCTGCTCCACCTTCGCCAATATCTCGATCCACACCCTTGGCAAGCCGTGGTCATTTACCCCAGCCCAGCCATCGAACGCCAGACACCCGCGACCGCCCCGTTCCTGGCCCTGCCCAACCTGCACCGGGTTTACCTGGATTGTCTGCCGCTGTTGGACAGCGCCAACCCCAAACTTTGGCTGATCACCCTGATCGTCGCCGACACCGCCAAGATCGCCCCCATCGTGCGGAAAGTCCAGGCCCACCGGGAAAGCCAGCCCGCCGACGGCATCGACTGGCTGTGGAATTGCTGGAAACCGTGCTGG
>CAZOTR010000031.1:0-33257 GCA_964582755.1 uncultured Methylococcaceae bacterium | reverse complement strand
AGCGTGCTGGCGGTATTGCTGAATATGGGGTGCGGCAAAACGAGCTAGAAACTCATTAATCCATGGCGGCATACACCCAATCGACAAACCCCGTTAGGGAGTCGTAGTTTGGCAAGTCTTTTTTAAAACCTATCGCCAAGCCAAGCATGGCAAACAGCCTGTTGGCAGACACGAACATGCTTGCGCTAGGTATGTTGGCTCACTCACCAAATCCAAAAGGCATGTTTACGGTTGGATTGGGATGCTGCTAATATCTTAAATCGATAACCGGTATCACCTTGCCGGTGCGTTCATTCCTTTTAAGCGCGCCGATGGGGACTTTTTCAAAGGCAAGGCGGCGGTCAAGCACCTCTTTTGGGGCTTTGGCGTTGATATCGCTGCCAAGTTCGTAGAATTTGTCACGAAGCTTTGCGTCATTTTGGGCCTCGCCGTGGGGGGACTCAAACTTGACAAGCAAGAATTGTTCGCCAGCCATGGAATAGACATGGACCTGGATTGCCAAGTAAGGGATTTGCAACTCTTCGAATACCGCCACAATTTCGTCGTAAAAGATCCGGAAACCCCAAATGAGAATGACGTTGTCGAACCGGCCAAGCAATTTGAACAGCGGCGCGCCACGGCCGCAGCCACAAGAAGGCGTGACCCACTTCCCCCCGTCACCCGTGCGGTAGCGGATGATGGGCATAGCCCATCGGCTCAACGAAGTAACCACAATCTCACCGTCGATGATCTCCACGAAAGCGTCGTCGAAGGCGTAATGCTCTCCGGCCTTGCAATGCAGGCACTGCCAGCCAATCGAGCCGACATCGGTGGACGCATAGCCGGCCGAGCGGATAAGTTCGCATCCCCATATTGAAGTGAGGAGGTTCACAGCCGTGGATGCCAGCGGTTCGCCCGCATAGTATACTTTTTCTATCCGAACTGGCTCGGGCTGGTCGGCGCAATAACGGGCAAAATCCAAAATCATCGACGGAATGCCCGCAATCACATTGGGTTTGAAAGCTGCGAAAATCTCCAAGGCATAGTCCATCCTGGGAGTGCAGCCCAATGGGTAGACTGTCACCGGCAAGGTTGACATCGTTTTGTCGAACAATAGGAAAGCACCCCACATGTCGCCCGGCCTAAAGTAGTTGACCACGCCGTCGCCAGGCTTGATCCCGTTGGACAGAAAATGATGGGCCATGTTCCTAACCAAAGCGGACATCTCGGCATGGGCGTAATAAATGTACTTGGCCTTGGCTGTTGTTCCACCCGACGCAGTGACAAAGCCCCCGCCTTCTTGTGGAAGGCTGAGTAGATCGCTACTCTTGTCCAACGGGTACGCTTCCATGTCGAACTTCGTCATAAAAGGCCAGTTTTCCAAAATGCGGTGGTTGTCCGGGGCGCGCCTGCGGTGGAACGGCACATGGTTCTTGGCAAAGTCGAGGAGAGATTCAAACCGGTTTGTCATAGTAGCCTTTGCCATAGTTGACAACATTCATGCAAGTCAAACTAAACATGTCCAGCATGGCTTCAGAAGCGGAAATTTGCAGACAAACCGAACAAATCCCAGTGTTGTTCGGTGTGGCCTTTATTTTCCAGGTATGAGATCCAGCCGGTGCCATTGATGCGATGATATTCCGCCCTCACCATGCACCAATCATTGATATCCCAGCGCAAGCCAGTGGTGAAATCTTTGGCGAACCGCGTGTAGGCGGGGATGCCTGTCCTGGCGGCGTATTGTTGACCATTACGGTCATCGGTGTCTTCATATTGAACGTCGTAGCGCACAAAGCCCTCCAAATTGCGGATAAGCCGGTAACTGCCCTGGAAGTAATAGCTTTCGCCGGTAGTGGATTTGCTGGGGTTCACTAAACCGCTAACCTCAGAGTTGCGGATAGCGTATTCGCTGGTCAAACTCCAATTTTCAGCGTTATATTGCGCGGAAAACACTATCGGGGACAGCCTGAAATCGAGTGGTTTGATAGCCGATGCCCAACCTTCGTGTTTGTAACTCGCATTCAAGCCACTACCCGTGATGCCCAATCTTACCGCCCCCCCGCCCCATTCGTACATTAGGCGGGCGGTCCATGACGGCTCTCCAATCAGACTGCCAGGCAATCCAGACGAGAGGTTCGTAGTGAGATCCGGATCATTCGTGCGGGTATAGATGCCATTTACCTGCAACGAGAAATCGCCAAGGCTGCTATGATGTTCCCCGTACACCTGAATCCCGTCGCCAGATAACGCGAAATTACGGTTGACGTCAAAGTAAATTGACTGTGGCAGTAAAATGCTAGGCCTAGTGAACGGCATGTCACGGGTGTCGTTGTACAATCCATAGGGATTGACCACGCGGCCGAGGCGTACCCCCAAAATCTTGTCGGCGTCGGATATGAAGCTGTAGTCCAAAAAGCCAAAGTCTATCCGTACATTACTGTCGTCGGTAAGGCCGGCCCGGCGGTAGACGACTTGCATGGATGTTTGCAATTGTGGCAGAGGCCGCCATGAACCATTGATGCCCAGTTCCGTGAAATCGAGCGAACCCGTGTTTGTGCTGTGGCCAAAAAAATTATTGCCGCTAGTATAGATGTAACTCTGTGAGGCAAAACCGTGTATTTGCACAGTTTCGGGAAGTTTCCAGCCATCGATAAATTTCGGCAGTCTCCATTTTGATGTGGCCGGCGAAGAACCGGTATTGGTTTCGTCAGCCTTTGCGGGTTCAGGGAGATTGGATTCGGCTGGACAGGCATCCATCCATTGCATCGCCAAGCTGAATGCCAAAAACGCCCAAGCTTTATTGCGGTCAGCTTTCATGGGTTACTCACCTTGATGATGCGTACTAGGTTGCCAATATGCTCCGTCGGCAGATAGCCTATGGCTCCCGGCGTGGAAGCGACGCGGTTGTACATTTCTCCTGGAGAGGTAAGTTCAATGGGGGCTTGGCCGGTGCCCGAGAAGACTAGGCGGTCCCAATACCGGCGAAGTTGATAGGGGAAAATTTCCAACAGCTTTTTGGCGAATTCGGCTTGCTCCGGTGCGCTGTCACTTAACACAAATACCCTGATCGGCGAGCCATCCGGCCAAGCCCGTACCCGCATCGTGAAGATTGCCTGGAGTTCTGTGTGGGTAAGTTGGTTGGCTGCGACATCACGATTGACGACGATTTCCAGGGCCTCGGCCGACCGTGCGGACGCCAGCAAAGCCAATACCAAGAAAGCAAAACACTTCACTTGGTACCAAGGCTGGCTAATCATCGTCCTCATCATGTTGCATGGGTGCATGGATGGAAGCTAGGTGGAGGAAATACAGCGGGCCACTTAGCAAAGGCAAGGGAGAGATGCCTCACTTAAGCCGCTACTTCGACGAAGCGCCAGACTGGCGTTGGCAGCGATCTTGGTTAATGGTCGCGAACAGTTTCTGGCTTGCCAGGACTTCCCGATTCCAGTGGTGCCTGGGACAACAACTTGTCCAAGCCTATGGCGGTTGATCCCAGGCTTTTTGCCTTGTCGGCATACTCTCTTGCCGTTTTGTAATCCCCGATATAATAATAGGCAAGCCCTACTTCATAGGCAATTTTAGGGTTGTTGGACTTTTTAGCCGCTGCCCGTTCCGCTTCTAGTCTTGCCAAGTCTCTTTGTCCGATATAGGCCAAATAATAGGCATATATGGCAGACACCATCCCATCGTCAGGGGAAAACTTTTGCGCCCGGATGAAAAAGCAGGGAACGCTGAAGTGCATGTTGCCGATGCGTGTGGCTTTTTCACGTATTGCCAGATCCGCAAGCGCTTGCAAAGCCCTATGGTGGTTGGGGAACGCGCGCAGGGTATAGTCAAGATCGCCCGACACACCCGCGCTTATGCCCGCCATCAAGGTGGCGACATCAATATTAAAATGATATTGCTCCACTATTGGCAACTTGTTTTTTCGATGTTCTGGATTCGTATAATCGAACGGGCCATAACCTTGATCGTATCCGCCTAGTTTTGGCATCGGGCAATCAGATTTTACCGCCGCCGCTCCCTCCCCCATGGCCTCCATGCCCATGGTAAGCAATACAATGCCGAGTAACATGCGATAGTAGATATTTCTATTGCGTAACATAAGCGGTCTTGCCGATCAGGTGATTATTGAGCCCATTAAGTCTGGCTAGTTTCGTATGCAAAAATCAGCGCAATTCCGTGATAGCCCGTGGAGCGGTGCCTTGCCAACACCTGGCTAGAGTCTGGCAATCAGCCATTCAGCTTGCGTTCCACGAAAGCCACCAAGGTTCCTAGGGTTTCGAAGTTTTCCGCGCTGATCTCGTCGTCGTACACGGAGAATCCGAAATGTTCCTCCAAGGCGGTGATAATGCCGACCACAGCCATGGAATCCAATTCCGGCATGGCACCCAGCAACGGGCTGGATAAAACTAAGTCGCTTGACCGCGAACCGAGGTTAAGCGTATTGACAAGAATCTGTTTTACTTGCGTATGCGTCATTTTCATTTGCCGCTGTTACTTAAATGCTGAGAATATATCCCAAAAGCCAATGTGTCCAAGGCGACAATGAATAGTCTCCCGAAATCAAGGTCTTATGCTCAATCTGCGACACAAAAGCGTATAAAAATTTTATAATTGTCGCACCAATCATCGATAACTGTCAAGAATGCTTGCGCATCAGGTTTTGCAGAAGCAAAGGTGTAAATCGTAGGATATTATTTGTGTACGGTGTGAAGCGAGGCAGTTGAAAAATGTCGCTACTCTGCCGGGCCGCTCCCCACTGGGTGGTGACCGCGGCTGCAAATCCCAGCTTACGGAGAATATCGGCATGCTCCGGCAAGTAATCCATCCCTAGCCTGCCATTGGGGTAAGCGAATAAGCTTATCTTGCTGCCCAGCAAAGCTTCCAGATAATCTTTGCCTTCGCTTATTTCGCGGCTTACGGCGGCCTTGTCGAGTTTTGCCAATATAGGGTGGGAGGCTGTGTGTCCGCCGATTCCCATACCGGCGCGCGCAAGCTCCTGGATCTGCCGGGTATCCATCATCAAATCGGTTGGCAAGGGAACGTCGGTTGCCAATCGGGCCAGTTCTTCCGCTGTATCATTCCTTTGCGCGAGAGGCAAGTATCTAATCTTGTTTAAGATTGCGCCAATAGCCCGGCGCTTGGCTTCTACGGTGCTTAAATCATGTTCCCCCAGTTCCAGCCTGGACAGGTCGATGCTGCTGTCCCGACTGTGCCTTATCGCGTGAATGACCGTGTCGTTGAACATGCGCCCGCCATTCAAGTATGCGGTGGCGATGAAGAAAGTCGCTTGCAGCCCGTGGCGCTGAAGGATGGGCAGCGCAATGGATGCATTGTCCGCGTAACCATCGTCGAAAGTGATGCAGGCGGCGCGGGAAGGGAGCGAGGCTAACCTCAGCCGGGCCACGGCCTCATCCAGAGGCAAGACATTGAATGCGTTCTTCAGGGCGCAGAGATGGGAGTCGAAGGATTCGGCCGTCACTTCGCCGGGATGCAGTTCATCAATTTCAGGAAAAACCCGATGATAGATCAGAATGCTCAGTCGGGCTCTTGTACCCTGTGGGGATAACACTGTGCCTAGGGTTCGGTATAAGGTATCAATCATTCGTCATTTCCGGGAAATAAAATCCACATGCGTCACACTATATAGAGGGCTTTATTGGAATGCTATTTACCCGAATTGCTTGTGATTTTTTATGGGGATTTTTTGGCGCATACTCGGCGTGTCATATTTGCTATGTCGGAAACACACGGGCCGATATCATCCATTGCGAATAAACAGTATCTTGATTTTGGGTTAATATAATCAAGAATGAAGCGAATGATTTCACCAAGTGGTTTTATAATGAAGTTTTTATCTTGGATTTCATGCGCTTGAAAAAGTATTCGAAAAAGTCTTTTGATTTCTACTAAAACCATGCGCAAGCGCAAGTCAGCCCTTGGTTCGGGCAGATTGATGGCTTTCCCGAGTCCCTGCATATTGTAAGCATATTGAGCAAAACCGGCGCCACAGTGAACGGAGAGGGGGAAGCTTCCCCAGAAACGCCCGTTGATTTCCATCAATGTCGCTTGCCTAGCAACGGGATCATAGCGGTATTCAACCATGGCGACACCCTCCCAACCGATGGCCTTGAGTAACGCAATGGATTGTTCCTGCAACTCACGGTGTTCCTGCAAAGAAACTGCTTCGCACACGCAAGAAGCCCCTCCTTCGGGGGGCCATTCACAGACACGCCTATGCTGGAAACGGCGCAAGGCCTTGCCTTCATGCATAAAAAAAAACTGACCCAAGCCGTAGCCAGGGCAATATTCTTGGATAAGAGGCCATTGACCAACAGGAACGTAACGGCGAAGTATGGAATGCAATTCCTCCCAGGAGTAGGCATATTCAGCCTTGAAATATGGTAGGTTAAGCGTTTGGAGTAGCGGTTGGATATAGTTCGAATCCTTCCATTTTAGAACTACCGGATATTTCAAAGTCTCGGCAATAGGTAAGGTTACCTCGCCATCATGCGGCTCAACTGTGCGCGGGATGGCAATTCCAATTTCCGTTGCCAATGCCAAAGTGTTGGATTTATCCAGCACAGCCGCCAAGGCATTTAACGAGGGGGCCACTGCTATGGCCTTGCCGAATTGGTCACGATTTTCGGCTAGGTATTTAATATTGCCTTCTGAGATAGCCAGCAAGACACAGGCACCAAGCCGGTCGCTGATGCCGCGAATTTGCTTAAGCAGTTCGGGGCCTTTCGGTTGTGCAACCATCCCTTCGACGAGGTATTTTGAACGCAGCCCTATTGAGTCCTTGCCAGCGGCTAGGCCGACCACGGGGACCCCCGCACGTCCTAGCTCCCGCACAATGGCTACGCCGATTTGAGTTTCCAGGCCCCATACTATCGCTGGGATGGTTGCTGTGAGTTTTTTCATGGCTTCATGGTGAGGCGAATTGTCGGTCTTGGCAAACTATCTGGTAGCTGGTAAAAAACTCAAGTTTTTAATGTTCAGCCGAAAAATAATCGGTCAAGCTGATATATGTGAAAATAACTATTCCTAGGGTGGCCTATTGACCAACAGGGGGTGTTTGAAAAAGACATGGTGGACGCCCGCATCTCGTTGGTGAATGTCAGGCTGTTGGCAAGCCAAACTAATGGATAATAAAAAGGGACTCTGCCGGAATACATTGCGGGATAAAGCCCCCGCCCAACCATGTCAAGCAATGGGGTGGGCAACGCAACAGAGTAGATAATGAGGTCGGCCGCAAGAAAGCGCACGAGATCAAGGTACAGCGAAAACTCACGAGACACAGCTTATTACCCTTGTGGTATTGGGTTATATGATCCGTCTGGCCGCTTGTTCCCCTAGTCTTAGCAGCGTTGGAAGACGTGATGTTTTTGGCAGCTTGGCGGTGGGCGGGCATGCCGACAGGGCGAGGGGGGGATCCCAGCCAGTGACATTAAACTGGCCACGGTTATTTGACAGGAACCGGCATAAGTTTTCGAACCTTCTGACGACTATCCAATCGGGCTGGCTGCTTCCCACCCGCAGCATTTCAAAATTGTGGGAAAGAATTACAAAATCACTCCATCCAATCTCGTGCGCATTCGCCAATGCCTGTTGCATTTCGGGAAATGAACAGGCGCCTAGCTGGGCGTGGCGAAGACGTCCTATTCCATCGGTGAACACAGACATGGGATAACATGTGACTCCTTCCATCTGGAAAGGGGTATAGAATGATTGCTCTTTGCGCAAGTCCGCGCCGGAAATTGGCATGGCCATGTTGAAGCTGCAGTCTATGCCTATGTTGTTGCGCTTAAGCGCGGTCAAAGTGTCGATGTTGGCACCGAAGGATCCTGCCCTGAAGGCAGTCACATGGTCCACGCCGGCTTCCTTAAACAGGCTTAAGGCATAAGCTATCGCCTGGATTTGCTCGGCCAGGGAATAATAAGACAAATGTTGACGCTTCCTGGGAATGCCGGGCAATGGTGGAGGGCTTATTTCATAGATCCACTCCGGATGCAAGTGCAGTTGTATTTTCTGTCCAGCGTGTTGAATCAATTCCACGATAGTGGCAAGGTGCTTTAATCCAAAACGTGCGGCAAACAATGGTTCCACGAAGAAGACGCCGTGTAGGCCGTATTTGTCAAGAATTTCCAGGATTTTAGGCAGGCCATAGTCGCCGTGCCGGGAGTGCCCATAAACATAGCGTGCGTAAGTTTGGGGAAAATCTTGGTCCAGGCTTGCCCAGTTTGGACACCAAATTTCTATGTCGAAAGTCAGGTATACATTCATAACATTGGAAATCATGTGTTAATTATGGCAGGGCTACCGTTGTCCCGAAGCGTAGAGACAAGATTCTCCACAGCCGTTTCGAGAATTGCAAAGCATGTGCGGAAATAATCATCAGTCAAGGAGTGGGGGTCGTGTATATGCAATCGCATAGGCGTGGCCCAATAGCCAAGCAGGGAAATGCGGTCGGCTGGATAGCCCAGTGCGACTAACTGGCGGACATGCCGTGGCTCCATGGCAAATAGCCAGTCGCCTTGTTTGAATACATAATCCTTCCGGTCGGTTGCCACATGGTTATCCAGGCTTATGCCACGCCGTTTTGCAGTGCTCAGGGCGGTGGGATAGGCGGGGGCACCGGTTGTTGTGGACAAGCCAAACGATGCGGCTCGGGTGCCTTGGCCCCGTGCGACATACTCGGCGAAGCAACTGCGATTGATATTGCCTAAGCACACAAACACCAGCCGTTCAATTTGGGCCGGGTCGCATCGACAAAAACCATCAGTGATCCCTGCGATATATTCGGTTTGGGCTAGGGCAAGACGCACCAGCCCCCGATGCGTCCCATAATTCGTCTGAGTGATTTTTATCAGCCTTTCCGCTAGATTCATCGCAAGATATCTCCAGTGCCAGTTTGACAAGTATATGCCTGATAATGCATCATTCAAGAAATTTCAACCCCTATCGTGCGGCGGATCAAGCTTTCGCGTCTTTACCAGCGGCCTAGCCTCAAGACATTTCGCCTGGCTTGGCTTTGGGGTGGCAGACAGGGGTGGCCCGGTACTGAATAGCGGACACCGTCTTGATAAGGGGACAGAGGGTTCATGAGGAATTCCACCAGCACATCTTCACGCCCCGCCGCATCGTAACCCCCTCGATGCGTGAGGCCGTTCTGGCAGTTTCCATGTGGCGGGCCGGATGTGCGGGTTTTCCAAGTGTTGCCAATGCTACCATAGGCGTTGGTCGGCTTGCCATGCCCGCGCTGCGGCGCGGAGCGCTTCCCGGCTACCGTGGATGCGAGGAGACTTGCGGACGGCAGCGGGAAATCTGCTTCACGCTTGGCAGGTATTAGGCCAAAGCGGGGATTGTTGATTGATTTGACCCCGGCAATTGTCTAAAATGAGTCTTTTTATCCGCAAGGGGGCTAAAATGCGTCGTTCTTTGGTGGTTGGCAATTGGAAGATGAATGGCAGTCGCGAAAAGTCGCGGGCGTTGGCAACCGAGATCTTGGCTGGTTTGGAGGGCACCAAGGCTGATGTCGGCGTTTGCCCGCCTTTCGTCCATCTCCCGGAAGTCGGGGAACTCCTGAAAGGCAGCCCGGTTCTCCTCGGTTCGCAGAACGTGGCCGACCAAGACGAAGGCGCGTTCACCGGCGAAATCTCGGCGTCGATGCTGAAAGAGTTCGGCTGCCGCCTGGCAATTGTCGGCCACTCTGAGCGGCGGGCACTCTATGGGGAGTCCGATGCGCTGATTGCGGCGCGCTACGCCCGGGCGATTGAAAACGGGCTGACCCCCATCCTTTGCATAGGCGAGACTTTGGAAGAGCGCGAGTCGGACCGGACCTTCTCTGTGATCTCGAAGCAACTCTACACCGTGCTGGATTTGGCGGATGTGGGCTCATTGGCCCATGCCGTCATCGCCTATGAGCCAGTCTGGGCCATCGGCACCGGCAGGACGGCAAGCACGGAGCAGGCCCAGGAGGTCCATGCCTGGATACGTGCGCGCGTGGCTGAAATGGATGCCTCCATCGCGGAAAATCTGCAAATCCTCTACGGCGGCAGCGTCAAGCCCGACAATGCGGCGGCTTTGTTCTCCATGCCTGATATCGACGGTGGCCTGATCGGTGGCGCTTCCTTGGACGCCGCGTCGTTCCTGAAAATCTGTCATTCCGCTTAAGGCTCCCATGATTCAAGCACTTATCGTTTTTCATGTTGTGGTGGCGCTAGGCATCATTGTCTTTGTGCTGCTTCAGCAGGGGCGTGGCGCCGACGCCGGCGCGGGCTTCGGCGGCGGCGGTTCCAACACGGTGTTCGGCGCGCGCGGCACGGCGTCGTTCCTGTCCCGCACCACGGCCATTCTGGCTGCCTTGTTTTTCTCGACGAGTATACTTCTTGCATATTTGGGCGCGAGGCAAGATAATAAAGAACATGACATCCTGGACACTCCGGCAGCGGAACAGGTCAAGTCTGATCTTCCCACGCAAGGCAGCCCACCGGCGGCGGCACCCGCGAAGAGCGATCTTCCCGAGCAGCCCTCCGCGCCCGGCCAGCCAGCAGGGAAGCAGTAGCATACGATTTAAGCGGATGTGGTGAAATTGGTAGACACGCCATCTTGAGGGGGTGGTGACGCAAGTCGTGTCGGTTCAAATCCGACCATCCGCACCAAGACAGGCGCGACGGGCGCAAGCCCGCAAGCCACGCACAACGGCCTGACTGTTCGCGAGAACATTCAGGCCGAATTTTTTATGCCGCCCATACAATCCACGCTTTTCATGGAATTCATCGTTCATAGCACAGACGGCAAGGCCCGGCGCGGGGAGATCTTTTTTCCGCGCGGCAAGGTGGAGACGCCCGCTTTCATGCCGGTGGGAACTTATGGCACGGTCAAGGCGATGACACCTGAAGAGCTTCGCGCCATCGGGGCGGAGATTATCCTCGGCAACACCTTCCATCTATTGCTGCGCCCCGGCATGGAGGTCATCTGCGCCCACGGCGGGCTGCACGGCTTCATGCACTGGGAAGGGCCGATCCTGACCGACTCCGGCGGCTTCCAAGTGTTTAGCCTGGGTGCCATGCGCAAAATCACCGAGGCCGGGGTCCATTTCCGCTCGCCGGTGGACGGCAGCCCCATCTTCATGGGGCCGGAGGAATCCATGGCGGTGCAGCGGATGCTCGGCGCGGACATCGTGATGATTTTCGACGAATGCACTCCGTATCCCGCCACCTACGAACAGGCGCGGGACTCCATGCGGCTGTCCCTGCGCTGGGCCGAGCGCAGCAGGGCGGCCCACGGGGACAATCCCGCCGCCTTGTTCGGCATCGTGCAAGGCGGCGTCTTCGACGATTTGCGCCTGGAGTCGGTGGAGGGCTTGGTGAAGCTAGGTTTTGACGGCTACGCCATCGGTGGCTTGTCGGTGGGTGAGCCGAAGGAAGACCGCCAGCGGGTGCTGGAAACCGTCTTGCCCCGCTTGCCCGCCGACCAGCCGCGTTACCTGATGGGCGTGGGCACGCCGGAAGACATCGTCGAGGCCGTCTGTCTAGGCATCGACATGTTCGACTGTGTGATGCCCACCCGCAACGCCCGCAACGGCCATTTGTTCACGCGCCACGGCGTCATCCGCATCCGCAACAGCCAATACCATAACGACACCCGGCCCTTGGACGAGGCCTGCGGCTGTTACACCTGCCGGAACTACAGCCGGGCCTATTTACGCCATCTCGACAAGTGCGGCGAGATGCTCGGGCCGCGCCTCAACACCATCCATAACCTTTATTATTATCAGGAGCTTATGGCGGGACTGCGGGAGGCGGTGGAGCAGGGGGAACTGGCGCGGTTTGTCGAGCGTTTTTATGCCGAACGCAGAAAATCCGCCCCGGATGTGTAATAATGCGCGGCTTTGAATATGTGAATAGAGGTTGAACGATGAGTTTCTTCATTTCCGACGCGCTTGCCGCCGAGGGGCCGCCGCCGCCCACCGTTTTCGAGGGCTTGCTGCCTTTCCTGATTCTGGGGGTTTTCTTTGTCCTGTTCGTGGTGCCGCAATGGAAGCGGGGCAGGGAACAGAAGAAGCTCATCGAATCCCTGACCAAGGGTGCGGAGGTGGTCACCAGCGGGGGCATCTTGGGGCGGATCGCCGATGTCGATGACAATTTCGTGTTGTTGGAAGTGAACGAGGATGTCCATATCTATGTGCAGCGGCACTCCATCACCCACATGATGCCCAAGGGCACTTACAAGGCCAGGAAGAGAAGCGAAAAATAAGCTTCGTGGCCCCTCTCGCCCCGCAGCGGGCGAACTTCATTTAAGAAACGATGAGACAGGCTGTTAACCATGCGCAACCGCTATCCCGTTTGGAAAAATGTGTTGATCCTGACTGTGTTAGCTTTTGGGATCATCTACTCGCTGCCCAATTTCTACGGCGAGGATCCCTCCGTCCAGCTTTCCCCCAGCCGTAACGCCAAGATCGACAAGAGCACGCAGCTTCAGGTCGAGAAGCTGCTGGGCGACAACGGCTTGAAACCGAAGGCGGCCGAGCTGACCGACAAACGGATTCTGGTGCGCTTCGCCGACACGGACACCCAGCTCAAGGCGGAGGAATTGCTCAAGAGCAACATGGGCAATAACTACAGCGTCGCGCTCAACTTGGCCCCGGCCACCCCCGGCTGGTTGCGCGCCATTGACGCCAAGCCCATGTATTTGGGGCTGGACTTGCGCGGCGGCGTGCATTTCATGCTCCAGGTGGACATGGACGCGGCGGTCTTGCAAGCCCAGGACCGTTACGCCGAGGACATCCGCACCAACCTGCGCGAGGGCAAGATCCGTTATGTGTCGGTGGAGCGGGACAAGGCGACGATCCAGGTTAAATTCCAGGACGCCCAGACCCTGGCCCAAGGGCGCGACGTGATTAAAAAGGAAAACCGCGGCTTGGCGCTGGAAGTCAACGAGGCGGAGCTGGCGGTTGTGGCGCGGATTTCCGAGCCGGAAATCCGCGAGGTGCGCAAAAACGCCGTCGCCCAAAACATCACCATCCTGCGCAACCGCGTCAACGAACTGGGCGTGGCCGAGCCGGTCATCCAGCAGCAAGGCGAAGACCGCATCGTCGTGCAGTTGCCCGGCGTGCAGGACACCGCCCGCGCCAAGGAAATCTTGGGTGCCACCGCGACCCTGGAATTCCGCCTGGTGGACAGCGAACATGCCATTGGCCCGGACGGCAAGGCGCCTTTGGGGGCCAAGCTCTACAACGACCGCGCCGGCCGGCCCTTGCTGTTGCAGCGCAAGATCATCGTCACCGGCGACCAAGTGGTGGATGCGTCATCGGGATTAGACCAGCAGTCCGGCCAGCCCGCCGTGTTCATCGGCCTGAACGGCACTGGCGCGAAGAAGATGGCCGACACCACCAAGGAAAACATCGGCCATGCGATGGCGGTGGTGTTCATCGAGAACAAGACCGACACCAAGGAGATCAACGGCCAGAAAGTCTCCACCAAGCGGAAAGTCGAAGAAGTCATCAACGTCGCCACCATCCGCGACCGTTTCAGCAAGCGCTTCCAAATCACCGGCCTGGACACGGCGGAAGAGGCCCGCAACCTAGCCTTGTTGCTGCGCGCCGGCGCCTTGGCCGCCCCGGTGGACATCGTCGAAGAGCGCACCGTCGGCCCTTCTTTGGGCAAGGAGAACATCGAGCAAGGCGAACGTTCCTTCCTCATCGGCTTTGCGCTAGTGGCCATCGTGGTCTTGGTTTTCTACAAGGTGTTCGGCATCGTCGCCAACATCACCCTGGTGTTCAACATGGCCTTGATCATGGCGATCCTCTCCGCGATGCAGGCCACCCTGACCTTGCCGGGCATCGCCGGCTTCACCCTGACGGTGGGCATGGCGGTGGACGCCAACGTGCTGATCTATGAGCGCATCAAGGAGGAGCTGCGCAACGGCAACTCGCCGCAGGCGGCGATTTACGCCGGCTTCGACCGGGCGTTCGCAACCATTTTCGACTCGCACATCACCAACCTGCTGGCGGCGATCATGCTCTTCGGCATCGGCTCCGGCCCGGTCAAGGGCTTCGCGGTGACGCTGACCATCGGCATCATCAGCTCGCTGTTCACCGCCGTGACCTGCACCCGCATGATGGTCAACTGGATCTACGGCGAAAAGCGCGGCGTCAGACTTTGGATTTGAGGGGGAACAACATGAATGCAATCAACACAACAAAAGAAGCCGCGCCGCGTTTGTACAAGATCGACTTCCTCGGCAAGCGCCACATCGCCGTCTGGGGGTCACTCATCCTCAGCCTCGCCGCCCTGGTTTCTTTAGGATTCAAGGGGCTGAATTTCGCCATCGACTTCACCGGCGGGACCGTGGTCGAAGTGCAGTACAAAACGCCGGTCGATGTGAAAGACATCCGCCAGAACCTTGAAGCCAATGGCTTCAACAACCCCATGGTGCAGTTGTTCGGCACCACCCGCGATGTGCTGATCCGCCTGGCTCCGGAAGCGAAGCCCAAGGACGCGGAAGCCGCCAAGGGCGAGGAGATAAAAAAGGGTGAGGCTTTGAAAAAGCGCGTCATGGACACCCTCAACCACGACGCGGCCAACCCGGCGGAATTGCACCGCATCGAGTTCGTCGGCCCGCAGGTTGGCGACGACTTGGTCACGGACAGCGGTTTGGCCCTGCTGTACGCCTCCATCGGCATCCTGATTTACGTCGCCCTGCGCTTCGAGTACCGCTTTGCCTTGGGCGCGATTATGGCGACGCTGCATGACGTGGTCATGATCTTGGGGATATTCTCGTTCTTCCAACTGGAATTCGACCTCAGCGTGTTGGCCGCCGTGCTGACCATCATGGGTTATTCGCTGAACGACACCATCGTCGTGTTCGACCGCATCCGCGAAAACTTCCGCAAGCTGCGCCGGGGCGAGGTGGTCGATGTGATGAACATCTCCATCAACGAAACCTTGAGCCGTACCTTGATGACCTCGTTCCTGACCTTCCTGTCCGTGCTGGCCATGGCCTTGTTCGGCGGGCAGGTCATCCACAACTTCGCCGTGGCGTTGATTATCGGCATCGTGGTCGGCACCTACTCCTCGATCTACGTCGCCAGCGCCCTGGCCTTGCGCTTAGGGGTAAGCCGCGTCGATTTGCTGCCGCCGGAGAAGGAGGGGGCGGTTGACAACCGGCCTTGAGATCCGGTTTAAGCGTGTGAAAAAGGCCGCGCTTGCGGCCTTTTAAATCAAAGCCGTCCGTGCTGAGGCATCGAAGCGCGGTCGGCTTTTAGCAAATGCGCGGCAAAGGATCGTCCTCCAATTCCTCCAAAATCCGCTCGCCTCCCAGGCGCGTCTCCAACACCACCCGCCCCGGACCCGCCACAACCTCGCCGGCCAGCGCGGCTTCTTTGCAACCCAGCCCATGCAGCCGCGCCAACGCGGCGTCCGCCGCATCAGGCACCACGGCCGCCACCACGCGGCCCTCGCAGGCGAGAAAGTAAGGATCGTAACCGAGCATCTCGCAGACTGCCCGCACCGGTTCCCGAACCGGGATACGAGACTCCAACAGCCTTATCGTGACCCCCGCCGCCCGCGCCATCTCATGGGCCACGGTGGCGATGCCGCCGCGAGTCGGGTCACGCATGAAGCGCAAGCCCGGAATTTCCAATAAGGCTTGCGTGACCGGCAACACGCTGGCCGCGTCGGACTGCAAATCGCCGCGCAAGCCGAACTGCTCCCGCGCCAGCATCACCGCCGTGCCATGGTCGCCGACCGGGCCGCTGACCAGGATCTTGTCGCCCGCCTGAACCCGGTCCAAGCCCAGCTTGACATGGCTGGCCCGCACGCCTATCCCTGTGGTGGCGAGATAAACCCCCCCGCCCTGGCCGCGCCTGACCACTTTCGTGTCACCCGCCACCACATATACGCCGCAGTCGCGGCAAGCCTGCGCCATCCCCGCCAAGATCCGCTCCAGCACGGCCACTTCCAAGCCCTCCTCGATGAAGGCGTTCAAGGTCAGATACAGCGGCGTCGCGCCGGCCACCGCCAAGTCGTTGACCGTGCCATGCACGGCCAAGCTGCCGATGTTCCCGCCGGGGAATTCCAAAGGCTCGACGGTGAAGCCATCGGTAGTCGCCATCAACTCCAAGCCGCCCGCTGTTAAATCCACCGGGACTCGCGCCGCGTCCACCGTCGTGTCCAGGCAATCGTTGCCCAAATAATGCGCGAACAAGCGGTCGATCAACTCGCGCATATAACGCCCGCCATTGCCGTGGGCCAGGGTAATGAAATCGTCTTGCAATTTTGCTCGGGTTGGCATGTTTGGGTTTTGTCCTCATGTGTTTGGATTTCCACACTCCAATGCGGAAACCCGTCGGGCCGTTCTAGCGCTAGGTTTCACGGCGCTGGTTTTGTCAAATTCTGGCTTGCCTATGCTCCCAAGCCTCAATCTCGGCCACAAAGCAGGCAATATCCTCAATCTTCGTCCGTGCCGGACCGCTTAAGGCGTCACCGTAGTGTGGATTATAGTGTCGGCAATAGTCCGCCGCCAGCCGGTATCCTTGGCTGGGAGAATCCGCAAAACCAAGACAAATCCCCAAGGCTTCTTCCACCAGCAACAAATTCCAATTATGGATGATGCGCACCGGCCCCCATGCTTGTTTTTCATACTCGTTTTGGAATTTCCGCAACAGATGGTACAGCTTTCTGGCCGCTTCTTGCTGGAGTACCGGATTGGCAGGATCGTCCACGGTGAAGACAGCCCGCGCCACCTCAAAAAGCGTCTCTTCCACACCGTCGGTTTTTGCGTCATGTTCTGAGATGATCCGATTTGCCAGCCAGACGGCGAAGGCCGCCAAGCGTTGCGGCCGCTCGAACCACTTCTTCAGCACCGTCAGCCGGGTCAGACTCGCACAGCCGCTGGTGTCGATTTCTTTGACAATGTTTAGCAGTTTATCAGCCGTGCTTGCGACCATGTTTTCTCCACTAATCGCCCATCAACAAGCTTGTGTAGGATACTGAACGCTAGATTTTGACAGGGAATGCCTTCCTGCAAAGCCCGCGCTTGCAACGAGCAGAAATCGTGCGAAGACAGTGGAATGTCAGGCCGAAAATCTTGCTTGAATATGGCCTCGGCAACCACCCTGTGCGACTTGATTTTTTGGGCGGCAATAGTTGTCTTTTTCAGGTTTCGCGTGGGAAAACGATAGAGCCATTTTCCCACCTTACCGAACAGGGCCATAGGATGTGCCGACGAAGGAGGCGCATCAATCGAGTTCCGCGAATGATGCGCTTCGTGCCTCAGCGCATCCTATGGCCCTTGAAAGCGTCAAGGATTGACGGCTTAAACTCACCTTTATCGACCAAAGACTTAATTACAGGGTAGAAAAGCCCTTGTCTAGCTGAATAGGAAAAACCGTTAGCTAAGAAATACGCAAAGTGCTTTAATTCGGCGGCATATTGGTATGATCCCGCTTCTCGATTAGCAACAGCGCCTTTTATACCGTGGCTGATGTTTTCGACCATGCGGATTTCATTTTGGACTTTTGGGACAATTTCGTGGAAGGATAATCCTATGCAACTATCTAAAAAAGCTTTGATGTCAAAACGGTCTTCTAATTGCATGGTTAGAGATCCTGAAGATGGTAGATTTTAAGAGCCTAACGCCCAAGCTAGCGGGCGCGGGCGCGAAGATGTAGAAGACGCAAACGGCCTTGAACGCCCGCGTCCCGTTGAGCGGCGTGTTAGGCATGGAGATTAAAATGTGTACGAACGAGTTTAGGTTTAATGGGCTTGTGTCTCCCAAACTGGCAAGCATTTCATTGAATGTTGGATCGGACGAGTGGCACGATTTCACGATGTCTGCCGACGACATAAGGAGCAATATCGAGAAGTTTGGCACTCACTCTGATCTTATAAAAGGCATTGTCAGTTTTAGATTCTGTGTAAGCCACTGGCAGCTTGTTTTCCGCAAGTTAAACTAACATTTGCCGAAACAAGATTTACTGCATCATCTACAGAAATAGATTGACCACGTTTACTGTTGCATTCGGAGCAAATAGGAATGATGTACCAAGAAAAATCAGATAACGATTCTTTTTGGACATGGCCGCCAACGGAGTGTTTGTTTGAGCAACCGTTTACGACGCAACGATTTGCGGTTTGCCCACTGTATTTTTCCCAATGGGCAAGCCAGCTACCGCATTTACATTTGTTGTCCGATGTTCCGTTTAAGTTTCTTACTCTCATGGATGACTCCTGTGGATGATGATTTTGAAACGCCTAACTTTGTGTTAGACACCTGAGCAGGTGCATAACACATCTGTGTGCAGGTGTATAATCACGCCAGTCTCAATCCAACCCATTGTTTATCAAAAACTAGGGCAAAGAAAACGGGACGCATAGGCACGACAAACACACCTTCTTCTCCGGTCACCACCAAGCTAAACCAAGCGCGCGGCCAGATCGAAACTAAGCATTGCAGCATCCCCCCAGAAAAGCAACCCCCCACAAGGCGGGTTCGCATTGCAGCAAACCCGACAATCATCCGCCTATTCCCCGCCCATTGTCGCTTTCCAGACCCTAAGCCATCCAGCCCCAAGCCTTTGTAAATCAAGGCAAAGGCCAGATGGCGCGATATTTGTCATTGACAAATGCCTTACATAAGCTAAGGATTTAGCGCCACGCGGGGCGTTTGGCAGATCCTGCCCGCGACAACAATAATGAACGCAGATTCACGGGGAGGAGACATGTCCGAACGTCCCGACAGTTTTTACGATGTGATGCGCCGGCAAGGAATCAGTCGGCGCAGTTTCCTGAAATATTGCAGTCTGACCGCTTCGTCCCTGGCTTTGGGGCCGCAATTCGTCGGCAATATCGTCCACGCCATGGAAACCAAACCGCGCACCCCGGTATTATGGCTGCACGGCTTGGAATGCACTTGCTGCTCCGAATCCTTCATCCGCTCCGCGCATCCTTTGGCCAAGGATGTCGTGCTGTCCATGCTCTCGCTGGATTATGACGATACTTTAATGGCCTCGGCGGGTTTCCAGGCCGAAGAAATCATGGAAGAAACCATCCGCAAATACAAAGGCCGTTATATCCTGGCGGTGGAGGGCAATCCGCCGCTGAACGAAGACGGCATGTATTGCATTGTCGGCGGCAAGCCCTTTGTCGAGCGCCTGCGCTACGCGGCCAAGGATTGCGCGGCAGTCATCGCCTGGGGTTCTTGCGCCTCTTGGGGATGTGTGCAAGCGGCAAAACCGAATCCGACCCAAGCCACGCCGGTGCATAAAGTCATACTCGACAAGCCGGTCATCAAAGTCCCCGGTTGCCCGCCTATCGCCGAAGTCATGACGGCGGTCATCACCTATATGCTGACTTTTGAGAAGCTGCCGGAACTCGACCGCCAAGGCCGTCCGAAAATGTTTTACGGCCAGCGCATCCACGACAAATGTTACCGCCGCCCGCATTTCGACGCCGGGCAGTTTGTCGAGCAATGGGACGACGAAGCCGCCCGCAAAGGTTATTGCCTGTACAAAATGGGCTGCAAAGGGCCAACCACTTACAACGCTTGCTCGACGGTGAAATGGAACGAAGGGGTTTCTTTTCCGATACAGTCCGGCCACGGTTGCATAGGCTGTTCCGAGGAGGATTTCTGGGACAAGGGTTCGTTCTACGACCGCGTCACCCAACTCAATGTCTTTGGCGTCGAAGCCAATGCCGACACGTTGGGTTTGGCGGCGGCGGGGGCGGTGGGTTTGGGCATCGCAGGCCACGCGGCAGTTTCCATCCAGAAACATAAGCACACAGAAAAAGAATCGAAGGAAAACGTATGACTGCCCGAGAAACACCGAATGGTTTTGCCCTGGACAACAGCGGCAAGCGTATCGTCGTCGATCCGGTCACGCGCATCGAAGGCCATATGCGTTGCGAGGTCAACCTCGACGAGAATAATATCATCCGCAACGCGGTATCCAGCGGCACGATGTGGCGCGGGCTGGAAGTGATATTAAAAGGCCGCGACCCCCGCGACGCTTGGGCGTTCACCGAGAGGATTTGCGGCGTCTGCACCGGCACTCATGCTTTGACTTCGGTGCGGGCTGTGGAGGATGCGCTGAATATCCAAATCCCGGAGAACGCCAACACTATCCGCAATATCATGCAACTGACTTTGCAAGCGCATGACCATTTAGTGCATTTTTACCATTTGCATGCGCTGGATTGGGTGGATGTGGTCAGCGCGTTGAAAGCCGACCCGAAAGCGACTTCGGAACTGGCGCAGAGTATTTCGCCTTGGGGAAAATCCTCGCCAGGCTATTTTATGGATATTGCCAGCCGTTTGAAGAAATTCGTCGAAAGTGGCCAGTTGGGGCCGTTCGCCAATGGATATTGGGGGAACCCTGCGTATAAACTGCCGCCGGAAGCCAATTTGATGGCAGTGGCGCATTATTTGGAGGCTTTGGATTTCCAAAAGGATATTGTGAAAATCCACACCATTTACGGCGGCAAAAACCCCCATCCGAACTGGCTGGTCGGCGGCGTGCCTTGCGCGATCAATGTCGATGGTGTAGGCGCGGTGGGCGCGGTGAACATGGAACGGTTGAATATGGTTTCCTCCATCATCGACCGCACCATCGAATTCATCGAGCAAGTCTACCTGCCCGATTTGAAAGCCATCGCCACGTTTTACAAGGATTGGCTGTATGGCGGTGGGTTGTCTGGGAAAAACGTCATGTCTTATGGCGACATACCCGAACATGCCAATGACCGTTCTCTGAATAATCTGCTATTGCCGCATGGGGCCATCATCAACGGCAACTTGAACGAAGTCCATGAAATTGATTTGAAGGACGTGAATCAAATTCAAGAATTCGTGGATCACTCCTGGTATCGTTACGCCAATGAAAATATCGGCTTGCATCCATTCCAAGGCGTCACCGAACCGCGTTTTGAATTGGGCAGCAAAACCAAAGGCACACGGACGAATATCGAGAACTTGGACGAAAGCGCGAAATACTCCTGGATCAAAGCGCCGCGCTGGCGCGGTCATGCCATGGAAGTAGGGCCGCTGGCCCGTTACATTGTCGGCTACGCCAAGGGAGTTCCGGCGATTAAAGAGCCAGTGGACAAACTGCTCACCGATTTAGGGCTACCGGTCACGGCCTTGTTCTCGACGTTGGGCCGCACGGCGGCGCGGGGTTTGGAGGCGCAGTATTGCGCCCATTTGATGAGGCATTTCCAAGACAAGCTGGTGCGCAATATCAAAGCCGGAGATTTAAGCACGGCCAATGCCACGCATTGGGAGCCTGCGACTTGGCCTAAAGAAGCCAAGGGCGCAGGCACGACCGAAGCCCCGCGCGGCGCGTTAGGCCATTGGGTGGTTATCAAGGAAGGCAAGATCGACAATTACCAGTGCATCGTGCCGACGACTTGGAACGGTTCGCCGCGTGATCCGCAAGGCAATATTGGCGCGTTTGAGGCGGCTTTGATGAATACCCAGGTTGCCAACGCCGAACAGCCCTTGGAAATCCTGCGCACTTTGCATAGTTTCGACCCTTGCCTGGCCTGTTCCACCCATGTCATGGACAAGGATGGTAAGGAATTGACTAGAGTCAAAGTTCTTTAGCGCAGGAGAAAACCATGTCTTCCCCAGCTTTGACGCAAAACCCGGTTTATGTCTACGAAAAACCCGTGCGCCTATGGCATTGGATCAATGCCTTGGCGCTGGTGGTGTTGGCGGTCACCGGTTATTTGATCGGCTCCCCGTCAGTGGTTTCTGGAGGCGAGGCTAGCGGGCATTTCCTGTTTGGCTATATCCGCTTTATCCATTTTTCGGCGGGCTATGTGTTGGCAGTAGGCATGGCTGGCCGGGCTTACTGGGCATTGGTGGGCAACCAATATGCCCGCCAACTGTTCATGCCGGAAATCCACCGCCGGGCTTGGTGGCAAGGCGTGTGGCACGAAATCCTGTGGTATCTGTTTTTGGTTCCCGAACCGCGCAAGAATGTAGGCCATAATCCTCTGGCCGGTCTGGCAATATTCGTGTTCTTCGTGCTAGGGTCTTTGTTCATGATAGTCACCGGTTTTGCCTTGTATGGCGAGGGTCTAGGCGCCGACAGTTGGGCCGACCGTGGCTTCGGTTGGGTGATTCCGCTGTTTGGCGGCAGCCAAGCCACGCACAGTTGGCATCATTTGGGGATGTGGTATTTACTGATATTCACCCTCGTCCACGTTTATATCGTTATCCGCGAACAGTATGTCTCCCGCCAGTCCATGACCAGCACCATGATCGATGGTTGGCGGGTTTGGAAGGACGACAGGCCGTAAAGCATGGATGCCTACAATATCCTGGTCCTTGGCATCGGCAATATCCTGTGGGCGGATGAGGGATTTGGCGTCCGCGTGGTCCAGGCTTTGCGGCAGGCTTATGATTTCCCGCCATCGGTAAGCCTGTTGGATGGCGGCACCCAGGGATTGGCCTTGCTGCCTTATGTGCAGGAGGCGGATGTGTTGATTATCCTGGACGCGGTGGATTTACAACTGGAGCCGGGTACTTTGGTGGAACTGCGTGAAAATGAAGTGCCTGCCTATTTGGGCGCGAAAAAAATGAGCCTGCACCAGATCAGTTTCCAAGAAGTGTTGGCTTTGTGCCAGTTGCTGGGAAAATGCCCGGAGCGGCTGGTCTTAGTCGGCGTCCAACCGGCAATTCTGGAGGATTATGGCGGCAGTTTAAGCCCGGTGGTGAAGCGGCAAATACGCCCGGCGGTGGACCGTGTATTGGCTTATTTGGCGGAGTTGGGAATCGAAGCAAGAGTGAACACGGAAAACCCTAGCGCGGAGTATGGGGCTGTGGGGATGGATGAATACGAGCGCTTGCGCCCTTCCGCCGAGGTGGCCTGCCGTTTTGGCGACGGGCGATTCTTATAATTTGTTCCTACCCAAACGGGCCATTCACCATGTTGGACACCCACGCCCCTATCGCCGTTGAAACTGCCGAGCCGGTCAGTCCGTTTGACGACCCCGAATGCCGCTATGTCGCCATGCCAGAAAACATGCGGACGTTTGCCTCGCCCATTCTGGGGGATTGGCGGCAAAATCCCGAGGGCAGGGCGGTCTTGTCGCAATTAGCCGCCAGCCTTGGAAACGGGGAAGCGACGGTCATCGACTTGTCCCGGCATGATCTGGATACCCGTGATTTTATCGGGCAAATCTTGGGGGAAGAGGCGGTGTTCACGGGCGTTTGGAGAATTAGGCAGTATCAAAATGGCAATTTGGCGCAGGATTATTTGGAAACCGGGGCGTTTCCGAAAATACTCGCGGAATGGTCGGCAAGGCAGGATGCCCAGCCGAGTTTGCCGCAAGTATTTCCTGGCAATTTGATGAATGCCCCGGCTTTGCTGTATGAAATATTTGCCAAGTCCAAGGATTTTGCTCCAGGTTTCGAGGAGGTCATCAATCTGACTTTGCTGCCGCTGACGCCGGAAGACATGGCGTTTTTGATCGAGGCTTTAGGATTGGCCGGAATCTCGATTTTATCCAGGGGTTACGGGGATTGCCGCATCCGCCGCACCGGCCTGCCCAATGTGTGGTGGGTGCAATATTTCAATTCGCCCGGACAGCTTATTTTAAATACTTTGGAAATTACCGCCTTGCCCCAAGTCGTCATGGCCGCGCCGGAAGATTTGGCCGATTCGGCCAGCCGATTGCGGGAGATCTTTGAGATGTAGCCGGGCTAATCGTGCCAATCGAGGTATAAACACGAACGGTGCGGTTCGTTCCTCACCGCACCCTACGACATTGCCGGGTTACTGCATCTTATCGCGTTGTGTTGCCAAAATGCACATGATCCCCCTTTCCTGATTCATTGTCATAGCGCACATGGCACATGCCTCGTTCGCCACAAAACAGGCGATATTTGAATCCATGAAGGCTACCCGGCACGGCTTGGGGCAATTGCCAAAGCACCATCTCGACGATGAGATCGCCTTGTCGGTCTTTGAAATAAATCAATTGCTTGGCTTTCACGCATTAAACAGGATGGGGGCAAAATGTCGGGCAACGATAGAGCCGCTGCCCGACCTACCCGGCTTGGGGATTGCTGGTAATTCGAGATAAGATTTGCATGGCTTGAAACTCCAAAGTTTAACCGTGCGTTTCGCAACGCTGGAGCGTTGCGGGATGCGTTCCCACGCTGGAGCGTGGGAACGAGAGGAAGTTAGGTTCATTACAGCTTAATGGGTAGCCTACCACAGCGAGTAAGCGAAATTAGTGTTTCCTATGAAGTTCGTTGTGAATCTATTTGGAATTCCTAGGCTGACATGCTTTCTTAAAACTTCGCTTAGGTCTTGCTCTCTGTTTATTTTGAAAATACCAAGAACCCACACTTCCCTCATATTCAGGGCTGACTTCTTCATCTTCAATATTTTTCCGTAATCGCTGAGCATGTTTTTCAGGCAGACGGCAGGATTTGGATGTTGCTTGATCTCAAGCACCATGTAAGACTCTGTTTTCCATCCCTTCTTTCGGATCAAGAAATCGGGGCGAAAAATTGACTTTTCTTTTTCCATGCGGCGGTCATATGGTAAAGAGTATTCCCGCCACCATTCGGGCTTGCTTGAATGACTAGAAAGAAAGTGCGAAAACTCTATTTGCAACCAAGTTTCCCAGCCGGATATGTCATTGTTCTCTATCATTGCAAAGCGACTGGAGATGTGTCCATCCAGAAAAAATTCTTCGATAAGCATCGACATATAAGCAAACTCTGTATTCATTAAGCCTCCTCAATAACATTAAACAAGTATCTGTGCTCTCTAAGTCGGCAATGGTGTATTTACAGTCTTGCCACGCCATCCGCCCAGGTTTGGTGAACAAAGCCTAGCAGATGCGTTAAACTGTGCCAATCGCTTCCAACCCCCAAAACAGGAAATCATCATGAAAGACACGTCTAAATTCCTTGCGGTTTCTTCCTTGGCCGGTGCCGGCTTGCTGGCCGCCCCTGCCGCGTTTGCCCATACCTTCGGCGCCCATGGCGCGGGCTTTGCCGAGGGGCTGGCCCATCCTTTCTTGGGCGCGGACCATCTGCTGGCGATGCTGGCGGTGGGCGTGTGGGCCGCGCAATTGGGCGGCGCGGCATTGTGGCGCGTGTCGGCGGCTTTCCTCGCGGCGATGGCGGGCGGGGCTTTGTTGGCTGACGCATCCGTGGATGCGGCATGGCTGGAAACGGCCATCGGCGGTTCGGTGTTGGCGTTGGGTTTGTTGGTCGCTTTGGCGTTGCGCTTGCCGAGTTGGTCTGCCATGCTGGCGGTCGCGCTGTTCGCCTCGTTCCATGGCTTTGCCCATGGCTTGGAAATGCCGCAGGCAGCTTCGCCTGTCGACTACGGGCTGGGCTTCTTGTCCGCCACGGCCAGCTTGCATTTGCTGGGCGTTGTGCTGGGCTTGGGCTTGGGGCGCGTTCGCTTGGCGTCGCAGGTTGGCGGGGTGGCGATTGCCGCCGCGGGTTTGTTGATCTTGGCTGTTTGATAGCGCCCTCACCCCAACCCCTCTCCCGACGGGAGAGGGGCTTTTGATTCATAGGAATACCCGCTTATGTGTTTAGCCGTGCCGATGCAAATCACCCACCTCAATGGCTTTGACGCCCGCTGTTCGGCGCGGGGCGTGGAGCGCGATGTGAGCCTGTTTTTGTTGCAAGACGACACGCTCCAGGTCGGGGATTATGTGTTGATCCATGTGGGTTACGCGATCCAGAAATTGTCGGCGGAGCAGGCGCGGGAAACCTGGGAGTTGTTCGACCAGATTCTGGACGAAGAGCCGCAGCTTGATCAGCAAACCGCGTTGGCCTGAAACCTCCTTGATGAGCTTATTTTACTGTCGCACGGTGTGCGGTTATTCTTTTCAGCAAGCTTCCCGTCTACCGGAAGGCATAACCACCGGCCTCTATCCGTCGGTGGGTTTCACCTAGCGGATGGGGCTAGGTGTGGATTGAAACATGCATGAGCTTTCGCTTTGCCAGGATTTGGTCGGCCAGGTGACGGCACTCGCCCGCCAGCATCGGGCGCGTTCCGTCGCTTGCGTCCGGGTGCAAATCGGCCTGTTGGCCGGCGTCGAGCCTTTGTTGCTGGAGAGCGCGTTCAGCATCGCCCGCGTCGGTACGGTGGCCGAGCAAGCGGAGATGATTACCGAAATCATGACGCCGCTTGTGCAGTGCCGGGCTTGCGGGGCGGAATCGGAGGTGGCGCCGGCCGATTTGCGCTGCCTTGTTTGCGGCAGCGGCGACACTCGGCTGGTCCGGGGCGAGGAATTGATCTTGGCGCGGCTGGAATTGGAGGTTGCGGAGGATGCGCCGGCGGGCGCCGGATAGCCTCTTGCGCAGGCGGCAAGGTGGGAGTGTTTTGCTTTAAACTGTTCCGGGTGTTGAAGTTTGTGGTTCCCGGCCTCTATATTATGGGCGCGGTGTTTGTTTGGCTCGGTTTTTCCAAGGCCCATCCTGACGGCCTTGCCAATATCGGGATCGCCGTCTATACCTTGCCGATTGCCATGGCGGGGATCTTTCTGTTTCGAGGCGAATTCCCGTTTGCGCCTGGGCGCTATTATGAGGCCCATGCGCTCTATTTCTGGCCCAGCGTCGCTGTATTGGCGCTTGCCCTATTTTTCATTTTCCACGCTTTGCAAAAAATCGTCCAACCCAACCGACCGGCGGACGCGCAAAAAGCTGCGCGACGCTGACCGGACATCCCGGCCCTAGCGCCGCCCCTTTAAGAGGTTATCCAACCATGTGCGACACCTGCGGATGCAATATCACCCCCGGCAACCGCCATTTGCTGGCCCCGCCCTTGGGCCGTCCAAGCTTGGGCCAGACGCCGGAGAAAATCCTCGGCAGCCTGCTGCGACACAATGACCAACAGGCGGAAGCCAACCGCGCCCGGTTGGATGGCCACGGCGTGTTGACCGTCAACCTGATGTCCTCGCCCGGTTCGGGCAAGACGGCTTTGTTGGAATCGACCATCCGTCAATTGGATGGCGCGTTGCGCATTGCCGTCATCGAGGGCGATTTGGAGACGGAGAACGACGCCGACCGCATCCGCGCCTTGGGCGTTCCCGCCCACCAGATCGTCACGGGGACGGCCTGCCATTTGGATGCCCATCTGGTGGAAAAAGCCTTGGACAAGCTGGACTTGGGCAACTTGGATGTGCTGTTCATCGAGAACGTCGGTAACTTGGTATGCCCGGCCAGTTTCGACCTGGGCCACCATCGCAATGTGGCCTTGCTGTCCGTGACCGAAGGCGACGACAAGCCGGCCAAATACCCGGTGATGTTCCGCGCCGCCGACTTGATGCTCATCAGCAAGACCGACATCCTGCCCTATCTGCCCGAATTCTCGCCGGAAAAGGCGGAAGGCTGTTTGCGCAAGCTGGCCTCCAAAGCCCCGGCCTTGCGCCTGTCCGCGAAAAGCGGGGAGGGCATGGAGGCGTGGATCGCTTGGCTGCATGGCGAGTTGGCAAACTACCGCGCCGTCCGGCGCGAACAAAAAACCCTGACCCCCAGGCTGCAACCGGAGGGCCGGTTGTTGCATAATGCCGCGCCGGAAATCCGCTTCGTGCCGGTCAAGCGCGCCGGCTGATCCACTGCGTGGGAGCGCTCCCACGGCGACTCAACCGCCAATGGCGACAGACCTATGACCCAGCTTCCCCCTCCCCATGCGGCCCAGCAGCGGCTGGCCCAAATCCGCGCCTTGGATCTCCCCGGCGAGATCCGCATCATGAATGTCTGCGGCGGGCATGAGCGCTCCATCTCCATGGCTGGTTTGCGCAGCCTGTTGCCGAAGCCCATCCGGCTGATTCCCGGCCCCGGCTGTCCGGTGTGCATTTGCCCGGAAGAAGACATTTACCAAGCCATCCAACTGGCTATGCAGGCGAAAGCCGTGCTGGTGAGCTTCGGTGACATGTTGCGGGTGCCGGTCAATGTGCCGAAAGGCGAGATTCGCTCACTGGAGCAGGCCAAGGCCGCCGGGGCGGACGTGCGGCCCATCGCCTCGCCCAGGGATGCGGTGCGCATTGCCAAGGAAAATCCAGACAAACCGGTGGTTTTCCACGCCGTGGGTTTCGAGACCACCCTGGCCCCCATCGCCGCCATGATTGGGGAGGGGATGCCGGACAACCTGTTCCTGTTGCTGAGTGGCCGGCTGACCTGGCCTGCCGTCGCCGCCTTGCTGAATTCCGAAGAGCCGGGCTTTGACGCGCTCATCGCCCCCGGCCATGTGTCCACGGTGATGGGGCCGGAGGAATGGGAGTTTGTGGTCAAGGACCACCACATCCCCACCGCCATCGCCGGCTTCACGCCGGACAGCCTGCTGGATGCCGTGCATTCGGTCTTGCGTCAGGTGTTGGACGCGAAGCCGGCGTTGGAAAATTGTTATTCCCTGGCGGTCAGGCCCAACGGCAACCCTAAAGCCCGCCAGTGCCTGGACGATTGCTTCGACGTGGTGACGGCCAACTGGCGCGGCATCGGCGCGATACCCGCCTCGGGGTTTGAACTCAAGCCCAAATATGACGCCCACAACGCCCGCCTGCATTTTCCCAGCTTCAATGACGAAGCCCGCCGCCACGCCGGCGAGATGCCGCCCGGCTGCGAATGCGCCCGCGTCGTGCTGGGCAAGATCTCGCCGGTCGAATGCCGCATTTACGGTTCGCCTTGCACACCGCGCAACCCGGTTGGGCCGTGCATGGTGTCGGACGAGGGGGCTTGCCGGATTTGGTGGGCGGCGGGGGTGCGGAAACAGTCGGCGGCATAGGCAAGGGGGGACGGATGGCGGCATGCTCCCTGGACGAATTCGTGGAAGCCACGCGGCAGCCGGATGGCGGGGGCGCCGCGTTCGCGCTCGCCGGGCAGCGCCATTACCGCCCACCACGAGCAGATTACGCTGGCCGTCTCGCCGGGCAAGCCCGTCGTGACCGACCCGAATGCGACGGTGGCGTGGTCCGGGTCGCTCAACCCGACGCTGCAAACGGATATCTCCTTAAAAACCTTCCTGGGCCGGGGCAGCGGCGAAGCGCTGCAAATGCGCTTTGAAGGAGAAGGATGGGTGATTGTCCAGCCTTATGAAGAAATCTATCCGCTAGTTTGAAGCGGAAATTCCCCGGCCATCCGGCTTTTGGCAAAGAGGAACTGACATGAATTTTGTCGCCATACTTGAAGATGGCTCTTGGTTTCTGCTGACCGTATTGATGGCCTTAGTGGCGCTGTTTATTTTTGTCAATGCCAAAAGGACATTGAAACAGGCCGAGCAGCGCAGACGCCTGCCGCCGTCTGCGACCCCCCCCCGAACAGGATGACGGGCTTCGCCGCCAAGACAATACTGTTTGCCGCGTTCTACGGATTCAATATTGTTAGCATGGCCGTCGGCAACAGGATATCGCTGAATGGCATCGTTGATTCCTTCACGTCCCTATATTGCATGGAGATGTTCAACGCGACTGGCAGGCAGTGCGATAAATATGCCGCAGCACTCAGCATGATAGGCCAGAGTATTTTGGTTTTCGACATGGAAACGGTGGCATGGAATATTTTGAATACTTTTTATCTGTTCGTGTGCTATTTTTATTTTAACATCCAGCTAGGCTTCGCGACGCTGATAGCGCTGTTTGCCTCAAGTTACCTGAGCGGAAACGGGTACAATTTTTTCGTGGCATTTGCGCTGGTGTCGTGCGCCGTTGCCGTCGCCACGGTGTTTTACAGGATTAAAAAGCGCCTGCTGGACGCGATAAGAAACGCTTTTTTCAGGCTGGGCAGGTCTGGCGCCATAAAGATCGTCGAATTTTATGTTATTTGCCTGCCGTATTTTGTGTTTTCCCTGGCGCTTTCCGCGCTTAACGTGGGCTATTTCAACATTCTCCTGCACTTGGCGCTAATCCATGTCCTCGCCTATGCCACCCTTTACCGGCTATATCGCGAAGGCTGCGACATAGGTTTTGATTATGATCCCTGGTGAGTCGACTGCTTGGGCGCGGCACGTCTTGCCCATCCAATGCTCCGCAATGCCCCGATGGTTCCGGGGTTTTCAACATCCTTTGTTTTATAAAGCCAACACCATGAAAACAATAAAAACCCTGCTCTCCGCCGCGTTCGTCAGCCTCTGCCTTTACGCGGGAGCGGCTTCCGCCGATGCGACCCATCCGGTGCAATTCGCCAAAGGCACCAGCGCCAGCGTCGTCAAGGGCGTGGTCAAAGGCTCCAGTAACGAAGACTATGTGCTGCGCGCCGCCGGCGGGCAGACCATGAGCGTCAAGCTGTCGGCGAAAAGCACCCTGGTTTATTTCAATGTGCTGAAGAAGGGCGCAGCCGAGGCGATGTTTGTCGGTTCCAGTGAAGGCAAAAACAACTGGTCCGGTTCGCTGCCCGAGGGCGGCGATTACATCGTGCGGGTTTACACCATGGGCAAGGGCAAGGAGCCAGGCCATACCACGCCGTTCAGCTTGAATATCTCCATAAAATAATCAAGAAACTGGTTTTTAAGGCTTGCTGCTTATGAAAGAATATCAGGTTTTTGCCCAATGGGATGCCGAGGCAGGCGTGTGGGTTGCCACTAGTGACGAGGTTCCGGGTTTGTGCGCCGAGGCGGCAAGCCTGGAGGAATTGGTGGCTATCGTTGCGGAGTTGATTCCAGAATTGATGGAATTGAATGGCGGCTTCCAGGCTGAATCTGAATTTCCTTTTCATATCACAGCGGAGCGTTCGGCCATTGCCAGGGCGGCGGTTTGATGGCGGCGCTCGATCAGGAACTGAGCGCCATGTTGAAAAGATCGGGCTGCTATATTGCCAGGGCGGGTAAAGGCAGCCATGAAATCTGGTTTAGTCCAACCAGTGGGCGGTCATTTTCGGTGCCTAAAACGGTAGCTTCACATCACACGGCGAATGCCATCCTAAAGCAGGCTGGTTTGCCAAAGTCATTTTGATTTCCCAGGAAACCGCCCGGCTGGCCCTGCGCATCCTCGTCACGGGCCGCGTCCAAGGCGTGGGGTTCCGGCCTTTCGTCAGCCGTCTTGCCAACGAGTTTAATCTCTCCGGCTGGGTGCTCAACCGGGGCGGAGAGGTGGAGATTCGCGCCGAAGGGAAGGCCGAGGATTTGGCGGGGTTTGTCAGGGATTTGGCCGGACGCGCCCCGCCTTTGGCCCGGCCCGATCCACCGCAGGTTTTCCATGTCCCGCCCGAAGGTTTTCAGGGCTTTGCCATCCAGCACAGCCAGGAGGGGGAGGGTGCGAATATCCACATCCCGCCGGATTATTTCGTCTGCGCCGATTGCCTGGCGGAGATGCAAAACCCCAACGAACGCCGCCACCGTTATCCCTTCATCAACTGCACCCAGTGCGGGCCGCGTTATACCCTGATTGACCGCCTGCCTTATGACCGCCCCAACACGGCAATGGCGGATTTTTCACTTTGTCCGGCCTGCCGGACGGAATATGAAAATCCGCTGGACCGGCGTTACCATGCCCAGCCTTTGGCCTGCGCCGAATGTGGCCCTGGCTTGCTTTACCGGGTCATCGGCCAGCCGGATAGGGTCGGAAACGAAACCGCTTTGGCGGCTTGCGTCCAGGCTTTAAGGAATGGCTTGATTGTGGCGGTGAAGGGTGTGGGCGGGTATCACTTGCTCTGCGACGCCAGGGACGAAGCAACCGTCCAGCGGCTAAGGCAGCGCAAGCACCGGCCCGCCAAGCCCTTGGCCGTGTTGCTGCCCAGCCGTGGTTCGGAAGGGTTGGATGGCGTGTTGGCCGTGGCGGCGCCGGAGTCTTGCGAATTGGACTTGCTCAAGTCACCGTTGCGCCCCATTGTGTTGATGAAAAAGCGCGAGGCTTCGGAGCTTGCCGAATCCGTCGCGCCAGGGCTGCGGGAAGTGGGCGTGATGTTGGCTTACAGCCCCTTGCACCATCTGCTGGCCGAGGCTTTCGGCGCGCCCTTGGTGGCGACTTCCGCCAATGTCAGCGGCGAGCCGGTGTTGACCGAAGGCGAAGAGGTCGAGCGGCGGCTGGGCGCGGTCGCCGATGCGTTTTTGCACCATGACCGGCCTATCCGCCGCCCGGCGGACGATTCGGTGTTTCGCCGCATCGCCGGGAAGCCCAGGCCGCTGCGCCTGGGGCGGGGCTTGGCGCCGCTGGAGCGGAATTTGCCGTTTGAGCTGGAGCGGCCCTTGCTTGCCGTCGGGGCCGATTTGAAAAACACCGTGGCCTTGGCGTTCGGCAGGCGCGTGGTGGTGTCCCCGCATATCGGCGATTTGGGGACGCTGCGCAGCGGGGAGGTTTTCGAGCGCGTCATCGCCGATTTGCAAGCGTTGTATGGCGTGGCGGCGGAAGCGATGGTCTGCGACGCCCACCCGGATTACCATTCCAGCCGCTGGGCGCGGGCGCAAGGCATCCCGCTACTCAAAGTGTTTCACCATCACGCCCATGCCTCGGCCTTGGCCGGGGAGCATGGCTTGCCGGGGGAAATGTTGGTGTTCACTTGGGACGGGGTGGGCTTTGGCGAGGACGGCACGATTTGGGGCGGCGAGGCTTTGCTGGGCCAGCCGGGCGATTGGCGCAGAGTCGGCTCGTTGCGGCCTTTCAAGCTGCTGGGCGGCGAGCGGGCCAACCGCGAGCCTTGGCGCTGCGCATTGGCCTTATGCTGGGAGGCGGGCTTGGAATGGGCCGCTTGCCCGCAGGATGCCGGCTTGCTGCGCCATGCCTTCGGGCGCGGCATCAATTGCCCGCAGTCCACCTCGGCGGGGCGTTTGTTCGACGCCGCCGCCGCGCTGATTGGCCTGGGCGCGGAGGCCAGCTTCGAGGGCGAGGCGGCGATGCGCTTGGAGGCCATCAGCCATCCCACGGACGAGGCCATAGCCTTGCCTGTGTTTAAGGAGGGCGGGGTGTGGCGGGCCGACTGGTCGCCGTTGCTGGCGGTTTTGCTGGACAATGGCCTGGACGCCGGGCGGCGCGGCTCGGTATTCCACGACAGCTTGGCGCAGTTGATTGCGCGGCAGGCGGTCAAGCTGCGCGAAGAGCAGGGGGTGGACCGGGTGGGACTGTGCGGCGGGGTGTTTCAAAATCGGCTGTTGACCGAACAAGCCGTGGAATTGTTGGTTGCTTCTGGGTTTGCGGTTTATTTGCCGGTGGATATTCCAGGCAATGACGCGGGGATTAGTTTTGGGCAGGTGGTTGAGGGGTTTAGCCAGTGTGCGCGTATGGGGCGCTGGGCTGGCTGATTATTTAAGTGAAATTGAACAACGATTGATTCCATTACCATGCACGATCTAAGTCTTCTCGAAA
>CAZOTR010000030.1:0-33891 GCA_964582755.1 uncultured Methylococcaceae bacterium | reverse complement strand
GAAGGATCTGGTCGGCTGCGCGTTCAAGGTGTTGAAGGCGGTGAGGGATAGGCAGGGACTTGGCAGGCAGGGATAAGCGCAGCGTTCCCGGCAAATACGCAGGCGGAACGCCGGAAAGACCTGTGCTGGCCGCGCCGGATAGGCTGTTCCAGCCGATGGCTTGCCTTCGATGCGCTTCATCACGTGCAGCGCCAGTTCGAGCTTTTCGCGGATAGAGCGGCGCACACTCGCAATTCTCATTCCGGCAACGTCGGCTCAAAATTGAGAATTGCTGGGTGCGCGCACGGTGTTGCCTGCCGCCCCCTCCCCCCCCTTGGCGTATAATCCACGCAAACAACCAAACGACCGACCATGCCCACTGCTGTTTCGCTATTTTCTGGATGCGGAGGCTCGGACGCCGGGATCATCCGGGCCGGCTTCGACGTGCTGATGGCCAACGACATCCTGCCCTACGCCCGCGACGTGTACCTTGCCAACCACCCGGAAACCGACTATCGCCTAGGCGATGTCGCAGGAATCGATGCTTTCCCCCAAGCCGAGTTGCTGGCGGGCTGTTACCCTTGTCAAGGCTTCAGCCAAGGCGGCCTTCGCCAGCCCGGACGTAAGATCAACACGCTTTACCTGGAGTTTGCCAGGGTGCTCAAAATCGTCAAGCCCAAGGCTTTCATCGTTGAAAACGTCTCGGGCATGGTCAGGCGAAACTTCCAGCATTTGCTGGAAGACCAGAAAAAGGTCTTCACCGAGGCGGGCTACCGGGTGAAGGCTGACGTGCTAAACGCGGCGGATTTCGGCGTGGCCCAGGAACGCCGCCGCATCTTCATCGTCGGCTTGCGTGAAGACTTGGGACTGGACTACCAATTTCCCGCGCCGACCCATGGCCTAGGCCAGGGGAGTCCCCATTCCACCATCCAGCAAGCCATCGGCGATTTGCCGGAATGGCCGGAAGGCGAGTTCTACGCGCGCGAGTTCCATTGGTATTACCTCTCCCGCGACCGCCGCCGCGACTGGGGCGAGTTGTCCAAAACCATCGTCGCCAACCCGCGCCACATGCCCCTGCACCCCATGAGCCCGCCGCTGCGCAAGCTGGAACACAACGTCTGGCGGTTTGCCCATGAAGGCAGGGCCAGGCGTTTTAGCTACCGTGAGGCGGCGCGGCTGCAAGGGTTTGGGGATTTGGTGTTTCCCGACACCAAGGCGGGAAGCCTGGACATGCGGTATACCGTGGTGGGGAACGCCGTGCCGCCGCCGTTGTTTGAGGCTGTGACCAGGGCTTTGCCGGAGGTTTGGGATTAGCTGTATCGAAACGCCCTAACCTCGTCTATGAAGGGCATGGCTGGCAATAGGTTGTGAATTTTGTACCGAGAGCTAAGGCGCAAAAGTCGAAGCCGGTCAATAACAATAGCTTGGCCAATATCGCTTTTATATGCCCAGTCACCATCAGCTTCACGCAAATCCAAAGGCAGAAAATAATAAGTAGCCCATGGGTGCATCACTGGCAAGTGTCGCAAGTGTTTTGCCCATGACGCTTCCAGTTGTTTAAACCGCCAGTCATCTTTTGAGCAGCCACATTGAGCAAAAGCAATAGGCATTCCCTCCCGGCAATCTGCCATGGGATGCCAAGAAATCAAATCAATGCCACCATCACCTCTGTCATTTTCTTTGAAATCTCTCTGCTTGAAATTTGCCGTGCACCGAATGTCTTTGGCTATTTCCATCATTTTTTGGTAGAGTGTACCTTTATAAGGTGCTTCCGGCCCTCCGCTGGCCCAAGTTGCGCGAACTTCAGAACCATGCGGCATTAAATATGAAAATACAGCAAAACAAATCCGCTCAAATGTCCTAGCTATTTCTGCTTGTCGCGTACTCTTGATATGTCTCATAGACGAGGCAATAAGTAACCCCAAGTAAATTTGGTGCGCCGGATTTTTATTATCCACATCTAAATATACCATGCCTCTGTCATCAGATACTTTAAATGGGTAACTCTCTTTGAATTCTACCTGACGAGTTTCCACAAAATCAGATATTTCACGCCATCGTTGTTCAGCGTCAAATCTCTGGCCAGCATCATTGCAACGGTTTTCAATACCAGCCAGATCTCCACGCGAGAAACATTGATCAGGATGTACTAGTGTGCGAAGTTCAGCAAAATCTGCCCATATAAAAGAGTCTCTACCTTTGGGTGGCTTGTCTAAATAATTCAGCACAAACTAGTCCTCCAATTTATCCCTTAAATAATTGCGCACCGATTTTATTTCATCGAACAAATCTTCCGCCTGCTGGAGATGTGCTTGGGTGAGGGGCTTGATTCTTGGAAGCATGTTCCATATCACCTGCAATTTAACACCTGCTTCACTCATGGCTTTTTCTAGCGCAGCCTGGGGACCATCCGTGTATAGATATGCCTCTGATAACTTATGAGTATCCTCAAGGACTTTTACCGCTTCCTCGTTAAACACAACGGCAGCCATCTCGTCAAGGTTGCGCGTTTCACCCAAAATTGTCCGGCCTTGCTGGTCTTTGGCAAACATCCAAGAAAAAATTCTTTTTAAGTTCTCTTCTTGAAGCTTAAGCATCGCAATATCTGTACGACTTTCAAGCCCAAGCCAATCACAGATGTTGGTATAGTTTAGTGCTGTGGTAATATAGGAAAACTCAACGTCTTTGGCTTGGATAGGAAGCCCGAAAAACTTAGCATTTTCTGCTTTTATATAAAGCGACAATGCGGTTAATAATTGAGCGACGTAATCAGGTCGACTGCCTATCTCTTTTGCCAGAGAGCGCATCTGTTGTTGCTGTGGCAAATGTGGATAAAAGTCGTTGCGCAATTGTGCCAAATATTTTGCCTTGGACAACGAGTCCCATTGCTTAATCCCCGTTATGTGACGATATCCAAGATAACGCAACACATCCCGCCGATCATCATACGATAAACATGGAAGCTCTCTTGGCGGAATAGCGGCAGCATCACTTTTAATTTCACCTATACTATTTTTTCTTCGGCTAGGCGGGAGAATTTCACCATTAAGCAATTTGACAGCCGCAAGCCTCCGATTGCCTTCAACGACAATATAACGCCCTTCGGACTCTTTCGATTTAACAACAAGCAGCGGTTCACCTGGAAAATAACCCTTCTGCCCAATAGAAAGCATCAAATCTTGTACATTTTCATCATCAAGCATTTCCTCAATGACGGCCTGAACATTGTGCGCATTGTTGAGCCGATAAAACCTAGGATTATCTGGGTCAAAATCGAGCCGCTCTGTAGAAATCATTTCAACACTTTTATCAGTCATTGAGTTGTTCCCAACTACCACAAGAATTAAGATTGCCTGGCAGGCACGCGGCCTACTTCACCAAAGCACTCGGCACAAAAGGACTTTCGGGGTTGACCCTAAGCGTCTGCGTGGCCGGGCGCAAAGCCAAATCCATCATTTCCATCGGCACCGCACCAAATAGCGGTTCATCGCCCAAAACCAAGGCGGACAGGTCGCAATAGCGTTCGGCGAAATACACTCGCAACGGCCCCCCACCAGCGGCACTGTCTTGCGGGAGCCATGGGCCAACACCACTTCACGTTGGCTGACATCTTCCAAGTCGTAACCTAACTGCAAGGCGATGTGTTCGGGTATAGCCATAAACACCGCCCCGGAATCCACCAGCGCGGCGATACTCATCCGGCGTTTTGTGAAAAGGTTTTTGACTTCGATGCTGGCGTGGGTGATGCCCATGTTTATCTCCAACAAACTTAACGATAGACCGGTTCGGTTTTTAAAACCGAGCCGGTCTAAATACTTCATATCAACAGTCTAAGGATTCAGGGACGAATCCTTTAAGCCTGCAACTTCCTATATTTAATCCGGTGCGGCGTGTCCGCGTCGGTCCCCAAGCGCCGATGCCGGTCGGCCTCGTAATCCGCATAGTTGCCTTCAAACCAAACCACTTTGCTGTCGCCCTCGAAGGCCAGCATATGGGTGGCGATGCGGTCTAGGAACCAGCGGTCGTGGGAGATGACCACGGCGCAGCCGGGAAAATCCAATAACGCCTCTTCCAAAGCCCGCAAGGTTTCCACGTCCAAATCATTCGTCGGTTCGTCGAGCAGCAGGACGTTGCCGCCGCTTTTCAGCAGCTTGGCGAGGTGGACGCGGTTGCGCTCGCCGCCGGACAGATCCTTGATGCGCTTTTGCTGGTCCGAGCCTTTGAAGTTGAAACGGCCACAGTAAGCGCGGGAAGGCGTCTGGTAGTTGCCGACGGTGATGATGTCCAGGCCGTCGGAAATTTCCTCCCAGACGGTCTTGCTGTCGTCCAGAGAGTCACGCGACTGGTCCACATGGGCGATTTGCACGGTCTCGCCGATGCGGATCGTGCCGGCGTCGGGCTGTTCGACCCCGGCCATCATGCGGAACAGCGTGGTCTTGCCCGCGCCGTTCGGGCCGATGATGCCGACGATGCCGCCGGGCGGCAGGCGGAAGCTCAAGTCGTCGATCAACAGCCTATCGCCAAAGCCTTTGCGGATGCCTTCCGCCTCGACGACCACGTCGCCCAGGCGCGGGCCGACGGGGATGTAGATTTCTTTGGTTTCGTTGCGCTTTTGGTTCTCCTGCGAGGCGAGTTCGTCAAAGCGGGCCAGACGCGCCTTGGACTTGGCGTGGCGGCCTTTGGCGTTGGAGCGCACCCATTCCAACTCGGCCTTCATGGCTTTCTGGCGGGCGGACTCCTGCTTTTCTTCCACCGCCAGACGGTTTTCCTTTTGCTCCAGCCACGACGAGTAATTGCCCTCCCAGGGGATGCCGTGGCCGCGGTCAAGTTCCAAGATCCAGCCGGCCACGTTGTCCAAGAAATAGCGGTCGTGGGTGACGGCGATGACGGTGCCTTTGAAGTCGTGCAGAAAACGCTCCAGCCAAGCCACCGACTCGGCGTCGAGGTGGTTGGTCGGCTCGTCCAGCAGCAGCATGTCGGGGTTGGACAGCAATAAGCGGCACAGGGCGACGCGGCGGCGCTCGCCGCCGGAGAGCTTGGTCACGTCGGCGTCCCAGTCCGGCAGGCGCAGCGCGTCGGCGGCGATTTCCAGGGTGCGGTCCAGCTCATGCCCGCCGGCGGCTTCGATGAAGGCTTCCAATTCCGCCTGTTTGGCGGCGAGCGCGTCGAAATCGGCGTCCGGCTCGGCGTAGGCGGCATAGACCTTATCCAATTCGGCCATTTTGTCCTTGACCGCGCCGACCGCCTCCTCGACATTGCCGCGCACGGTCTTGGCGGGGTCTAGCTGCGGCTCTTGCGGCAAGTAGCCGATGTGGATGCCGGGCTGCGGGCGGGCCTCGCCGTTGATCTCGGTGTCGATCCCGGCCATGATGCGCAGCAAGGTGGACTTGCCGGAGCCGTTCAGGCCCAGCACGCCGATTTTCGCGCCGGGGAAGAAGGACAGGGAGATGTCGCGCAGGATCTCGCGCTTGGGCGGGACGACCTTGCCCACCCGGTTCATGGTGTAGATGTATTGCGCCATTGTGCTTCGTTAGTTTGAGTTTGCGAAACGCCTATTATTCCATGATCGACCGGCGCAAGCACGGCTGCCCCCCGCCGCCGGGCGGGGATGGTATCGCTCCCGGCGCCGTGATCCCCGATTAGCCAATCCCCTTCCCTTCTGCTATGGTTGGGCCATCAACCCCACGTTGCGCGGGGTCCATGCAAACCGGGAGACTACAGCAATGAGTGACAAAGATCAGAACCAAGCCCCGTCGGTGCGCCTGTCGGTGTTGGGCATGCGCTGCGCGGGCTGTGTCAGCGCGGTGGAAGGCGCGTTGCAGGCGGTGCCGGGGGTGGCCAAGGCCGAAGTCAATTTCGCCGACCACACCGCCTTAGTGGCGGGCGTGGCCGACATCGAAGCCTTGAAGCAGGCGGTCAAGGAGGCCGGCTTCGAGGCGGCGGTGATGGAGGGCTTGGACGACCTCGGCGGGCGGGAGGAGCAGGAGGAGGCCCGTTACCGGGCGTTGATGCTCAAGGCCAAGGTGGCGGCTTGCCTGGGTGTGCCGCTGATGGTCGGGGCGCATTTCGGCTGGTTCCCCGAACTCGGCACGGTGGGCGGGGCGCGGTTTTGGAGCGTCGTCGCGGCGCTGACCTTCGGCGTGATGTGGTATTCGGGCGAGCATTTCTACCTGGGCGCGCTCAAGTCCTTCCAGTTGCGCCAATACAATATGGACACGCTAATCGCCTTGGGCACCGGCGCGGCCTGGCTGTTCTCGACCACGGCGATTGCCTTCGCCGGCATCCTGCCGCACCACGCCGACCACGCCTATTTCGAGGCGGCGGCGATTATTTTGGCCTTCATCAATTTCGGCTCGGCCTTGGAGATGAAGGCACGGGGCAAGACCTCCTCGGCCATCCGCCAGTTGATCGGCCTGCAACCGCGCACCGCCCGCGTGGTCCGCGACGGCCAGGAAATCGACGTGCCTATCGCCGACATCGGCCTGGGCGAGACCTTGCGGGTGCGCCCTGGCGAGAAAATCGCCGTGGACGGCGTGGTGCTGGAAGGCCATTCCAGCATCGACGAGTCCATGCTCACCGGCGAGTCGATACCCGTGGAAAAAAGCGAGGGCCAGGAAGTCATCGCCGGGACGATCAACGGCAACGGCAGCTTCCTGTTCCAGGCCACGCGCATCGGCCGCGACACTATGCTGGCCCATATCATCGCCAGCGTCCGCCAGGCCCAGGCCAGCAAGCCGGCCATCGCAAGGCTGGTGGACAAGGTGGCGGCGGTGTTCGTGCCGGTGGTGGTGGGCATCGCCGTGTTCACTTTCCTGGTCTGGCTGGCCTTCGGCCCCAGCCCCTCTTTGGGTTATGCCTTCGTCACCGCGATGACCGTGCTGGTCATCGCTTGCCCTTGCGCGCTCGGGCTGGCGACGCCGATTTCCGTCATGGTGTCGGTGGGGCGGGCGGCGCAGAAGGGCATCTTGATCCGCAATGGCGACGCCTTGCAGTCCGCAGGCAAACTGACTTGCGTGGTGTTGGACAAGACCGGCACGGTCACTGCGGGCAAGCCCAGTGTGGCGGCTGTGGAAGCGGCGGAAGGCTGGGAGGCGGACGCCGTGCTGCGCTACGCCGCCAGCCTGGAAACCGGCTCCGAGCATCCGCTGGCGGCGGCGATCCTGGCCGAGGCGGGCCGTCGCGGGCTGGAACTTGCCCCCGCGCAGGCGTTCCAGGCGGTGTCGGGGCGCGGCGTGCAGGCGGCCATCGAAGGCCGCACCGTGCTATTGGGCAACCAAGCGTTCATGGACGGGAACAGCGTGGATTCCGGCGCGTTGGCCGGGCGTGTGGGCGAACTGGCCAGGCAAGGGCAAACCCCGGTGCTGCTGGCGGCGGACGGCAAGGCGGTCGGGCTGGTGGCCGTGTCCGACCCGATCAAGCCTGACTCCGCCGCAGCCATCGCCAAGTTGCAAGCCTTGGGTGTGCGGGTGTTGATGGTGACCGGCGACAACGAGCTCACCGCCAAGGCCATTGCCGCCGAGGCCGGCATAGGCGCGGACGATATCCGCGCCCAAGTGCTGCCGCAAGACAAGGCGGCGGTGGTGAGGGAATTGCAGGCCCAAGGACTGGTGGTCGGCATGGTCGGCGACGGCATCAACGACGCCCCCGCCCTGGCCCAGGCCGACGTCGGCTTCGCCATCGGCACCGGCACCGACATCGCCATCGAAAGCGGCGACGTGGTCATCATGCGTGGCTCCCTGTCGAAAGTGGCCGAGGCGATGAGCCTGTCGCGGGCGACGGTGCTAAACATCAAGCAAAACCTGTTCGGCGCGTTCATCTACAACACCCTGTCCATCCCCATCGCCGCCGGCGTCCTCTACCCCGCCTTCGGCCTGCTGCTCAACCCGATGATCGCCGGCGCGGCGATGGCCTTGTCTTCGGTCACCGTGGTCAGCAACGCCAACCGCTTGCGCTCACAGTGAGCCTTTGCAAAAAAGGGGGAAGGCGCCGGCCTTCCCCCTTTTTTCTAGCGCCACGCCTGTAGGGCAGCTTTCAGGCCGCTTTGGGCGGGCTGAAGCCCGCCCTACAAAGCCGTTCAAGCCCCCGCCGCCTTGGGCAGGTTGAACACGCCCACCGACTCCACCAACTCCCCCGAAAAACCCACCAGCCGCTCGGTCTGTGCGCCTTGCTCCTGCGACTGCCGGTAGGTCTGCTCCGTGCTTTGCTGGATCAGCAGGGCGCGCTCGCGCAAGTGCAGGGAAGTTTGCGCCTGGGCCGTGGAACTGTCGGCGATGCGCTTGACCAATTGCACGAGCTTGGCGGTGGTGTCCCGCGTCTGCCGCATCTCGCTGCCGGCCTGCTGGGCCAGCGTCGTCCCTAGCACCACTTGGCTGATGGCATCGTTCATCGTCGTCACGGTGTCGGCGGTCTCCGCCTGGATGTTGTTGACCAAGCCGGCTATTTTCAAGGTGGCCTCGTGGGCGTTCTCGGCCAGCTTTTGCACGCCGTTGGCAATCACCGCAAAGCCGCGCCCGGCCTCGCCGGCGGAGGCCGCATGCATGGCGGCGTTGACGGCGAGGATGTGGGTGCTATCGGCGATGCCGTTGATGAGCTTGACGACGCCGCCGATTTCCTGAGAACGCTCGCCCAGGCGCTTGATGCGCTTTTCCGTCTCGCGGATGGTGTCGCGGATGGTGGCGATGCCCTCGACGGTGCCCAACACGGTTGCCTGCGCCTTGTCGGTGTTGTGGATGGCTTGCTCGGCGGCTTGGGCGCAGGAGAGCGCCAGTTCGGCGATGTCCTGCATGGCGGCAGAAGCCGCGTCCAGTTCGGCGGCGGCTTGCTCCACCTCGCGCTTTTCCTCCGCCGCCACGCCGATGACGGTGTCGGCCTGGGATTTCACCTGCCGGGAAACCCAGGCGACCTTGTCGGCGATGTCCACCACGCGGTTCAGCACGGTGGCGGTTTCTTGCGCGAGCAAGTTTAGCGCGTCGGCCACTAGGCCGGTGATGTCTTCGGCCACCGGCACCTTGGCCGTCAAATCCTTGTCGGCCAGCCGCGCCACCGCTTGCAGCAACGCAATCACCGAGTTGTTGAGTTGTTCGTTTTCCTGGCGGACCTTCTCGCTGGCCGCCTCGCGCTGGTCCACCATGGCGTCGAAGTGGTGGCCGAGGACGCCGATTTCGTCGAAGTCTTGGAGATTGGCGCGCACCGAACTGTCGCCACTCGCCAGCCTGTCCATGACGCTGACCAAATGGCCCACCGGCTGGGTGATCGAACGGGAAACGTAGAAGGCGATGAGCGCGGCGATGGCGAACACCGCCAGAAGGAAAGCGGAAGTGACATACTGTGCGGTGCGCGCGGCGCGGATCTGCCGGTCGAACTCCGCGTTGAGCACGGCGACGCCCGGCGCCACCAAGGCGAACACCGCGTCGATGGCCTCGGTGAATTGGGTGCGGAACTCGTTCAGCGGGAATGACACTTTGTCGGCATCCACGATCTGCGCACGGGCAAGCTTGATGGCATTCTCAATGGAGGCGTTGGCCTGCCGGACAGGTCCGTCCAACGCTTCTTTGGATTGCTGCGCGGTGAGTTTGAACAGCCCCAGCTTGCGCTTGGTGTCGTCCAGGCGCTCTTTGGCCCGGTCGGTCAGGTTGTACAACTGCACGCGCTCGCGCAGCGTGACGCCGGCCTCGGCCTGTGCGGGCGCGTCGGCCGCGCCCTTCCCGGCCAACCCGCGCGCCATTTCCGGTTTGATCAAGATGTCCGAGCCAAAGGCGCGGGCCTGGGCCATTCTTTCGCTGAGGTATGGGGCGTCGGCCAAGATGGCCTGGATCAGGTAGTAGCTGGCCGCGTTCGCGTCCAGGTCAAGCCCCGAGCCTGCCAGCGTGGTTTGCAACAAGGCAAGGGTTTCGTCAATGAGCTTGCTGTGCGCCTCGAAGCTTTGGGCGGCGTCCAGCGTGTGGGCATCAAGCCCTCGCGCAAGAGCGGCCCAATCGTCTTTCAGCCGACCCCAACCCTCCGCCAAGCCCGGATAATGGAGCTCCTGGGCCATGGCGTCGAACGCGGCGACGGCCTCGTCGATTTTGTTTTTCTGTTTGCGGCGGCCAAAGCCCTCCGCGACCGCCTGGCCGCCCAGGATGATGGCGGTCTGGTCGCGGTGTTTCTGCGCAGCCTGCACGATCTCCAACAGCTTGGCCGCCGGCTTGAGGCTCTCTTGTTCGAGCCGGGTGGTGTCGATGCGTTCTTGCTGGGCTTTGACGAACAAATAGAACGGGAGGACGGCCAACAGGGTGGCGAGCAGGCCCAACAGGGCGAATTTCTGCCACAAACGGAGCCGGCCAAACAATCGCGCGAAAGTATTCCCCATGGCGTCAAGCCTCCGCAGCCTTGGGCAGGGTGAACACGCCCACCGCTTCCACCAACTCCCCCGAGAAGCCCACCAACCGTTCGGTCTGGACGCCTTGCTCCTGCAACTGCTGGTAGGTCTGCTCCGTGCTTTGCTGAATCTGCCGGGCGCGTTCGCGCAATTGCCGGGAGGTTTGCGCCTGGGATTTGGAGCCGTCGGCGATGCGGCGCACCAGTTGCACCAGCTCGGCGGTGGTGTCCCGCGTCTGCCGCATCTCGCTGCCGGCTTGCTGGGCGAGGGCGGTGCCTTGCGCAACCTGGCTGATGGCTTCGTTCATCGTCGTCACGGTGTCGGCGGTCTCCAACTGGATGTTGTTGACTAGGCTGGTGATTTTGGAGGTCGCCTCGCGGGCGTTTTCGGCCAGCTTTTGCACTTCGTTGGCGACCACCGAGAAGCCACGCCCGGCCTCGCCGGCCGAGGCGGCGTGCATGGAGGCGCTGATGGCGAGGATGTGGGTGCGCTCGGCGATGTTGTTGATGAGGCTGACCACGCCGCCGATTTCCTCGGAACGCTCGCCCAGGCGCTTGATGCGCTTTTCCGTCTCGCGGATGGTGTCGCTGATGGTGGTGATGCCCTCGACGGTGCCCAACACGGTTTCTTGCGCCTTGTCGGTGTTCTGGATGGCGGTCTCCGCCGCCAGGTTGCAGTTCAACGCCAGCCGGGCGATGTCCTGCATGACCGTGGACGCCTCGTCCAGCTCGGCGGCGGCTTGCTCCACCTCGCGCTTTTCCTCCGCCGCCACGTCGATGACGGTGTCGGCCTGGGATTTCACCTGCCGGGAAACCAAGGCGACCTTGCCGGCGATGTCCACCACGCGGTTCATGACGCTGGCAGTCTCTTGGGACAGCAGGTTCAGCGCGTCCGCCACCAGGCCGGTGATGTCCTCGGCCACCGGCACCCTGACTGTCAAATCCTTGTCGGCCAGCTTGGCCACCGCCTGGATCAGTTCGATCACCGAGTTGTTGAGTTGCTCGTTTTCCCGGCGGATCTTTTCACTGACGGCTTCGCGCTGGTCCACCATGATGTCGAACTGCCGGCCCAAGGCACCGATTTCGTCGAAGGTTTCCAAATTGGCGCGCACCGAACTGTCGCCACTGGCCAGCTTGTCCATGACGCCCGCCAGATGGCCGACCGGGCCGGTGATGGAGCGCGAGATGAACAGGGCGATCAGCGCGGCCAGCACGAACACCAGCAAGATGAAGGCCGAGGTCGTGTACTGGGCGGTGCGGGCATGCTTGACCTTTTGCGCGAACAGATCCTGGAGCGCGGCGCTGCCGGCGTCGGCGACGGCGAACACCGCGTCGATGGCTTGGGTGAAGGCGGCAAAGTAGTCGGTCGAGGAATAGGTCAAATTGGCGGCCTCCACAATCTCGGTGCGGGAGAGCGGCAAGGCGCTGCCGACTAAAACCTCCATCTGGCGGGCGGGCGCCTCCAGGCGCTTTTTCATGCCCTCGGGCGCGGCCTGCTGGAATTGGCCAAGCTGTTGCCTCATATCCTCGAAGCTCTCGGTCGCCCGGTCAACCATGCTGTACACCGCCGCGCGGTCTTGCACGGTGACGCCGTCGTGGGCCGTCCCGGACGCCGCCGGCTTCGCCTGCCCGCGCAAAGCCTCGGACTTGGCAAGCAGCGACGCGCCAAAACCGCGCGCCTGGCCTAGCTTCTCGCCCAAGATGGCCGAGTTGGAAAGGATGGCCTGGATGAGGTAGTAGGTGGCGGGGTCGGGGTCCAGACTCAGGCGGGCGCCGTCCGTGATGACCCGCAGCAAGGCCAGCGCCTGGCCGTTCAGCCGGGTGTGGGCGGCCCAGCTTTGTTCCCGGCTCAAGGCGCGGGTTTCGACTCCCTGGGCGGTTTTGGCCCAATCTTCCTTGAACCGCTGCCATTGCTCCGCCAGCCCCGGATATTCCAGCCCCTTGGCGGCGGCGTCGAAGGCGGCGACGGTCTCATCGACCTGGGTCTTCTGCTTGCGGCGGTCCGCATCCAGCGACTCCTTGCCGGCCAGCAAGCTGGCGGAGAGGCCGCGGTGTTTGGCCGTGGCCCGCAACACGTCGAGCATCTTGACCGCGGGCGCCAAGCCCCTTTGTTCCTGCAAGGCCGTGTCGATGATGGCCTGCTGGCCGACGAAGATTAGATAGAACAGGACGGCGACTAGCACGGCGGCGATCCCGCCCAATATCGTTAGCTTCTGCCACAATTGAAGCCGGCCCAGCAAATCTGACAATAGTCGTTTCATAGATTGAGTTGCCCTTGAGCGGTGATGCGTTGATGGATGCCTCTGACTTTAAGGGGTTCCTTGTCGTGGAAACCCCGGGCCTTAAGCCGGCTCCATTTCCAATCCACGGTTTGCCTGCCGTTCCCGCGCCAGCAAGCCATTCATCTTGTCCAGCAGGTCGTCTTCCAGCACCGGCTTGGTGAGGTAGAAATCGACGCCCGCATCCTCCGCCAGCTTGCGGTGGCGTTGCGTGGTCCTGGAGGTAATCATGATGACCGGCAGCGTCCTGCCGCCGGGCTGGGCGCGGATATGCGCCGCCAACTCGATGCCGTTCATGCGCGGCATCTCCAAGTCGGTGAGCACGATGGCCGGGGCCGGCTTGACGCGCGCCAGCAATTCCGCCGCCTCCACGCCGTCGTGCGCGGTGCGCACCCGGAAGCCCGCGTCCGCCAGCAGTTGCTCCAGGGCGCGGCGGTTGCTCAAGGAGTCGTCCACCACCAAGACAGTCGGGATCGCCAAGGCCGCCTCCTCCGCCTCCGCGTGGCCGGCAGCGGCCTCTTGCCCGGCAAGGACCGGCGCCCGCAGCAATTCGGGGATGTCGACCACCGGCGCCACCGCGCCGTCACCCAAGATGGTCGCGCCCATGATGCCGGGAATTTTCGCAATGTAAGCCCCCAAGCTCTTGATGACGACATCGCGGCTGTTGATGACGGCATCGACCAGCACCGCCGTCACTTGCTCCTCGCCTTGCACCAGCAGGATGGCCCCATGCGGGCGCTGCCCCCGGCGGGGGTCGGCGACATGCAGCAGGCTGTCCAGCTTGACCGCCGGGTACAGCCGGCCGTCCACCAGCAGCTTCGGCCCGTCTTCCGCCTCTTGCAACTCGCCCACACTGGAATAAAAGATTTCAGCCAGCCCCCTGCCGCCAATCACCACGCGGTGCTGGCCGACCTGGGCCAGCAGGGCGTGCGAGCGGCTCAACGGCAAGGGCACACGCATTTCGACCGTCAAGCCGCGTCCTTCCGAAGAGTGCAAGGACAGCGAGCCGCCCAAGGCGAGCACCTGGGCGCGGACCACGTCCATGCCCACGCCGCGCCCCGAGGTCTGGGTCGATTGGCTGCGGGTGGAAAAATTGGGGCTGAGGATCAGACGTTGCAATTCTTCCGTGGAAACCGCCTGCCCCGGCCGCAACAAGCCGCGCCGCTCGCCCGCCGCCCGGATGGCGGCGAAATCCAGGCCACGCCCGTCGTCGCGGCAATGCACCCGGATGTCGTTGCCTTCGCTGGCGAAGTCGATGGCAATCTGCCCTTGGCGTGGCTTGCCCAGGGCCAGCCGGTCCTCCGCGCTTTCGATGCCGTGGTCCACCGCGTTGCGCAACAAGTGCATGAGCGGGTCTAGCAAATTGTTGAGGGTGTCGCCGTCGATCAGCAACTGGCCGCCGCTTAGGCTTAGTTCGGCCTGCTTCCCGGTCAACCGGCAGGTCTGGCGCAGGCTTCGTTGCAGGCGCGGGGCCACCGAGGCGATGGGCACCAGCTTCGTCCGCATCACCGCGCCTTGGGTGTCGATCACCAGACTTTGCTGGTATTCCAAGATTTCATCCATGAAATCCAGTTCTTTCCTGGCGTCCAGGCTGATTTCACGCGCGTCGACCGCCGCCTCGACCAAGCGCCGGCTGGCGGTGTGCAGTTCGTTGTATTGGTCCATTTCCAAGGCGTCGAAATCTTGCCCCGCACCGCCGCGCCCAGACAGATCCCTGAGGTCGATCAAAGTGTCCAATTCCGCGCCCACCAGCCGCAGCAACTCGAACTGGGTTTGCATGGCCTGGATCTGGGCTTTCATCCGGCGCAGGCGCTCTTGCGCCTGGCCGTTGAGGATGATGCTTTCGCCGGAAAGCCGGAACAAATCCTCGACCAGCTCGCCGGCCACGCGCACCGTCGCCACTTGGGACGGCAGCGCGGCTTGCGGCTGTCCGCCGTCGGCAAGCCCCTCTTCCCCAGGCTGCCGTTGCGGCACAGGCTCGTCCGCCTGCGGGAGGCCGTCGCGGTCGATGCGGTTGGCCCAATCCATGACCGCCTGCAACACCGCCCGCGCGTCGGACGGCGCTTCGCCCAACCCCAACAGCGCGTCGCCCATGGCTTCCAAGCAGTCGGTGGCGTCGATGATGGCATCCAGCAACGCGGGGCCGGGCAATCTGCGCTCCTTGGCGCAAGCCAGCAAGATGTCTTCCAAGTGGTGGGTCAGCACCGCGACGCCCTTGATCCCCACGGTGTTGGCGGAGCCTTTGAGGGTGTGGGCGATGCGCTGGGCAACCTCGATGTCGTGCAGATTCCCTTCGGCTTGCAGCCGTTGTATGGATTCGGAAAACTGCCGGGTGTGGACCGGCAACTCCTGCAACAAGATGTCGAGCAATTCGTGGTTCACGTCGTCGGGCAACCGCAGGGAGACATCCTCCTCCGTCGCGGCTTGCTCGCGGGCGGTTTCTTCCCGGCCCCACGCGTCCGCGTCCAAGCCCGCCATCTGTTCCAACAACGCCGCGCCGAGTTCGGCGGCAAGCGGCAACGGCCAACGCGGGTCGGCCAACCGGGCCAGCAGATTCCGGCCCGCCTCGGCGTCGGCGAAAGCCAACAGATAGCGCTTGACCCCGCCCAGCCAATCGCGCAGCAAGCCCGATTGCCCGGCGGTGAATGCCGGCGACTGCGCGAGGAAGTGTTGTATGTTGGCATCGACGGCTTCGCACAGCCGCGCCAGCCCGGCAAAGCCCACGGTTTGCGCCGCGTTGGCAAAGCGCTCCAACTGCTCCCTCGCCTCTTGCGAATCCTCCGCCGCCGACAGCGGGTCGCCGGACGCGACGGACTGCAACCTGGCATCGACCATGTCCGCCTGCATCAACAGCAATTCGACGAGTTCCCGCGCTTTCTTCGGTAACAAACGCAGGCGCTGCTCCCTATCCCCGTCAGCCTCGCCGAGGGCTGCGCGTCCTTGTCCCTCATCGGCCTCATAAAAATCCGGGCTGTCCGGCCAGTCCGGCCCGGTTGCTTCCGTCTGCGGGCCGGCATCCTCCAACAGCATGGCTTCGATGATGGAGAATTCCTCGTCGGCCAACGGAAGCCGCAATCCAGGATGGCGCAGCAAGTGGATGATGGCCGGGGTGGCCGCGACGGGATCCTGGCGGTATGCCTCGACTAGGCTGGGCCAGGTGTCGAGCAAGTCGCGGACCTCGGCGCCGGGGGCAAGCGCTCCGCCCTCCGTCTGCTCGTGCAGCGCCTCCACCAGCAACAGGCTGGCATCTTGCAAACCCTGTAGCCCGTCGAGTCCGGCCTGGGCGGCCAGAGTTTCAATTACCGCCACATAATCCGCCGCGGCGGCACCCGTCCCCCCATCCGCCGGGAAGGCAAGCCCATCCAATTTGTTCAATGAGTGCTGGGTCATGGCTTGGTCACTTTCAGTCAGGCCCGGCGGGAGAAAGCCCGTGTTGGCCGGTTTCGCTTAAGATTCCTTGGGGGACTCTAGCCCAAGGCGATTTGACGGCCCAACGCCTTGAAAAACCCGTCGAATTGGACGTGGAGCCAGATTTGCGCTGGTTGTGGATAGGCCGCGCGGACATGGGAGGCCAACGCGGCGGGGAGGGGCGGAAGTTGGGCCAACGGTTGGGGGAAAGCGCCAAAAACCTGTGGCAGGCCGTCAATCCACAGCGCCACGGCTTTCTCGCCCTTGTCGATGGTGAACAGACGGCGTTTTTTCGCATCGACCGCCTCTTCGCCAAACAAGCGATGCAAGTCGATGACCGGAACCAGATTGCCGCGCAGGTTCAGCAAGCCGCCAAACCAAGGCTGCGTGTTGGGCAGCGGATTGACCTGCGCCTGCTCGATCACCTCGCAAAAGATGCCCACCGGGACCAAAAGCCCCAAGCCGCCCACGCGGAAACCGAAGAAAGCCGCCGCGCCGGAATCGGCTTCCGCCGCTGCCAGCCCGCCGGGCGTTGGCAAGCCAGTGTCTTCGAGGGCTTCCGAATCCATAGGGTGGCGGCTCTGCGTCACAATTTCACAAGGGCCGCACGCCTAGAGCGCGGACAGCTTGTCGAGGACTTCCTTTGCGTCATAGGGCTTGCCGATGAGGTCTTTCGCTCCCTGCATTTGCGCCCAGACACGATCCGCCTTTTGTTGCTTGGAACTGACCACGATGACTGGGATATGCTTCGTGTCCGGGTTGTCGCGCAGGCTGCGGCAGGCGGCGAAGCCGTCCATTCCGTCCATGACGATGTCCATGAAAATGACGTCGGGCTTCTCCGACTTGGCCTTGCTGACCGCGTCCGCGCCGTTGGTGGAGGTCAGCAGTATGCAATTGGTGGCTTGCAAGGCGTTTCTCAAATTTGCCAAGTCGGTGGGCGAATCATCGCAAATCAATATCTTTTGGATAGCCATGTTTTTCTTTCGTAGGGTGGGTGGGACACTAGCCCGATGCCCGCCACAACGGCAGCATCAGTGCTGATTTTTACCGCCGGGCTGGTGATAGTTCTCCAACCACGCCAGAATCCGGCGGCTGAGTTTTTGGAACGCCTCCTGCTGCACGGGCTTTGCCAAGTATGTGGTGCAGCCGGCAATGACGCCTTTCACTTCGTCCAGAGGCGAAGTCTTCCCCGACACCATGATGATGGGGGTTTTTTTGTATTCCGGGATCTTGCGCAACTGCGAACAGGTTTCATAGCCATCGATCCCTGGCATCATCACATCCAGGAAGACCAAGTCGTACTTCACGGCCTTGGCCTTCTCCAGGGCGGCTTCCCCGCTGTCGGCAAAATCAACCGCCGCGATCTGCTCCAAGGCGGTCAAATTCAATTCCAATGACTTTTGTATCGCCACGCTGTCATCGACCACCAGCGCGCGATAGCCTAGGGCAGGCTCCAGCCGCACCACGGGCGCCACGGCGGGGGGCTTGCGCTCAGGCGCCGCCGGCAGCCTGGACCAGCCTCTGCTGGCAGGCAACACAGCGGCAGGCGCAGGACGGGCGGGGATGGGGGCCGCCGCCGGGTCAGGAAGTGGAATCCTGTCGAGGACAGCCAGAACTCTAGCGGCAATCAACATGCCACGCAAGTGATATGCCGGCGCCTCGTCCAATGCTCCCCGGCTCACCGCCACCACCGGGGTGTTTGGCGCCTTCGCAAACAGCGCGTCTTTCTCACGCAACGCGGACGGACTGTCGTAATTCACCAGAAGAATATCGAAGCACCCCCCGCCCGCAGGATATGCCAGGACATAACTCCGCTCCCCCAAGGGGGCGTGCTCAAAAATTTTCTTCAGCCTTTCCAGATCCATCCCTTCAAAACCCAAAGCCAAAACACCCACAGGGTATCTCGCATCCTGCGGCAGCTTGTTGACTCGCATATTCACGGCTTTCATCGGCCTGCCTCCACTAAACTATAGGGATTGATTCACATGATCCATCACCGCACATCCGAACATAATTGAAAAATATCATGCAAATTAAATGCCAAATATCTTTTGCATATCTTTCAGGGCTTTATAAATCCCCTACATAATGAAGGGCTGCATCATAATAATGCGCCACCCCCGCCGCCGCGCAATATCGGGGCAGGACAATGAATACTGTGGCATTTGCCCCACCCCTGGCAACCGGCAAAAACGCATTGCCGGGCCGCAAGGACCAATAGAGTATTTGACTGTATTGGAGAACTGCCAACAATCTTAATTAGGTATTCACTACGGCAATGGCTGCGATGAGAGTCTATTGCAGGCCATGCCCAGATGCCAGAAATTTTTTCATCTATGCATATACTCCACCCTCGGGCTAGCATACCCGCAGAATAGCACTCGCCAACTATCCGGAAATAGTTAATTCACCGAAACTCATAGGCCGCACATCGCAAGATGTATTCCCTCCCGTCACCAGGAAATAACCGTCGCCTACTCACGACAGTCTGCGGCATGTTCAAATTCCCCGCCACCTTATTGCAGACTTCCCGCCCGGCCAATACAAGCCCAGAACCAGGCACACAAAAGTCCGCGATGGAAGCATACGAATACTTCCGCACGGGGCGGGCGTTGGCAAGGGAATAGGGGGATTGGCGCATCGCGGAAAAGCATGCCTCCCGCCGGCGGCAAGGCGGCCGGGTGCGTTGGACACCCGGCAACCCGTCTAGCGTTCGGTTATTGCAAGCGCCGTCGATGGGAGCTTGGCGTTTGAGGCCGCCAGCGCGGCCAAGCCTCAGTCGAAAGGATGGCGCAGGACGATGGTTTCGTTGCGGTCCGGGCCGGTGGAGAGGATGTCCACCGGCACACCCACCAATTCCTCGATGCGCCGGACATAAGCCTGGGCGTTGGCGGGCAGGTCTTGGTAAGCCGTCACGCCGACGGTGGATTCGCTCCAACCCGGCAATTCTTCCATGATCGGCTGGCAACGGGCGTATTTCTCCGCGCCCACCGGAACCGTGTCGAGCTGCCGGCCGTCCATCTGGTAGGCCGTGCAAATGCCGATCTTTTCCAAGCCGTCCAGCACATCCAGCTTGGTCAAGCAGATGCCGGTGAGGCTGTTGAGGCGGGCGGACTTGCGCATCAGCACGGCGTCGAACCAGCCGCAGCGCCGCGCCCGCCCGGTGGTGGCGCCGAATTCCGCGCCCTTGCTGGACAAATGCTTGCCCACTTCGTCCATCAACTCGGTGGGGAAAGGCCCGTTGCCGACGCGAGTGGAATACGCCTTGGTGATGCCCAACACATAGTCGAAATCCAGCAAGCCCACGCCGCTGCCGCAGGCGGCCCCGCCAGAAGTGGTGTTGGACGAGGTGACATAGGGGTAGGTGCCGTGGTCGATGTCGAGCATCGCCCCTTGCGCCCCCTCAAACAGGACGTTCTGGCCGGCGTCGCGGCAGGCATACAACTCTTCGGACACGTCCGCCAACATCGGCGCGATCTGTTCGCCCAAGGCCAGCGCCTCGGCCAGGGTCTGTTCGTAATCGACCGCCTCCGCCTGGTAGTATTGGGTCAGCGCGAAATTGTGGTATTCGAGCAATTCCTTGAGTCGCTCGGCGAATCCGGCCGGATTCAGCAAATCGCCGGCGCGCAGCCCGCGCCTGGCGACCTTGTCCTCGTAAGCCGGGCCGATGCCGCGCCCGGTGGTGCCGATGGCCTTGCTGCCACGCGCCTTCTCCCGCGCCAGATCCAGGGAAACATGCACCGGCAGGATCAGGGCGCAGGCCTCGCTAACGGCCAAGCGCTCGCGCACCGGGACGCCGGCCTTTTCCAACACGGCGATTTCCTCCAGCAGCGCCTGCGGCGACAGCACCACGCCATTGCCGATGGCGCAACGCACGCCTGCGTGCAGGATGCCCGAGGGGATCAGGTGGAGGACGGTCTTCTTGCCGTCGATGACCAGGGTGTGGCCGGCATTGTGCCCCCCCTGGAATCGGACGACGGCGTCGGCGCGCTCGGTGAGCAGGTCGACCAGCTTGCCCTTGCCTTCGTCACCCCACTGGGTGCCGATGACTACTACGTTTTTACCCATTTTGTTGCTTCCGTATCAGCAGTTTTGTTGTTTTCGCCGCCGGCCTCAGGCCACCACAGGCACCAGTTTCCAGCCACCGTCGTGTTCAAGCAGTTCGTACCCGCACCCCATGGCCGCCGCGCCGCCGGTTTGCCCGGCCAATTCGCGGATGACGCGCCAGCCTTCGGCACGCAAGGAGGCTATCCTCGCATCCAACCCTTCGCCATCCGCAGCGGGCGCGAAGACCGTCCGTTCCGCAAAACTGTCAGCCTTTTCCCCCGCAAGCCGGGCCAAGACTTTCAAGTCGGCGCTGAAGCCGGTGGCGGGCCGGGCGCGCCCGAAGGACTGGCCGATGCCGTCGTAGCGGCCGCCGCGGGCCAGTTCGCGCCCGTAGCCTTCCGTCAGCGCGGCAAACACCACGCCCCGGTGGTAATGGTAGCCGCGCAACTCGGCCAAGTCGAAGTGGACGGGCAGATGCGGGAAACCCTCGGCCAGCTTGTCGGCAATGCTTGCCAATTCGGCCAAGGCCCGCCCCACAGATTCGTCCGCCCCGGCCAGCCGCGTGGCGGCCTCGGCAAGGACGCTGGCGTCGCCGTGCAACTCGACCAAGGCGGAGAGCATATCCGCCGACTCCGGGGCCACAGGATTGGCCTCGAAAAAATCGTGCAAATCGGGGGCGGCCTTGCGTTGCAGAATGTCGAACAATTCGGCTTCTTGGGCCGGGTCCAAACCGGCTTGGCCCGCCAACCCACGGTAGATGCCGACATGGCCCAGATCCAGATGGATGTTGTCCAGGCCGGCGGCAGCGAGCATCGCCAGCATCAGCCGAATCACTTCCAGGTCGCTGGCGCAGCCGGCATGGCCGTACAACTCCGCCCCCACCTGTAGCGGGCTGCGGGTTTTTTCCAAATGGTCGGCCTGGGCCTGCAACACCGTGCCGAGATAACAGAAGCGGGCGGGAATGTCGGCGAGGCCGTTGCGCGCGTCGATCCGCGCCACCTGGGGGGTGATGTCGGCGCGCATGCCCATCAAGCGCCCGGAGATTTGATCGACGAGCTTGAAGGTTTGCAGATCCAGGTCGTGGCCCGTGCCCACCAACAAAGACTCGATGTATTCGATCATCGGGGTCATGACCAAGCGGTAACCCCAGGATTCAAACAGATCCAGCACCTCCCTGCGCAGACTCTCCAAGCGTCCCGCCTCGGCGGGCAAGACTTCCTCTATCCCCTCGGGAAGCAGCCAGCGGTCTTCCGTCAACATAATGGTTTACTTCGTCGATTTCTTGAAATACTGGAAGAATTCCGAATTCGGCTCCAGCACAATGGTGTCGCCGTCGTTCTTGAACGACTGCTTGTAGGCGGTCAGGCTGCGGTAAAAGGCGAAGAAATCTTTGTCCTTGCCATAGGCCCGGGCATAGATCTCGGCGGCGGTCGCGTCGCCCTCGCCGCGCTTGATTTCGGCGTCGCGGTAGGCGTTGCCCAAAATCACCTCGCGCTGGCGGTCGGCGCCGGCGCGGATGCCCTCGGCCATTTCGGCGCCACGGGCGCGGAAGTTCCACGCCACGCCGGCGCGTTCGGTCTGCATGCGGCGGTAGACCGAGTCGCTGACCTCCTTGGGCAGGTCGATGCGGATGATGCGGATATCGACTATCTCGATGCCTATGCCCTTGCCGCCGCCCTTGTCGCCCTCCTCCACTTGCCGGTTGGCCATGGCGATGACGTTGTCGCGGATCTGGGCGCGGTCCGTGGACACCACCTGCTTGATGGTGCGCGAGCTGAATTCGTTGCGCAAGGCCGGCTGGACAATCTGGTCGAGCCGGGCGTTGGCCTGCGTCACGTCGCCGGAAACCGAGGTGTAGAATTTTTCCACATCCTTGATTTTCCATTTGACGAAGTAATCGACGTTGACATTCTTCTTTTCGGACGTCATGAACAGCGAGGGCGTCGAATCCAAGGTCAGCAAACGCGCGTCAAACTTCTTGACGTTGTTGATGAACGGAATCTGGACATGCAGGCCCGGCTCGAATTCGGTTTCGACAATTTTCCCCAAGCGGAACTTGATGGCCTTTTGCGACTCGCCGACGGTGAACACCGACATGCTGCCCAAAACCCCGGCCAAGGCCAGCCCTAAGATAAGAACATTCCGCTTCATCGTTGCGGCCTCCCCTCGCGTTCGCGCTCCACAGTGCCCCGGACAGCCTTCACCACGCCGTCCGGCAAATCCTGGACGGTTTGCGCGTTCTCGCTGTCTTTCGGCGGCTCCGCCACGGCGGCGGGCCGGTGTTTGTCATCAATGGGCAGATAAATCATGTTGTTGCCGGCCTTCACGTCCAACAGGACGGTGTGGGTCTTTTCAAGCACAGTCTGCATCGCATCGAGATAAAGCCGTTCGCGGGTCACTTCCGGGGCTTTTTGATACTCCGCCAGCAGTTTTTCAAAGCGCCGCGCCTCACCCTCGGCCTTGGCGATCAAATTGAGCTTGTAGGCCTCGGCCTCCTGCTCAAGCCGCGTCGCCGCGCCGCGCGCCTTCGGCACGATCTCGTTGGCGTAAGCCTCGGCCTCGTTCTTCAGCCGCTGCTCGTCCTCGCGCGCCTTGATCGCATCGACAAAGGCGCTCTGCACCTCCTCCGGCGCCTGGGCGTCCTTGAGGCTGACCGTGACCACGGTGATGCCGGCTTCGTACTGGTCGAGAACCTTCTGGATTTCCGCCTTGATCTCCTGGGCAATGACGGCGCGGCCCTCAGTCAACACGAAGTCCATGGTGCTTTTGCCGATGACGCCGCGCTCGGCGCTCTCAGTGACCTGGACCAAAGTCGGCACAGGGTCCAGCGGCAATTTGAACAGATAATTCTTGGCGTTGTTGATCTGGTATTGGACAGACAGGCCGACATTGACGATGTTTTCGTCCTGGGTCAGCATCAGGGCTTCCTTCTCGACCAGCGGGGTTTGCTGGCGGCCGCCCGTGCGGTAGCCGACCTCGATGGAGCGCTGCTTCTCGACATTGACGATGGCGTGGCTTTCGATGGGCGCGGGCAAACGCCAATGCGGCCCCGGCCCGGTCGTCTCGGTGTACTGGCCGAAACGGGTCACCACGCCACGGTTGCCCTCATCGACGATGTAGATCCCGGTCGCCGCCCAAATGGCCAGCGGAATCGCGGCCAACAGGCCCAAGGTCTTGCCGGTGTTGGCGCTGCCGCCGCCGGAACCGCCGCCGCCAAACAAGCCGCCCAGTTTTTCCTGCAACGAGCGCATGACCTCTTCCAGATCAGGAGGGGTTTCCTGCTGATCCCGCCCGCTCCAAGGGTCTTTTTTGTTACCGCCCGGTTCATTCCAGGACATGGATGACTCCTGATAGTGTGTAGTTCAAACTTTTGTGGTGGTTTCCGGCGAAACCCACGACACTGACAGCCGCCGGGATGAAATTATCCGCGCCAAGCTTTACGCGGGTTCTGCCGCGCCATCCTCCGCATCCTCCGCCTCCGGCCCTATCCCATACTCGCGCAACAATCTCGCGTCCTTGGCCGGGATTTCGATTTCCATCGTCCAGCCGCCGGTCTCGTCGACCTCGTCCCTCAACACCCTGGCGATTTTAAACAAACGGGCGCGCAAGCCGGCCTGGCCGGGGGCCAAGCGCAGGACGTGCCTGCGGGTCGCGCCGCCTAGGCGCTCCAGGATGGCCTCGGCCAACAATTCCAAGCCCTGCCCGGTCGCGGCGGACAGCCACACCCGGTCCACTTGGCCTTGCGCATCGCGCTCCAGCCTCGGGCTGGCGTCTTCCAGCAAATCCAGCTTGTTGTAAATTTGCAGCCTGGGCACCCGCTCCGCGCCGATTTCGGCCAGCACCTCCTCCACTTGGGCGACGGTGTCGGCGAGTCGGCTGTCGGTGGCATCGATCACATGCAGCAACAAGTCGGCGTCGCTGGCCTCGCTCAAGGTGGAGCGAAACGCCGCCACCAACTCATGGGGCAAATGGCGGATGAACCCCACGGTGTCGGCAAGCACCACGGCCAGATGGCCGGCGACTTGGTAGCGCCTAAGGGTGGGGTCTAGGGTCGCAAACAATTGGTCGGCCGCATACACTTCCGCACGGGTAAGGACGTTGAACAGCGTCGATTTGCCGGCGTTGGTATAGCCGACCAAACCGACCACCGGCATGTCCGCGCGCTTTCTGGCGGCGCGCCCCTGTTCGCGCTGTTGGCCGACCTTGTCCAACCGCTTCTGGATCGCCCGTATGCGCTGCTCCAGCAGGCGCTTGTCGGTTTCGAGCTGGGTTTCCCCCGGACCGCCGCGCAAGCCTATGCCGCCCTTCTGCCGCTCCAAGTGGGTCCAGCCCCGCACCAGCCGGGTCGCCATGTGGCGCAACTGGGCCAGTTCCACTTGCAGCTTGCCCTCGAAGGTCCGGGCGCGCTGGCCGAAGATGTCCAGGATCAGCCCGGTGCGGTCGACCACGCGCACGGACAGCGCCTTTTCCAGGTTACGCTCCTGGCTGGGCGACAACCTATTGTTGAACAGGACGAGTTCGGCCTGGGTGGAGGCGACAGCCTGGGAAAGCTCCTCCAGCTTGCCGGTGCCGATGTAATAGCGGGGGTCGGGCGTTTGCCGCCTGCCCGTCACCACGGCCACGGGCTGGGCGCCTGCGGAGATTGCCAACTCGCGCAACTCCGCCAAGTCTTCCGGGTCGCCCCCCCCAGTCTGCACATGGACGAGGACCGCCCGCTCGCCCGCGTCCGGCCGGTCAAACAATGCCGTCGCTCCTCACCGGGAGGAAAGCCTCGGGCCAAGCAGGGGGAGTGGTGAATCGCACAAGGGAAGCCGTCCGGCTATTCCTCGTCCTCGGGGAATTCGGACATGTTGGGCACACGCACCTGCCGCGCAGGCACGATGGTGGAAATGGCATGTTTGTAAACCATCTGGCTGACAGTATTTTTCAGCATGATGACATACTGATCGAAAGAATCGATCTTGCCTTGTAACTTGATGCCGTTCACCAGATAAATGGACACGGGCACATGTTCTTTTCTTAAGGCATTCAAGAAAGGATCTTGCAGGTTTTGCCCTTTCGACATCATCATTCTCCATTATTGTTATTGTTTGCCCGGGATGCCAGGCGGACCAGAGGTTGGTTTATTAGAACAGATATTTTCCGCTTCCGCTAGGCAGGGGAGCTGACCCAATCCATTTCACGGCACAAAACACTCGGCGTTTTCTGGCCTTGCTTTCTGACCCCGGCCCGGCGGAAAGGCTCGCCGGACTAGCCTGTGCCCTTGGTCCCGGTGCGGTCAGGCTTGGCATGGTCCTCGATGAATTCGACGATCAGCCCGGCGATATCCTGGCCGGTGACCTGTTCGATGCCGCACAGGCCGGGCGAGGAGTTGACCTCCAACACCAGCGGCCCGGCGGCGCCGCGCACGATGTCCACGCCGGCCACGTTCAGCCCCATGGTCTCGGCTGCCTGCACCGCCGTCTGCCGCTCCGCCTCGCTCAATTCCACCGGCTCGGCCCGCCCGCCGCGGTGGAGGTTGGAGCGGAACTCGCCCTCCTTGGCGACGCGCTTCATCGCGGCGACCACTTGCCCGCCGATCACGAAGCAACGGATGTCGCTGCCGTCGGCCTCGCGCACATATTCCTGCACCAGGAAATTGGCGTCCAGCTTGCGGAAGGCGTCGATCACGCTTTCCGCCGCCTGCTGCGTCTCTGCCAGGACCACCCCCTTGCCCTGGGTGCCTTCCAGCAACTTGATGATCAGCGGCGGCCCGCCCACCATGCGGATCAAGGTTTTGATGTCGTCGGGGGTGTGCGCGAAGCCGGTCACCGGTAGCCCCAGGCCGACGCGGGACAGCAATTGCTGGGAGCGCAGCTTGTCGCGCGAACGCCCTATCGCCACCGACTCGTTCAGCGGATAGACGCCCATCATCTCGAACTGCCGCAACACCGCCAGCCCGTAAAAGGTGATGGTCGCGCCAATGCGCGGGATCACCGCGTCGAAGCCTTCCAGCTTTTCGTCGCTATGGTGGATCGCCGGCCGGGTCGAGGTGATGTCCATGAAACAATGCAAGGCATCGACCACATGGGGCTCGTGCCCCCTCGCCATGGCAGCCTCGGCCAGCCTGCGCGTAGAATAAAGCTGCTTGTTGCGGGAAAGGATCGCTATCTTCATGTGTATGCTTGTCCAAGCCAACGTTGCCAGCCCAAGGGCGGGCGCATCCCCTTAGCCCCCAAAGAAAACCACCGACCACCGCCAGGAGCAACATGATCCCCTCTTCCGGCTTTCCCCGCGACACTCCCTTCGCCGATTTTTCCCATTGTCCGCGCTGCGGCGCCGCGTCGCTGTCCAGGCTGGGGGAACGCGCCATCCGTTGCCCGGCCTGCGGCTTCACATTCTTCTTCAACTGCGCCTCGGCGACCGGAGCGTTGCTGCTCCATCGGGGCAAGCTGGTCTTGGGCGTGCGGGCGAAAGAACCGCAAAAAGGCATGTTGGCCCTGCCCGGCGGCTTCATCGAGTTCGGCGAGACGGCGGAAGACGCGCTGCGCCGGGAAGTCATGGAGGAATTCAACCTCCGCATATCCAACCTCGTCTACCTGACTTCCGCGCCGAACGACTACCGCTACGCCGGCATAGTGTACAAAACGACAGATGTCTATTTCGTGTGCGAGGCGGACGACATCTCCGCCATCAAGGCCGGCGACGATGTCGCTGGATATGAATTGGCCGCCCCCGCCGACCTCGATCCGCACAGGCTGGCGTTTCCCTCCGCACGGATTGCCTTGCGGCGGCTGCTGGAACTATTGCACAAAACCGCCGCCCGGTGACGGCCCTTGCACGCCGGACGCGCCGGGCATCCAGCGCGGGGCTTGCGGATTCTAGGGGTTAAAATGCGGTGGCCAGAAGTCGGGCAGGATGGAACAGTCCTGCCGACCATATGGGGCGTGGGAGAGAGCGTCAAGGCAAGCATAGCCCCCCAGCCTTGCCAAACGCTGGCTTTTTTCCCTAGGCAACGGCCTCAGACATCCCGCAACCTAACCGTCAACACATCGCAACCGGCATGGTTGACCACGCTGGATGCCGTCGACCCCAGCAACAAACCGATGCCGTGCCGGCCATGGGTGCCGATCACGATCAGGTCGATAGCGTGTTCCTCGGCGGCGCGGACAATTTCCGCTTTGGGGTTGCCGACCTCCACCCATTGCCGCTCGCCGGGGATGCCCAAACTGTCCGCCAGCTTCGCCAGCCGGGCGCGGGCCGCCTCCACCATTTCGCCGGTCAGATCGAACTCGAACGGCATGACGACCCCATAGACGGGATCGCTGATCGGCGCGGGCTCCACCACATGAAGCAAGCTCAATTCCCCCCCGAATCTGCCCGCCACTTCCAGCGCCCGCTCCGCCGTCTGGCCGCTAAATTCAGAAAAATCAGTCGCCAGCAGAATTTTCCCATAACTCGACATCGCATTTCCCCCTGCCAAATTTAAGATCGTAACATAACCCGCCGCCGCGCCGAAAATGCCTAGGGCAGAATCGCCCGCCGCCTCCATAAATAAGCCTTTCCTTTGCACCCCATAAGAAACCTTTATTACAAACAATGGGTTATTACGGTATACTCAACGCCAACGTGAACCCTGAGCCAACCGTGCCACCCGCTTGATTGACGTGCTTGCCCGTTCCCCATGATCTCCTCCTCTTGGCGACCCCTGTGTGGTCGCCTTTTTTTGCCCGCGTTTTGGGCATAAAAATGCCCGCTCGAAGGCGGGCAGTTATTTTTATTATTAAAAGTCATTGGGTCTGACGGGCAAGCCGCCGACGCAATATGCGCAGTTTATTATTGTTGTATTCGCCCGCGCGAGCTCTCCTCCTCTTTGACGACTCTACAATCGTAGCTCCGTCCCTGAAACTGCCGCAAAGTCTAAAGAAAAAAAAAACGCTGTCCAGCTTTTCCAGGAAATTTTTTCCAACCCCTCAAAATACCAATACAAATCAATCAATTAAATTTGGCATGAAGCTTGTCCCGGACATTTTGCCGGGTTGTTCGGATAAACAATGCGTTTCCCCTGCCTGCCTTTTTGGCAAGCCCGCCGCCCCGCGCAAGACCCGGCGGCGGCATCTAGCTTGAGCCGGGCGCCAAGCGGACCGGCCTGTCCCCGACGGTTGGACAGCCAAGCAAAGCGACGGGACTCTCCCCTGAGGGACGCATGATCGGGTATGCTTTATGGGCTGCGCCCACGCGAAGCCGCTTCCATCCCCGTCCGAAACCCGAAACGCCATGAACCCTGCCCGCAAGACCTTCCTGACCGGCCTCCTCTGCCTAGCCTACGCGGCCAGCGTCCCGGCCGCTGCGAAAAAAGCGGCGCAACCGGCCAAACCGGCCCCGGCGGCGGAAACCGCCAAACCGGCGCAAGCCCCTGCCGACACCGTGCCCATCGCCTACCTGTCGCAAGCGAAGGCCAACCCGCCGACCCTGCCCTTTTTCCTGCCCCGCCCCGCCGATGCCGGCCTGCAAGGGGCGGTGCTGGGTATCGCCGACAACAACACCACAGGCCGCTTCACCCGCCAAAACTACACTCTCAAAGAAACCCGCCTGTCCGCGGACGCCGACGCGGCCACCGCGTTCAAACAATTGCTGGCGGAAGGCCATCGGCATATCCTCGCCGACCTGCCGCCGGCCACCCTCGCCGCCCTGGCCAAGCTGCCCGAAGCCGCCAATGCCTTAATTTACGACGTGGGCAGCAGCGACGACCGCCTGCGCGGGCCGGATTGCGCCGCCAACTTGCTGCATTTGCTGCCCAGCCGTGCCATGCGGGCCGACGCGCTGATGCAGTTCCTTAGCAAAAAACGCTGGCAGAAAGCCTTCCTCGTCATCGGCCCGGAAGAGGCGGACCAACTCTACGCCGCCGCCGTCAAACGCGCCGCCCAGCGCTTTGGTGTGAAAATCGTCGCCGAAAAACCCTGGCAGCACAGCTTCGACGACCGCCGGACGCCGGAGTCGGAAATCCCGGTGTTCACCCAAGGCGTGGACTACGACGTGCTGGTCGTCGCCGACGAGGCCGACGCCTTCGGCGACTTGCTCGCCTACCGCACCTGGCAGCCCCGCCCCGTCGCCGGCACCCAAGGCTTGGTGCCCTCGGCTTGGCACTTCACCCACGAGCAATGGGGTGGCCTGCAATTGCAAAACCGCTTCCACGACCAAGCCGGGCGCTGGATGGCCGAGCAAGACTACGCCGCCTGGCTGGCCGTCCGCGCCATCGGCGAATCCGCCTCGCGGGCCAAGTCCACCGATTTCGACAAGGTCAAAGCCTTCATGCTAGGCGGCGAATTCGCCTTGGCCGGCTTCAAGGGTGTCCCGCTTTCCTTCCGCCCCTGGGACGGCCAGTTGCGCCAACCAGTGTTGCTGGCGACCGAACGCTCCTTGGTCGCGGTGGCCCCGGTCGAGGGGTTTTTGCATCAAAAGAATGAACTGGATACTTTGGGATTTGACCAGCCGGAAACACAATGCCATACACAAAAATGAGTAAAGCCCTGCCCTCGGCGCTCCTCGCCGCCTGTCTCGCCAGCAACCACGCCCAAGCCGACACCCTCTACATCACCCTGGAAAAGGACAACGCCCTGGCCGTGGTGGACGGCAACACCGGCAAATTGACCAAAACCGTCAAAATCGGCAAACGCCCGCGTGGCATCGTGTTGAGCAAGGACCAGAAGCAGGTGTACGTCGCCGCCAGCGACGACAACACGATCCTGGTCATCGACACGGCCAGCCTGAAAACCGTCGGCAAGCTGCCCTCGGACAAAGACCCGGAAACCTTCGCCATGGACCCCAAAGGCGAGTTTCTCTATGTCTCCAACGAAGACGACAACCTCGTCACCGTCATCGACATCGCCCAGCGCAAGGCCGTCAAGCAGATTCCGGTCGGCGTCGAACCCGAAGGCATCGCCGTCAGCCCCGACGGGCGCTGGGTCGTCAGCACCAGCGAGACCACCAACATGGCACATTGGATAGACCGGGCCAAGCTGGAAATCGCCGACAATACCCTGGTCGATCCGCGCCCGCGCTCCGCCCAATTCACCGCCGACAGCAAACAATTGTGGGTCAGTTCGGAAATCGCCGGCAACCTCTCGGTGTTCGACGTTGAAACCAAGCAACTGCTGAAGAAAATCAGCTTTGCGGTTCCCGGCGTCACCCAGGAGAAAATCCAGCCGGTGGGCATCCGCATCGACAAGGACCGCCGCTATGCCTATGTGGCCTTGGGGCCGTCCAACCGGGTGGCGATGATAGACGCGCAGAAACTGGAGGTAATGGAATATTATCTAGTGGGGCAACGGGTATGGAACCTGGAATTCTCCCCGGACGAGAAACGGCTATACACCACCAACGGCGTCAGCAACGACATCTCCATCATCGACCTGGACAAGCGCAAAGTCGTCAAATCCGTGGCCGTGGGCCATTACCCTTGGGGCGTCGCCGTCAAGCCATGAACCAGCCCCCCGCCCTTTTCGTCGATAACGTGTCCCTGGCCTATGGCGAAAAACTCGCCTTGGACCACGTCAGCTTTAACGTGTCCAGCGGCGAATGCGCGATCCTGCTCGGCCCCAACGGCGCAGGCAAGACCAGCCTGTTTTCGCTGATAACCCGGTTGTACGACACCCGCGAAGGCGGCATCGAAATCGCCGGTTTCAACCTCAAGCGCCAGTCCACCCAAGCCCTGGCGCGCCTAGGCGTGGTGTTCCAGCAATCCACGCTGGATATGGACTTGAGCGTGGAAAGCAACCTGCTTTACCACGCCGACCTCCACGGCCTGCCGCGCAAGCTTGCCAAGGCGAGAATCCAAGAGGAATTGGAACGGCAAGCCATGTTCGAGCGCCGCCACGAAAAAGTCCGCCAACTCAACGGCGGCCACCGCCGCCGGGTGGAAATCGCCCGCGCCCTGCTGCCCAAGCCGGATTTGCTGCTGCTGGACGAGCCGACGGTGGGCCTGGACATGCCCAGCCGCAAGACAATCGTCGATTATGTCCACCAACTCAGCGCCGGCCAGAACATCGCCGTGCTGTGGGCCACGCATCTAGTCGATGAGATTGCCGAAACCGACCACCTCATCGTCCTGCACAAAGGCAAAATCCGCTTCCAAGGAGGGCCGGCGGAATTGCTGGAAACCACCGGCAAGCCCACAATCAGCGAGGCTTTCCAACAACTGACGCGGGAGGAAAGATGAGCCTGTTGCACTATTTGCGCGCCCTGCGCGGCATCGTCACCCGCGAGTTGATGCGCTTCGTCCACCAGCGCGAACGCTTCGTCTCCGCCTTGGTGCGGCCCATGGTCTGGCTGTTCATCTTCGCCGCCGGGATGCGCTCCACCTTGGGCCTGTCGCCGACGCCGCCTTACGAAACCTACATCCTCTACGAGGACTACATCACCCCCGGCCTGGTTGGCATGATCCAATTGTTCAACGGCATGCAAAGCTCGTTGTCGATGGTCTACGACCGCGAGATGGGCAATATGCGGACATTGCTGGTCAGCCCCCTGCCCCGCGGGTTCCTGCTCCTCGCCAAGCTGCTGGCCGGCGTGTCCGTCTCCGTGCTGCAAGCCTACGCCTTTTTAGGGATAGCGTGGTTTTACGGGGTGCAAGCCCCGACGGAAGGCTATGCCGCCCTGCTGCCCGCGCTGCTGCTGGCCGGCTTGATGCTGGGCGCCTTGGGCCTGCTGCTGTCGTCCTTCATCGAGCAACTGGAAAACTTCGCCGGGGTGATGAATTTCGTCATCTTCCCGATGTTCTTCATGTCCACCGCGCTGTATCCGCTGTGGAAAATCCAAGAATCCAGCCCGCTGCTGGCGACCCTGGCCGCATACAACCCCTTCTCCCAAGCGGTGGAACTGCTGCGCTTCGCGCTGTACGGCCAGTTCAACCTTCATGCCTGCGCCTACACCCTGGCCGCGCTAGTGTTGTTCATGGCGGCGGCGGTCGTCGGTTACAATCCGTCGAAGGGGATGATGCAGAAGAAAGGGGGGAAACAGTAACGCGGTAAGGTGCGGTAATTCGGCAATGTCGTAGGGGGCGGTGAGGAACGAACCGCACCGCTCTTGTTCCGTAATCTGGTGCGGTTCGCAAGCTCACCGCACCCTACCACGCTCGGCTATGCATCTGAGGCATTTAATGAGAGACATTCTGACAAAGATCGACATGGAGACACCCCGCACACCATCGGCACTCGCGGAATGGTATTATGCAAAGCGTGAAGAGATTCGATCCTGTCCAAACGAAGTCAAGAAAGCTAGATTGCATCAAGGCCTCTATGCGTATTTTGTGCCAGAGATTTACCCTCTCGTCATCTACTCGCTATCACGCTTCCCCCAAGACAATGTGCTGTGTCAGCCCAGGATTGGAAGTCAAGGATATGATGCAACGATATGCCACCTAGATCGCCCCGGCGACGTCCATACAGTCGAGGTGACTTGGCCTCAGGACGGGAAAGAGAACAAAGCTGTAGCCGAATTGATGAACACTCGCGGATTTCATAGCCTAGTGGGCGATGATTTCGAGAACTATAACCGAGACATATTCCAACGGGTTTCCGCAACTGCAAAGAAGAAGTCACTGAAGGACTACCGAACCCTAAGGTGGTTCTGCCCTTCTCATCGTTTTGGATACGCAATGTTCACCTCTGGACGGATCTGAGCGTCTCGCTCAGATTGACTTACTCTCGGCTGAACTACAAAAGATACAGTTCCATGTTGATTCGGTTTATCTGATAGCAACACCGCATGAAGGAATTTACACAGTGCTGTAGAGATTCGGGCAACAACTATATCGCTTGCCAACCCAATGGCAAGGCCGACGCCCTATTGACCGAAGAACAACGCAGACAAAAAATAGGAGATTGTTTAACCCAGTTGGCGCAAAGAAACCCTTTCTTTGAAATTGAAGACCCTGTCGCTTGGCAACGTGAAATACGCAAAGATAAGCCATTGCTTGGAAGGGAATAATGATTGCCGACAGCAACATCTTCATTTATGCGAGATGCCCCGAATATGCTTTATTTGCCCGTAAGATTATCGACATGCAAGCCTATAAAACCTATGCGAGAATAGAACCCACCGGACGGGTGGTGTTGTCCGGCCTGCCGTTCGCCGAAGGCAGCTTGGTCGAGGTGCTGGTGGTGAATCAAAGCCGCACGCCCGCCGAACGTGAGGAAAGCTGGGCGGCACTCATGCAACATGTGCAAGCCTTGCCGCCATCGCAGAGACTGAGCGACGAAGATATAGCCACCGAGATAGAAAACTATAGGAATCGCCGATGAGGGTGGTTATTGACACCAATATACTGGTGTCGGCGGTGATCCGCGACCGCTTGCCGGAAAGGGTCTTGCGATGGTGTCTGGCCCAGCCGAATTGGGTATGGCTGGTGACACCCGCCATTCTCTCCGAGTACACGGAAGTCATCCGCCGCCCTTTGTTTCCTTGGACGGAGCCACGTTAGGTTGGTGGCAGGAACTCATCGCGACTGATACCACACTGATCGAACCCAAAGCTGAAATTGACTTTCCCCGCGACCGCAAAGACGCGCCGTTTCTGGTGTGCGCCAGCACCGGACAGGCGGATTACCTGATTACCGGCGACGGTGATTTCTCCGAAGCACAAGCCTTGATAACAACGCCCATCGTCAGCGTCCGCCAATTCGCGGAACTTATGCAACCGACTTTGTTGAGAACAACCATGTCAGATTTTAAAAAATACCAATGCCTGGAATGCGAACATATCTACGACGAGGCCGAGGGAGATCCTGATGGCGGCATCCCGCCGGGAACGCGCTGGGAAGATATTCCCGAAGATTGGGTTTGCC